>JAHBVV010000004.1 GCA_019637335.1 Candidatus Hydrogenedentota bacterium | reverse complement strand
GGGCGGCCCGCCCGCAACGCGCCGGAGGCGCGAGTCTGCTAATCAGCGGTAGTCCGGCTCCAATTCTCTCGCCGATCAAGTGCGTCGATATTGCAAACGCGCCATGCACCTCCGGTGCATTGCAGGCGGGGACGCCTGCGCTCCCAGCCTTGCGCGCTCTCGTCGTAGTGTCGCGGCATGACAAGAATGGGCTGGCGCTACTTCATACGGCTAAAGTGTTACGAAATTTCAAATCTCTCTTGAACACTGCGATTTATTTGTTGACATTCCAGCAAGCAAGTTGCATACGAGCAATAGACGCGTATTGAGCGAATACATATCTGGAAAAAATGGAAGACGTTTTCTTCGCAGCAAAGGCTGGCAAGAAATGCGAGAATTTTATAGTATGTAAGGTTTTAGTATTTTACAAGAGTTGCTTAACAAGAACATGGTACAATATATGCGGCATAGTAGCCGATTGTGTACAACATGTGGGTCCGCTATTAACTGGTCTTGAGACGTGACAATACCAAGGTTTGCAAAGTGGATGTCGAATTGGAGAAGATGAGGTACAAAGCACCATATTATAAGTTGACAAACAATGCGCATTCTGCCACTACTTGATCAGAGTCGTACAGTAACTGTCAGCTTTCTATCAAAGGGAGAATTGGTATGGCAACCGTTGGCGTGCACAACAACCTTACAACTATCGGCCCAGAGCTAAGCCTATTAGCTTCTCAGGCAGCGACGGCGATAGACAGACACATCGCAGGTAAGGCAACGGACTTCCGGCCAGTTGAGCAACTAGTAGACTTCTTGGGAGGCACTGTGGATGCGTCCAATGCGCGTTCAGCCGAACATATGTTCGTGATGCCTGGAACCTTGGAAGTTTTCGACAAAGCCATTTCCCTGTCGAAGACTGGAAGTCCTATTACCACTGTAAATGTCTTGGCGGAGGAAGCGAGAAAAATAATCGCCCGCCTTAGCGATAGCGTTACAAACAAACAAGCCGAACAACTTCCGCAACTTCGAGATTTCTGCGCCGCGTTCTCAATAGCAACTTCAAACTACTTGCTTAGAGTCCACGAAATGGGGCCTACGCACCCGAATCGTAGGTAAGCTCGATTCCGATGTTCACATCTCGTGACTTCGCGATTCAGCGACTCCAAGTTTTTCTTGAAGAGTTAGAAAGACTCAAGAGTTCAACATTTCCATACACGCACTCTTTGGATGCACTAGAGATACTATGCGACGACGTTAGCAAGCACATTGTGAACCTTGAATCGCTGGACGAGTCCAGCAACCCCTTGGTTATCGATGCCGCCTGTAAAGCATCGACCGCACTACTCCAGCGATACCATCCATATGCAGGATTTTTGTTAAGGGCTACAAATGTTCGCAATGCGTTTGAAGTGTACGGCCCTGTCCTCCGGATTGCACGACAGATCTTGGGGCCCGATACGAGACTTGTTTTGTCTTCAGAATGGGAGTTTTCGCCATATACATATATCGACAATGCTTCATTCAGCGAATTCGTCTTAATTGGATTACCCGCATCTGAATCTTCGAACCCACTCCTTCTTCCGACCGCCGGCCACGAACTCGGACACACCATATGGAATAAGAAAGTTGACCAAATAAAGTATTCCGAAAACTTAACCGATGGTGTATTGGAGTACATTAGAAATACTTGGTCCGAATATACGAAAAACTACTCGGAGATAAGTATTCAAAAGTCTGAACTTGGCAGTGATATGTTCGCTCAAAGAACATGGGCTCCTGCTCGCGATTCTGCATTCAGGCAAGCGGAAGAAATATTTTGCGATTTCGTAGGAGTCCGGATATTCGGGGAGTCGTACCTCTATGCTTTTGCGTATCTCGTTGCACCGGGTTCTACGCGTCGAAGCCCGATGTACCCTTTGGACCGTGTCCGGGCGCAGTATCTAATGTTGGCAATGCAGAAGTACGGCTCTACCTCTCCGTCAAATTACGATTCACTATTCACTCAAAGCGGCGCACAGGTCGACTACATGCAGACTGCTGCGGATTCAGCAGTCGAGAAAATCATCGACGACCTACTCCAGGATGCGGACAGTATAATCTCAGGAGCAAAGATCCCGTGCCCAGACCCTGCCAAGACATCTGAAATCTACCAGTCGTACAAACGCTTGGCGGTACCAGCGAGGTCATCCATCCTACTATCCAATATTTTAAATGCCGCATGGCTGGCATACCAAGACCCTGAGCTTTGGGCCCAACTGCCTCAAATTAATGACACTTCCTGTGTGCTTAAAGAGTTGGTGCTGAAGAACGTTGAAGTTCTAGAAATCGAGAGTCGATTGCAGGCTAACCAATGATTATTAAGGCAGACATCATTGCAGATCGATTGGAATCCTGTGAATCAGGTGCAGATCCGCTCGTAATCACTCCTCAGCCGGATATCGCCGCATTGCGCAAAAGCGGATCTGCTTCAATAGACCTTCGCCTTGGCACTTGGATCAGCACAATGCGCAATACAACTGTACCATACTTGAAGGTCTTGGAGCCTGACGACGCCAGTCCAAACGAGAATCAATTGACGAAGTCTCACTACGTCCCTTTCGGCAAGGACTTTGTGTTGCATCCGAACGCGTTTGTGTTGGGAGCCGTTTTGGAGTGGATCAGACTTCCCAAGGACTTGGCGGGTTACGTGATCGGCAAGTCCAAATGGGGGCGAAGAGGCCTCATCATCGCAACTGCGACAGGCGTACACCCCGGATTCACCGGATGCTTGACTCTGGAGATTACCAACGTGGGCGAAGTACCTATCTGTATTCAACCCGGAATGTCCATCTGCCAGTTGTTTCTTCACGAGGTGGGGTCAAATACTAAGGCTACCGACCCAAGCCTTCTCAGTGGCAACCGTAAACCGGTTCTCGGGACTATCAGACCGGACAGCGTTGCTATGCGGCTGAGTACCCCTATAGAGACATTAAGCTAATCATGCAATGAAAGTATTTTGCTCTCTATCAAGGTATGCGCATTCTTGAGAGTCACCCCAACAGCCCCGCCAGCGCCTTAAACCGCGGCGCCAGCGCCCCATACGCCGCCTGGTATTCGGAGAACCAGGGGTCGTAGGCGTCGGCGGCGGCTTTGTTGGGTTCCAGGCGGCTGATCTCCTTGATGATGTTGTCGCAGCCCTCCTCCACGGTCTTGTACATGCCCGCGGCGACGCTGGCGAGGATGGCGGCGCCGTAGGCGGGGCCTTCGTCGACGTTGATGGTGACCATGGGGGCCTTGCCGGTGTCGGCGAGCATCTGGCGCCAGAGTTTGCTGCGGGCGCCGCCGCCGGAGCAGCGGACCTCGCGCACGGGCACGCCCATGCCGCGCATGATTTCGAGGCTGTCGCGCATGCCGTAGGCGACGCCTTCGAGGACGGCGCGGGTCATGTGGGCCTTGGTGTGGCGGAGTGACAGGCCGATGAACGCGCCTTTGGCGTCGGGGTCCTTGTGGGGGGTCCGCTCGCCGGTGAGATAGGGCAGGAAGAGGAGCCCTTCGGCGCCGATCGGGATACTCTCGGCCTCGGCGGTGATGTATTCGTAGGGGTCCTTACCACTTTCCCGGCCCGCTTCGACTTCGACCTGGCAGAGGGCGTCGCGGTACCAGCGGAGGGCGCCGCCGGCGCTGAGCATGACGCCCATGACGTGCCACTTTCCGGGGACGCTGTGGCAGAAGGTGTGGACGCGGCCCCCGGGGTCGGTGCTGACGTCGTCGGCGAAGGCGAAGACCACGCCGCTGGTGCCGAGGGACGAGGAGATGACGCCGGTGCGGACGATGCCGCAGCCCACGCCGTTGGCGGCCTGGTCGCCGCCGCCGGCCACCACAGGGATGCCCGCGGGCAGGCCGGTCCTGGCCGCCGCCGCGGCGGTGAGGGTTCCGGTCACTTCGGGGCCCTCGAAGGATGGCGGCATGAAATCCGTGTCGATGCCGAGGAGCCCCATGAGTTCGGTGTGCCAGCGGCGGTTCTTCACATCGAAGAGGAGCGTGCCCGAGGCGTCGGCCACGTCGGTGGCGAACTCGCCCGTGAGAAGCAGGCGGATGTAGTCCTTCGGGAGCAGCACCTTCTTGACGCGCTCATAATTGGCGGGCTCGTTGTCGCGCAGCCAGAGGATCTTCGGCGCGGTGAAGCCGGTCAGCGCGGGGTTGGACACCATCTCGATGAGGCGCGCTTCGCCCACCTTGGACGTGATGGCGTCGCACTGCGCGGCGGTGCGCTGGTCGCACCAGAGGAGGGCGTTGCGGATGACCTGGTTATCGGCGTCGAGGAATACGCTGCCATGCATCTGGCCGGTGAGGCCGATGCCCTTGACGTCGCCCGGGTTGACCTGGCTGGCGAGTTCCGACAGCGCGGTGTAGGCGGCCCGCTCCCAGTCGGCGGGGTCCTGTTCGGCCCAGTTAGGTCTTGGGGCGTGGAGCGGGTACTCCACGAGGGCGGAGGCAAGGAGCTCGCCGTTTTCGTTCATGGCGATGGCCTTGGCGCCGCTGGTGCCGATGTCGAGTCCCAATACGATGCCCATGGTGTCGCTCTCCTGTGCCGCGATGGGGTTGTGGTTTGCACTTTTATACCGGGCGGCGCGCGCGCGGCGCAAGGCGCGGCCGGGCGGCTGCGGGCGTATTGGCGCGCCCGGAATGGGTTTGGTACAATCAGCGTTTCAATACTGGCGCGCAATCCGGGCCTGCCGTACGCTGTTCCGGGCGCCACGAGGCTGTATATGGGCTTAATGACCGCGGAAATATCTGCCCGGCATCTGGCGCCGCTGTGCCGGCAGATGGCGACGAGCTATGATGCCGGGATCCCCGTGATCCGCACGCTTGACCTGATGGCGGACAACGCGAAGGATGCGCGTTCGAAGCGGGTGCTTCGAGCGATGGCGGAGGATGCGCGGGGCGGGGCGACCCTCGGGGAGGCCGCCCGGCGCCAGCAGAGGTACCTTCCGCGATTCTTCATCGAGCTGCTGCATTCCGGCGAACTCGGCGGGCGGCTGGACGTGATGCTGCGCGACATGGCGGACTATTACGAGGACCGCGTGGAGATGCAGCGGAAGATCGTTGGCGCGATGGTGTATCCGGCGCTGCAATTGACCGCCGCGTGGTTCCTGGGCACCTTTGCGCTGGGCCTGATTGGCAAGCTGAATTTCGACGCGCGCGAACCGTTCAACCTGGGCGCGTATTTTGAGCAATACGTGGCGTTTCAGGGCCTTTCGATGGGCGCGCTGGCGCTGGTCTGCGCCGCGATAATCGTGCTGTCGCGCCTGGGCGTCATCCGGTGGAGCTGGAGCCTGATCCTGCATTATCTGTGGCCGCTGAACACGGTGAACAAGAAGTTCAGCCTGGCGCGCTTTTTCCGGAGCTTTTCCCTGCTGCTGGGCAGCGGGATGAACATCAAATCGTGCATTACAAACGCGGCGGCGATTTCGGGCGACCCGCGAATCGAGCGGGATCTGTTGAAGGCCGTGCCGCGCGTGGCGGAGGGCGCGACGCTTGTGGAGGCCTTTGCGCCGTGCCGGAGCCTGACGCCGGTGGCGCGCGAGATGCTGCTGGTGGGGGAGCATTCGGGGAACCTGGAGCAGTCGCTTCGCAAGGTTTCGGAGTACCACCTGGAAGAAGGCCGTCACGCGGTGGCGGTGGCGAGCAAGATCCTGGGGGTGCTTATTGTGCTGGCCGTGGGCGCCACGGTGGGCTTCATCATCATTTCGTTTTATTCGAAGTACTTCAGCCTGTTGAATTCCATCTAGCCGTATTGATGGCCTCATACCGAAGATTTGGAGGTAATTGACGATGACCCAGCAGTTCGACGACGCATCCCAGGAGCCCCGGGACTATGCCAAGTTTGTTTGGGGCGGGGTGGCGGTCCTGATCGCGGCCATGATCTTGTTTATGATCACGCGCGGCCAGAGTACGCCCCGGCGATCGGAAGTCACGACCAAACACATCCTCATAGGCTACGATGGGGGCGATCCGGCGGACAAGGCGCGCGCACTTGCGCTTATCAAGGAGATTCGGGAGAAGATCGTGAACGGCGACGCGAGTTTCGCGGAGATGGCGCTGCGTTATTCCAATGATCCCCTGAGCGCGCGGCGCGGCGGCCACCTGGGCACGCACGGCAAGGGCGAGATGTCGGAACAATATGAAAACTACTCCTGGAACGGGCCGATCGGCGAATTGAGCGAAATCCTGCAATCCGGCCATGGCTACCACATCATGGTCGTGGAGGATCGCTATATCTCCCCGTCGGACGCCTATGAAGAGGATTTGGAGCGCCGGATCAGGACGAACGAGGGCGCGGCGCCAACGGGTGAATAAGGCCCGTGATCCGGCCGGGAGCTATTCGGGCGTTTTCGCGTAGAAGGCGGCGAGATTCCGAATGACCTGCGGGCCGTTCAGCCAGTGTCCGAACACGACGCTTAGAACGGTGATGATGGCGGATTCCAGCGGGGTGGTGACGCCTTCCTGGGCCACCCGCGGCCGCCGGCTCAAGGTTTTCAGGTGGGACATTGGGCCAAACCTCCTTCATGCAGTACCCCTGCAATTGTATGCGTGAGGATAGCACGCGGGCCTGGGCCGTTTCCCGTTTTTGTCCCCTCGGGCCGGTACGGCGCCAGCCAAGCCGCGCGCATCTGATGCCATAAACAGTTTGTTTTAATGGAGTTACAGAGTTACATGCCCCGATTGACCATCGACGGAAAATGCTTGGAACTGGACCGTGGCGCGGCGATCAAGGACGCCTGCGAGGTGCTCGGCGTGCCATTTGGTTGCGCTGCCGGGAGTTGTGGGACGTGCGTGCTTGTGATTGAGTCGGGCATGGACAACCTGATGCCCCGCAACGCCATGGAACTGGACATGCGCCTGCGCCCCAACGAGCGTCTGGCCTGCCAGGCGCGCATCCATGGGGGCGACGTCATCGCGACGTGGTAGCCCCTGGGCCGCGGCATGAATCGTGGGGAACTTTTGTCCCCGGTTACGGGATATAGCCCTTGCGTGTATTGTACAGTACACGGGATGCGCGCCATTCCCGGCGCCCCGACACACGCATCTGGGAATCGGACACGTGCGGCGCTCCCGGCGCCGCCCCCGGCCACTTGCCCCGCGGGCAAGGCCAGCCACACGAAGGGATGTATCTAATGGGACCCCGTACCCCCCTCCCGCGACGTTTGACCCCCGGCTTCTACGTTGCGGCGCGACTGCTGCCGGCAATTCTGGCGGCGGCGGCGTTTCACGCATACGCGCAGCCGAGCTTTGATTTCGGCGACGGGCGCCACGGATCGTTCACGGCTCCGCCGGGCGAGACCACCGTCCAGGATCTCTGGTCGCAGGTGCGCGGCGGCTCCGACCCGGCGGCCTACAACCCGTCCGCCGCCGATCAGGTGCCCAACCTGGAGAATCTCACGATATCCAGCGGGGGCGTCCTTACGGTCAGCCCCTACAGCGGAAACGCGGGCAGCGCGGTGGATCCGTCACTCGGGGGCGTGCTTCGGCTGAAGGTGCGCGGGACCCTAACGATTGAGGCGGGCGCCTCGATCAGCGCGACGGGCAAGGGGTACCGGGGCGGGACGATGGAGGGCGGCGCGCCGGGCCTGATCGGACAACAGGGCGACTCTTGGGGCAATGCGGGGACGATCAGCACCAACGCGAATCGCGGCGGCGGCGGCGGTGGCTTTGGCGAGATCAACAACGGCAACAACCCGGGCGCGGGCGGCGGCGGCGGCCACCGCGAGGCGGGCGCACGGGGCACGACCGGCCAAGGCTCGCAGACGGGGGGCCTGGGGGGGCAATCCTTTGATTCGGCGGCGTCGGCGTTTGGACAGGGCTTCCGGGACACGTATCCGTTCCCGCGCTTCGGCAGCGGCGGCGGGCGCGGCGGCCAGGTGGCCAACTTTGCGAACGTGGCCGCGTTCGGCGGCAACGGCGGCGGCGTCATCATCATTGAGGCCGCGCGCATTATCAACAACGGCGCGATCGAGGCCGATGGCGCTCCCGGCGGATCCAATCTTTCCGGCGGTGGCGGCGGCGCGGGCGGCAGTATCCTGATCCAGTCGCTATCCGAGTCCAACGGCGCCGTAACGGTGGCCGGCGGCGCGGGCGGCGTGGGCACGGTCCTGGGGAACGATGGCGGCGCGGGCGGCAGGGGAATTCTGCTGTGGGATACGCGGTACAAACTGGACACTTCCGTGACTGGCCAGGGCAGCATATCGCTGTCGCCGAGCGGCGGCCTGTACACCGCAAACGCGATTGTGGAGTTGACGGCGGTTCCGGAGGATGGCTGGCGCTTCGATCGCTGGGAAGGCGACGCCGACAGCACGCTGAATCCCGAGCTGCTTGAAATGGACTCCAACAAATCGGTCCGGGCGGTGTTCGTGGAGTTGCCGACGCTCAGCGTGACGCCACTGGTGCGCGATATTGGCCCGAGCGGCGGGAATCTTTCGTTTAACGTTTCGGTGTCGGGAAGCGCTGGAGCGATTGACTGGACGGCCGCCGTGGATACGGGCGCCGATTTCATCACGATCAATATGGGTTCGGTTGGCGTCAATGACGATGTGATCACGATTTCGGTGGCGCCGAACCCATTGGAAGAAGCCCGGACCGGCACGCTGCTTGTATCTTCGCCCGATGTCTCTGGCGAACCTGTAACCTTGACGGTCAACCAGGGGCCGGCCACCCCGGTGCTCTCGGTGACGCCATCGGACCCCATTGTCCCGGCCGTGGGCGAAGAATTGGTCATTCGCGTGAGCAATGTGGGCACCGGCTCGTTTGATTGGAACGCGTTTATGCTGACGGGCCAGGGCTTCGCGAGCATAACGTCGGGCGGCATGGGGACCAACGACGGGACTTTTGTCGTGACAGTGGCTCCAAATCCTTCGGCGCTCCAGCGCACGGCGACCTTGTCGGTGACGGCGCCGGGCGCGCTCAATGCGCCGGCCACGGTCACTATCACGCAGCAGGCGGGCGCGCCGCTGCTTCAAGTGACGCCATCCAGCCAGCTGATTGGATCCGCGGCGGGCACGGCGTCGCTGACGGTGACGAACGGCGGTACGGGGTCGATGAACTGGACGGCGGCGGTGGTAGAAGGGGCTTCCTTCGCCACCATCACGGGCGGTTCGAGCGGCACGGACGCGGGCCTGATCACGGTGACGTTCCAGACGAACACCGCGATGGAAAACCGCACGGCGCGCCTGCGCGTGGAATCGGTTGACGCGGCGAACAGCCCGGTGGAGGTCACCATCACGCAGACCGCGCAGGAAGCGGTCTTGCTCGTGTCTCCGGAGACCCAGTCGGTGGGGTCGAGCGCGGGTATGGCCAGTTTTCAGGTGCAGAACGCGGGCACGGGGACCATGAATTGGACCGCGTCGGTAACGAGCGGCGCGAACTTCGCGTCGATCACGGGGGGTACGTCGGGGTCGAACGATGGCGCCATCACGGTGAGCGTAAGCGAAAACAGCAGCATGGAAGATCGGACGGCGACGATTCGCGTCGTCGCGCCGGGCGCGGCGAACAGCCCGCAGACCGTAATGCTGGTGCAGACGTCGCGCACACCGGTGCTGCGCGTGGTGCCCCTGGAACAGTCGGTGGGGTCCGCTGGTGGCGCGATCAACATCACGATAGAAAACGGGGGTACGGGAACCCTGAGCTGGACCGCGTCGCTCGAAACGGGCGCGGATTTCCTCTCGATCACCTCGGATTCGAACGGTACGAACGACGGCGCAATTCAGGTGACGGTGGCTCCGAATCCGCGCGCGTCGAACCGGACGGGGACGGTGCGCCTGGAGGCGCCGGGCGCCGCGGACAGCCCGCGGACCGCCACGATAGTGCAGCTCGGCTGCGAAACCCTGGACACTCCGGAAAATCTGTCGGCAAGCGACGGGGTGTTTGATGATCGTGTGGAACTCATCTGGAGCGCGGTGCCGAATACGATGATGTACGAGGTTTTCCGCGCGCCCCTGCTGGAGCCGGACCGCCGCGAACTCATCGGCACGTCCGAAGCCCCGCGCTTCTCGGATACGCTGGCGAAGGCGCCAAGCTACGTGCTTGTGAACCGGGGTTGCTTCAACCCCGGCGAGTTCATCGTGACGAATATCATCTACCACTATGAAGTCCGCGCGGTGAATGCGTGCGGCGCGAGCGGATTCAGCAACCGGACAACGGGCTACCGGGGCCTCCCGATCCGGGGGAACGGCGGCAGCACACCGTCAATCCCCGAGGACGTTCTTCCCGTGGAGAAGCGGGATGAAGGCCATGTGATCGGTTTGGAGACTTCGATTGCGCTTCGCCTGACGGCAACCGATGCGATCGATCCCGGCAGCGCCTGGGCGCAGATCGGCGGCGAGCCGGTGGCGGCCGAGGCCCTCGCATGGCGCGCGACCGATGGCGCGGACGGATACGACGGCTGGATTGTGGTTGCCGGCGAGGTGCTGCCGCCCAAGGGCGGGGCGTTTGTGGTGGACGCGGGCGCCTCGACGGTCTCGGGTGAACCCGTGGCGGCAAGCGCTCGGTTCTATCGCGCGGGCGCTCCGGAGAAAGGTGCGGGCAACGCGCCGCTGTCCGTCGAGCCGTTTGTCTTCGGCGATGCGGAGGCGGGCCAGTTCCTGGCGGGCCGGGGCGATGTGTACCAGGTGCTGCCGTCGGAGCTCTACCCGGATCCGGTGCTGGTCCAGATTCCCGTGCCGTCCGGTGTGGCGGCGGGCGATGTGGCGTTGTACTATTTCGCGTCCGACGAGCGCGGATCCGGGTGGTATCCCGCGGATCGGGTCATCGGATGGCTGGCGGCGCCGGTTACCGTGACCGAGGATGGCGCCTACATCGAGATCCTGATCCACCATGGCGGCATCGTGCGCGCCGGGCTTGCGCCGGGTGTTCCGGTCCCCGTGGCGGGGGCGGTGTTCCCGGCGGATTACGGCACGCTGCTGGTTTTTGTTGCGGCGCTGGCCGCAATGGCCGGACTGGGCCGGCGCCGGGCGGCGCGAAGCCGCGGCTGAGCAAGCAAAACAACGAATCGCGGCGGCCGCCCTCCCTCGGGAATGGCGGCCGCCGCTGTTTCTTGGGGTTGCATTGAATAATGGAATCGGGGGCATTGCGCGTTTGCCGTGCAGTTGATACAATGCCTTTCTTTTTGAGGGATTATCGATGCGCACACTGATATTTGGATGCCGGGGACAGCTGGGCCGCGATCTTTTGCGGGTTTTTGAGCGGGCGGGGGAAGCGCAGGGCCATGATCTGCCGGAGTTGGATATTGCGGACGAGGTGGCGCTACAGCCGATCGTGGAGCAGTTTGGTCCGGATCTCCTGATCAATGCCGCGGCGTATACCAATGTGGACGGCGCGGAAGACGACATGGCGGGGGCCTTCCTTTCGAACGAAACGGGCGCGCGGAACGTGGCGGAGCTGGCCGCGCACCACAATATACCGGTGGTGTATTTCAGCACGGACTATGTGTTTGACGGGACGAAACGCACCCCTTACACGCCGTCGGACCCCCTGGCGCCGCTGGGGGTGTATGGCAAATCCAAGGCGGCGGGGGAGCACGCTACGGCGGTGGCGAACCCGCGCCACTTCATCCTGCGGACGGCATGGTTGTATGGCCCCGGGGGGAACAACTTTGTGGAGAAGGTGTTGCAGGCGGCGGCATCGCGCCCGGAGTTGAAGGTGGTCGAGGATGAGGTGGGTTCCCCGACGCACACGCTGGACCTCGCGGAAGCGACGCTGGCGCTCGCCAGGACGCACGCCTACGGCATCTACCACGCGGTGAACCGCGGCGCGTGCAGCCGCTACGAATTTGCGCGCGCGTTTCTGGAGATGGGGGGCGTGCATACGCCGGTGCGGCCCTGCGCCTCCGCGGAGTATCCGTCCCGGGCCGAAAGGCCGTTGTATTCGGTGCTGGATCCCTCCGCGCTGGAGGCGGCGAGCGGCTACTCGATGCGGCCCTGGCGCGAGGCCCTGGCGCACTACCTGGAGCGCCGGAACGGGACCGGCTGAGCCGCGCGGCGGTCTGGCCCTCAGCCCGGCGCGCCACCCTCGTCGAAGCGGCGGATGACTTCGCCAACGATCCCGGCGGCGATCGCGACGCAGCCCGCGTCCATATTGTCCGCGCTGTCGAAACGCGTGTGGTAGAAGCGGGCGGGGGCGGGGTTCATGGCGACAAGCGCGGTGGCCTTGAGGCGCGCCCGGGTGAACGCCGCGGCGTCGGTGGCGCCGAGGGGAATGGTTCCAATGCGCGCCGGGTGGCCGCAGGCGGCGGCGGCCTCGGCCACGAGTTGGCTCAGCGCCTCATCGTTCCTCACGGTCCCGTTCAGATCGCCCTGGTACACGGTGAAATGATCGCGGTCGCGGATCGTGTCGAGGACGAGGATGGCGGTGTCGGCGTCGCGCAGTTCCTTCGCGTGGCGCGCGGCCCAGGCGCTGGCGCCGCGGAGGCCGGCTTCCTCCGAGCCGGTGATGAGGCACGCGATTTCGGTGTTTTCGAACGAAGATTCCGCTTCCCGCAGGGCGCGTATGACGCCGGCGGCGAGGAAGACGCCGGAAAGGTTGTCATTGGCGCCGGGCACGGGGCTGTCGAAGTCGGTGAAGAAGAGTGCGAGGACAAACGCGGGTACGAGGAGCGCCTGGAGTCCGCCGAGCCACCACAGGATTATCGAGCCGGGGTCGCCCATCCAGATCGGTATGCTGGCCACCTGGAGCACGAGGGCGGCGGGTAGCGCGGCGAGGCTGTAGCGCACGAGCCAGGGGAACGCCTTGGGCCAGAGGACATGGTACCTCCACTCGAAGGCGGCGTCCATGTGCGCGTTGAGGATGATCCGGCGTCGGGTTTCGCCCCGGGGCGCCCACCGCGCGTAGACGTTGAGGGATTCCGACTGCGGGTAGAGGGCATCGAGCATCGGGTGGTAGTGCACGAACTGACGCCAGGTCACGAAGAAGGCGAGCACGCCGGGTAGCAGGGCGAGCGGCGGGAGAAACCACCACACGGCGCACGCAACCAGCATGAGGACGCCCGCGACGGTCTGAAAGCGCATGAAGGCTTCGGGCGCGACGGGGAACGGCTCGCGCTGGACTTCGGTCGCGCCGAGTTCTTCGAGGCGGGCGGCCACATATTCCTGCGCGGCGCGCTCGCCTTCGCTGCCGGGGCCGCGCGGGCCAAAGGTATCAATAATGTGGCGGGCTTGATCCAGGACGTATTTCGCGCAGGCCGCGCGGGCTTCGGGGGAGAGCATCATTCGTAAAACCAGGCGATCGGGATGGAGCGGAAGCGCGAATCGATGCGCCCGTTCGCATCGCCCGCGACATAATAGCTGATGAGGGCGCGCCCGCGGTCGAAGGTGACGCTGGTGTAGGCGTAGCCCGTGGTAAACGACGCGGCGTCGGGATCGGCGTCCTCGATGTTCTTCTTGTGGATCCAGGTCTTCCCCTCATCCTTCGAGATGGCGACCGTCAGCGGGGCGCGCGGGCCGCCGTGGCCGGCGCCTTCCACATAGCTGTCGTTCCAGATCAAGAGCAGGTCTCCCGTGGAGGGAATGCGGCGCAGGGTCGATGGCGCCTCCGGCGCGCGCACGCCCCAGTCCGCGGCTTCCGTCCAGGTGTCGCCGCCATCTCCGGAGTAGGCCGCGGCAATGTGTCCCAGTTGGGTGCGGATGATCATGAGGATGCGCCCGTCGCGGAGTTCCAGCACCTCGGGCTCCATGGCGCCGCGCTTCGCGTAGTCCACCTCGCCCGCGCCCGCGCGCCAGGTGTGGCCGGCGTCGTCGGAAATCCACGTGCGGCACTTGAAGTGGTTGTCGGTGTGCACATTGGGCGAACTGGCGACGGGAACCAGCAGGCGCCCGCTGGACAGGCGGATCACGCGGTCGTTATTGAGGACGTGGTAGCCCGGGGCGTCGGTGACGAGGCGCGATTCGCCAAAGGTGGCGCCACCGTCCGACGATCGGCGCAGGTAGACGTCCAGATCGTCGACCTCGTTCTTCCGCAGGTAAAACATGCCGACTTCCACGTCGGAGAGTTCCTGGAAGGTGACGGACATCACGTTCTTTCCGCCCGTGTTTTCCTGCAGTTCAAAGGAATCGCCCCAGGTCTGTCCGCCGTCCGAGGAAATCCGCCCGATAATGTGGGCTCGTGCGAAATCGCTTCCATCCCCGATGAATTCCGTGGTGGCGTACAGGTAGCGCCCATCGTTCAGGACGTGGATATCGCCCTCGCTGTAGCGCGGGTTCTCCGCCGTGGCGGGATAGAGATCGCGCGCGAAGGCGCCCTCGGGGAGACCGCCCTCCCGCGCCAGCATGATGAGCGATTGCGCCGCGCGGAGCCGGGTGTCGAGGTTCGGGTCGTCCAGCAGGGAGACGAGGGCATCGCGCGCGCTGGCCACGCCGAATTCGCCGGCGAAATTCGCGGCCATGGTGCGGATGGCGGGGTCCTCGGCGGCCAGGTTTTCCAGGAGCCCCGCGACGCCCTCCGGATCGCCCAGCCCGGCCAGTGCATGGGTGAAGAACGAGCGCACGCCGGGGTCCTCGAAGCGTTCCCGGCCCGCCCGCAACACGGGGATGTCCTCGGCCGATCCAATTTGCCCGAGCGCCCAGGCGGCGATGCGGGCCACGTCCGGATCGGGCGCGGCGGCCTGTCCGCGGAGGTGTTCGAGTGCGGCGGCATGGCCCCAGTTCGCCAGGGCGGCGGCGGCCATGATCGCCTTCGACGGCGGGCCATCGCCTTCCAGGGCGGCGCGCAGCGCGTTCCCGTCGCCGATTTCATTCACCTTGAAGAGGCTCTCCGCCGCGTGCACATGGGCGTACGGATCCGCGCCCGCCAGCAGGTCGAGCATGACGCGGGCCCGGGTGCGATCGCCCGCGCGAACAAGTTCCCGCGCCAGCCCGCACTGGCGCTGGCCGTCGGTTTCGGCGGCCAGGCGCGGCGCGAGCGCGGCGGTAACCTCGATGCCGTGGCCCGCGAGGGAGAGTCCTTCGGCCGCGTGCATCGCGGGCCAGAAATCGGGATCGTCGAGACCGGCGCGCAGTAGATGTACGCACCGGTCGCGCAGCGGCCCGTCGAGCGCGATGGGGGCCGCGCCGGCGAGGGCGGAGGCGGTCAGAAGGGTCATGATCAGTGTGATACGCGCAACTTCTTGCATGCGTGGGCTCCTGTGGGTGAAGAACGGTGGACGGACTCAGTATAGGATCCGGTGGGCTTCCGCGCCAAGCTCGCGTACACGGCGGGGCGCGGCGCGTGGTGAGAAAACGGCGATAACAGCGGAAACGCCAGAAAATGGGAGCGTTGCGCGCCTGTCCATGATCGGGAGAATAGCAGTTGGTGCTAGTGTCCTATATTATATGATTTGAATCGGGCCGGGGCGCCGGGCTATGATCAGGGGCATGAGTGAACGCCTTGTAGTTCGGAATCGCGTGCGCGAGTTGCGCGTTAAGCTTAAGTTGCGGCAGGCCGACCTGGCAAAGCGCGTGGACGTCACCCGGCAGACGATACTGGCCATCGAAAAAGATCGGCTGAACCCGTCTATCCGGCTGAGCCTGAAGATCGCCCGGGAATTGGGGCGTCCGGTGGACCACGTGTTTTATCTGGAAGAACCCGCCGCAGCGGGGCCATTGTGCGAAGATATGGCCGTCGCGGGCAATTGATTCCGGCGGTCGGTGGAGCCATTGCAGTAAGGATTTCCCGATGATTCGCCTGTACGCGCGAGAAGATCTGGACGATCTGCTGGAGACGTGGTACACGGCGTCCCGGATGGCGCATTCCTTCCTTCCCGACGAGTTCTTCGATATCGAGCGCCACAACATGACGGATATCTACCTTCCGATGGCGGATACCTACGTGTGCGAGGACGAGGGGCGCGTGGTGGGCTTTATCGCGCTGATCAAGAACGAGGTCGGGGCGCTCTTTGTGCATCCGGAGTTCCACGGGCGCGGGTATGGCCGCGCGCTGATGGACCATGCCCGCCGGATGCGCGGCGATCTGGAAGTCGAAGTGTTCAAGGAGAACCGTATCGGCCGCGAGTTTTACCGGCGCTACGGGTTCACCTTTCACGAGGAGCACGTGCACGAGGAGACGGGGGAAACGCTGTATCACCTCGTGTACACGGAAAACCGCGCCAACACGCCACGCACCTGAGGGCGGGTGTATCCGCCGTACGCGGGTGTCGAAAGAAGCCACCGGTCCATACGGCGCCTTCGCGCCATTCCGCGGAATCAATGGCGTGGTCCGAGGGGCGCCGCATTTCGCACGCGGATGGACCAAACGCCACCGCCGCCGTTGAAGGCCCGCGCCCCGCGCCGTATAATCGGATCGGCTCGCTGGAGCCCCGGGCAGACGCATTGAGATTCACAGGGAAACGCCGAGGAGGGCGACCATGGATCAGCCATCGAACACATCGGAACGCAGGGCCTTCATGACGGGAAGCATCGCCGGTCTCGCTGGCGCCGCCGCTCTGGCCGCCGGATCCGCCGCGGCCAGCGCGGTGAAGCGGACCGGGCTCGACCCGGACGGCGCTCCCGCCGCGGATTCGGGCTACACGCCGGGAATCAAGGCCGAAGGCGGGCAGACGGTCGTATTTGTTTCCGGACAGGGCCCCGAGGACTACGACGCCGATATGGAAACGCAGATGCGCCAGACCTTCGACCGGATCGGGAAGGTTCTGGCCGAGGCCGGGGCGGGTTTCGAGCACGTGGTCATACTTCGATCCTACTTTGTGGACATCGCGCGGGACCTGCCCGCGTACCGCAAGGTGCGCAAGGAGTACCTGAAGCAGCCGTATCCCGCGTCCACCGCCGTGGGGACGCCGGCGCTGGCGATTCCCGGTCTTCAGTTCGAGATCGAGGCGGTCGCCATCCTGTAGCCGCCCGCCCGCGCCGTTGACTCGCGTTTGCCGCTGGCGGCGTGGGCGCGCCTCGGCTATAATGGCGGGTCACAGGAGAGTCCGCATGCGCATCGCAGTGAAATCCCGCCTGCCGGTATTGTGTGTCGCCCTTGGCATTGCGTGCCCCGTGCTCGCGAGCCCGGAAGATTTCTTCGAGAAGAAGATCCGCCCCGCGCTTATCGACAACTGCTTTGGTTGCCACAGCAGCGCGACCGACGCGGTGAAAGGCGAGTTGCTGCTCGACTCGGCGGCGGGCCTGGCCCGCGGCGGGAAATCCGGGCAGCCGGCGGTGACGCCGGGCGACCCCGCGGCGTCGCGGCTGATGCGGGCCATCCGGTACCAGCACCCCGAGCTTCAGATGCCGCCGTCCGGGCCGCTCCCCGAGACCGTGGTGGCCGATTTTGATCGCTGGATCCGCGAGGGGGCGGTCTTTCCCGAGAGCGATGCGCCCATCGACCTCTTCGCGAGCGCGCGAAAGCACTGGGCCTTTCATCCGCCGGCGCCGCAGGCGCTTCCGGCGGTCCAGGACACGGCCTGGCCGCGCACGGAAATCGACCACTTCATTCTGGCGAAGATCGAAGAGGCCGGGCTCGCCCCGGCGCCGGAGGCCGATCGCCGCACGCTGATCCGGCGGCTTTCGTTTGGTCTGCTCGGCCTGCCGCCCGCCCCGGAGGAGGTCGTCGCGTTTGAGAACGACCCCGATCCGAGGGCCTACGAGAACCTCGTGGAGCGCTATCTGGCGTCGCCGCACTATGGCGAGCGCTGGGCCCGCCACTGGCTGGACGTGGCGCGCTACGCCGACACGAAGGGCTATGTCTACGGCGGGCGCGAGGAGGTGAAGTTCGTCCACAGCCACGTGTACCGGGACTGGGTTGTGGACGCCATGAACCGGGACCGCCCGTACGACGAGTTTCTGAAGCTCCAGATCGCGGCCGACGAGATGTCGGATGAATCGAGCCGCGCGGACCTGGCGGCGATGGGTTTTCTGACCCTCGGCCAGCGTTTCCTCGGCGTTATGCCGGACATTGTCGACGACCGAATCGACACGGTGACGCGCGGCCTCATGGGGCTCACGGTGAGTTGCGCGCGCTGCCACGACCACAAGTTCGACCCCGTCCCGATTGAAGACTACTACTCCCTGTACGGCGTCTTTACCGGCAGTTCCGAGCGCCGCGTGCCTATTGAACCGGAGTACGCCGAGGATCCGGCCTGGGCTGAGTTCACCGCGGAGATGCAGAAGCGCGAGCAGGCGCTGCGGGAACGATTCCGGGAAGAAACCGAGAAACTGGAAACGCGCCTGCGCAGCCAGGTCGACCGCTACCTTGCCGCCGTCCCCGACGCGAACAAGCTCCCCACCGACGAGTTCTACGAGATCCGCAACGAGGAGGACATCAACCCGACGATCGTCCGGCGCTGGGCCGCGTACATCGCCCGGCTGGGCGAAGACGACCCGGTATTCGGCCCGTGGAACCGGCTCGCGTCGATCCCGCCGGACCAGTTCGCGGACCGCGCGCCCGAAGTGCTTGCCCGCTATGCGCCGCCGCGCGATGGCGACATCGTCCTGGCGTCCGCCGCGCAGTCCGCCACCCAGGCCGCCGCGCCGGTGTTGGGCGCGCTGCTTGAAGGCGCCGCGCCCGATTCCCTGACCGACGCGGCCCGGCGCTACGGGGCGCTGTTCAAGAGCGTGGAGGACGAGTGGATCGCGCTGGTCAAGGCCGCCGAGGAGAACGCGGTGGAGGCGCCCGCGGCCCTGCCCGACCCGGGCCGCGAGGCCATCCGCCAGATCATGGTGCGCGACGGCTCTCCCATCCGCGTCCCGGAAGGCGCGATTGTCGATCTGGAGTGGATGTTCGCCGAGCCGGCCCGCGTCGAGCTCGGTCGGCTCTACGCCGAGATCGACCGCTGGATCATTGAGTCCCCGGCGGCTCCGCCCTTCGCCGTGACGCTTGCCGACAAGCCCGACATGCCCGCGCCGCGCGTGTTCGGCCGCGGGAATCCCGCGAACCCAGGGCCGCAGGTGTCCCGCCAGTTTCTGGAGATCCTCGAAGGCCCCGGGCGCCAGCCCTTCCAACACGGAAGTGGGCGCCGCGAAATGGCCGAGGCGATCGCCAGCGCGGACAACCCGCTGACCGCGCGCGTGATGGTGAACCGCGTCTGGGGCTGGCACTTCGGCGAAGGCATCGTCGCGACGCCGAGCGATTTCGGCACGCGCGCCGCCGATCCGAGCCATCCGGAACTGCTGGACTGGCTCGCGGACTACTTCATTGCGGAGGGCTGGTCCATCAAGCAGATCCACCGCCAGATCGTGCTTTCGTCGGCCTACCGGCAGTCGAGCGCGTCCCCGGCGGACGATCCGCGCGTTACGAAGGCGATGCAAGTTGACCCGGAGAACCGTTTGCTTTGGCGTTTCAACCGCTACCGCCTCGATTTCGAGTCTCTGCGCGACGCCATCCTCTTTGCGTCCGGCGAAATCGATCTCGCGCTGGGCGGGCGTCCGGTGGACATTGCGCGCGAGCCCTACCCGGCCCGCCGCACGATCTACGCGCGCGTCGACCGCCAGTTCCTGCCGCCGGTGTTCCGCATGTTCGACTTCCCGAGCCCCGACATGCACAGCCCGCGCCGCCTTGACACCACCGTGCCGCAGCAGGCGCTATTCCTCATGAACAACCCCTTCGTGCAGGCCCAGGCGAAGGCTTTCGCCGGGCGTGCCGCCGAAGCCGTTCCGGAGGCGGGCACGGACCGCATTGCGTGGTTCTTCCAGCACGCCTACCAGCGCGCAGCCACGCCGGAGCAGGCCGCGCAATCCCTGGCGTTTATGGAGTCCGCCATTACGCCGCCGCCGCCGCCCGCCGTCGAGCCGTCCGCCTGGACCTACGGCTACGGGCGCTTCGACGAGGCCGCCGGCGCGATGGCCAGTTTCACGCCGATCCCGCACTTCAACGGCACGGCCTACCAGGGCGGGCGCTCCTGGCCCGATGATCGGATTGGCTGGGTACAGATCACGGCGGAGGGCGGCCACCCGGGCAACGATCTCGACCACGCCATTGCCCGCCGCTGGACCGCGCCCGAATCCGGCGTGTACAACATCGAGGGGCGCATTGTGCACCAGAGCCCCAATGGCGACGGCATCATGGCCCGCATTCTGAGCAGCCGCCACGGCGTGCTGGGCGCGTGGATGGCGCACAACAGCCAGGCCGACACCAATCTCTACGGCATTGCGGTGGAAGCCGGCGACACCCTTGATTTCGAGGTGGACATCCGGAAGGTGCTCAACAGCGACGAACACCTCTGGGCTCCGGTCATCACGCGCGCGGACACGGAAGACAGCGCCATGGCGAAGCGCTGGGACGCCCGGGCCGAGTTTGCCGGCCCCTGGACCGCGCCACCCGAACCGCTGGGCGCGTGGGAGAAGTACGCGCAGGTTCTCCTGTCGTCCAACGAGTTCATGTTTGTGGATTGATCGCCGTCCCGCCGCCCCGGCTTTGATTTCGGGCCGCTGGCGTGTATGCTGGCCCGATACGCAATCGAAGGAGGCTCTATCGCATGCGAATCACCCCGCGCCGCACGTTGTTTGCGGCTGTACTGCTTTTCCCCGCGCTTTCCGGCGCCGCGACCCTGCATGTGGGCACGGCGACGACTTCCATTACCCCGGACGGCCCGGTGGCGCTTTCCGGGCAGATGCACACGCGCGTGGCGACCGAGGTGGAAACGCCGGTGCTCGCCAATGTGCTGGCTATTGAAGCGCGCGAAGGCGACGCGGTCGCCGATCAGGCGGTTTTCGTCTCCTGCGGGCTGGTGGCCATTCGCGGGGGCATCCGGGAGATGGTGCGGGCGGCGGTGGCCGAGGAAATCCCCGATCTCGACCCGCGCAAGGTTATCCTGAGCGCGACGCACACGCACACGGCCCCGGTGATGCTCGATGACACGTACGCGATCCCGGAGGGGGTGATGGCCCCGGCGGCCTACCGCGAATTCTTCACGAAGCAGGTGGTGGCGGCGATTGCGGAGGCGTGGTCGGCACGGCGCCCCGCGAAGGCGGGCTGGGGCATGGCCCACGCGGTGATCGGGCACAACCGGCGCATGGTCTATGCGGACGGGACCGCGGTGATGCACGGGAGCAAGACCGATCCAGCGTTTCGGGGCATTGAGGGGCCGGACGACACGGGCGTGGAGGCCTTGTATTTCTGGGACGAAAGCGATCGCCTGATCGCGACGGCCTACAGCCTGGCGTGTCCGGCGCAGCGGGCGGGGAGCGGCAGCGCAATCAACGCGGACTTCGTGCACAATGTGCGGGAGACGCTGAAGGCGCGGCACGGCGAGGAGCTCGTGGTGCTCGCGTGGATCAGCGCGGCGGGCGACATCACGCCGCATTTGCAGATCCGGAAGGAGGCCGAAGCGCGCATGCGGGATGCCCGCGGCGTGGACGAGATCGAAGAGATCGCGCGGCGCATCGTGGACGCGTGGGAGGAGGCGTACGCGGGCGCGCAACAGGAAAAGTCTGACGACATTCCCTTCACGCACCAGGTGGCGGATATCACGCTGCCGGAGCGCATCGTGACGAAGGAGGAAATGGAAGACGCGCTCGCGGAGTCGGTGAAGTTCCTCGGCGACCCGAAGTACAACCGCCGGGGGGTGTGGCACCGCAAGGTGGCCGAACGCTACGAGCGGCAGCAGCGCGGCGAGATCGTGCCGTACATCATGGACCTGCACACGCTGCGTCTGGGCGATGTCGCGATTGCGACGAACGACTTCGAGCTGTTCCTCCAGTACGGGATCCAGATGAAGGCGAAGAGCCCGGCGCTCCAGACCTTCCTGATCCAGCTCTGCGGCCCGGGCACGTACGTCCCCACGCCCTACGCCGAATCCGGCGGCGGCTACAGCGCGATCGTGCAGAGCAACGACGTGGGCTCGGAAGGCGGCCAGGTGCTTACGGACGAGACCGTGAAGGCCCTGAAGGCGCTCTGGGCGAAGTAACGGGGGAACGCCGGCCCTACTTGCCGTACGCGATGGGCGCCCACTTCAGGTCGTCGTCGGTGAGCCCCAGGTCTGTGACCACATCCGCGCAGGTGCGCCCCGAATCGTTGTCGGGATAGCCCAGGCTGGGGATGGCGTGGGCATCGGTACCCAGGGTGAATTTCACGCCGTGGCGGCGCGCTTCCCGGATGAGATCGCGGAACCACTCCAGCGCGCGATCGGCGTGCCGCGGGTTGATCTCGTAGGCCATGTTCACCTCGGCGGACTTTTTCAGCACGGCGGTCAGGCGCTCGGTGTCGTAGGCCTTCAGGATCGCCATGAGCCCCTCGTGATCGAAAATCTTGTTCAGCTTCTGGTGGTAGAAGGGGTGGCCGATGGTGTCGGCGTAGCCCAGTTCGGCGGCGCCCCACAGCATATCGAGGTAGTGCGCGGCGTAGTTCTCCGGCGTGGCGGGCGCGGGGTTCTCCACGTGCCTGAGGTGGTAGTGGTTGCAGGAGACCAGGCGGTAGTCGAGCATCGCGGCGATTTCTTCCCCCACGGCGCACAATTTCGGGTTGATCATGGTGGATTCCGTGCCGATCATGACCTTCATGGCGCCCGGAGACGCCGCCTCGGCTTCGCTCCGGTTCGCGGCGACCTTCTCCTGGAATTCCTCGCGCTCGTCCAGGCGATCGATGTGTTCGGAAATGCCCATCAGGTCGAGGCCATACTCGGCGTTGGTCTTGATCATATCGGCCACGATCATGTCGTCCTTGCCGCCGGCGCGCCAGGTGTGCATGTGCCAGTCCTGGCGGATACGGTAGGCGGCGGACGCGCGGCGGGCCGGGGCGAGGGCCGCGAGGGCGGCGGCGGAGGTCATGAGGAAGTGGCGGCGGCTGAGGCAATGGTGCGGCATCGTGGTCTGCTCCGGTTGGGAAATCGAGTCTGCCCGCCATCCTAACAAACACGCGGCGGGAAGCCCAAGATTACGAAGTTGTAATGAATCCTCCGGCGGGCCTGTCATCTTCGCCGGTTACAGTTGGGACAGATGGCGGCGGCGCCATCGGGAAAGACTGTGAAGCCCGCCCGGAATCGGGCGCAACAACCACCGGAGGACGGTACCATGAGCAGAATCGAACGGATAGAGAAAATGGCGGCCCGCCTGGCCTGCGGCGCGCTGGTGATGGGCGCGATGGGCATGGCGTCCGGCGCGGCCGCCCAGGAAAGCGCGCCCGAGGCCATTCAGCCCCCGGCGCCCGCGGCGGCGCTCGACGCCCCCGCCGCATTGCCGGGCGAACCCCTGACGCTTGCCGAGCGGCCCGCCCCGCGGCGCGACGGCGATCGCCCGGAACGCGGCGATTTCCGGCGTGGCCCCGAGGGCGGTGATCGGCCGGAACGCGGCGACTTCCGGCGCGGCCCCGAGGGCGGCGATCGCCCGGAACGCGGCGACTTCCGCCGTGGCCCCGAGGGGGGTGATCGCCCGGAACGCGGCGACTTCCGGCGTGGCCCCGAGGGGGGTGATCGCCCGGAGCGCGGCGACTTCCGGCGCGGCCCCGAGGGCGGCGATCGCCCGGAGCGCGGCGACTTTCGTCGCGGCCCCGAGGGCGCTGGGCGTCCCGGGCCGGAAGGGATGAAACGCGCTGATGGCCCGCGCGCGCAGGGTCCGCGGCCCGAAGGGCGTGGCGGCGACTTCCGCCAGGGCCCGCCCCGGCCCGAATTCCCGGGCCCCGGCCCCATGGGCGAAGGCCCCGACGGCGCCCCCGGCCCGCGGCGTCCCTTCGGCCCGCCCGCCTTCTCGGAACTGGACGCGGATGGCGACGGCGCGGTCACGGAAGCGGAGTACAACGCGTTCCACGAAAAGCGGATGGAGGAAGTGCGCGCGCAGCGCCGCCCGGACCGAATTCCCCAGGCGCCCCCCGCCCCGCCCGTGGTAGAATAACCCCGACGTCCAATCGGCATCGCGGATGCCAGCCGCCGGCGCGCCCCCCCGGGAACGCGCCGGCGGCGTCCTATTTCCAGCGGGCGCGAAACACGCGCAGAAAGCCCCCACCCCCGCGCCCCTGAAGCCTCCAGCCTCAAGCCTAAACACCTAAAGCCTAAAGTCTAAACGCCTAACCCCTGAACACCCGCTCCCGATGCCACGCCAGCAGCGCCGGGTCCGGAAGAAAACGGCGCGGCATCCGCAACGCCGCGCCCTCCACCTCCAACACCGCCCGCGCGCCCGCCATCCCCAGCTTCCGCACCCGCGGCGACACCACCACCCGGAAATCCGCATCCACCGCGATCAGCCCCCGGTCAAACGCCTTGTCGTGAAGCACATTCAAACAAAGCCCATTCCGCGGATTCGTCCGGTTCCCCGCATCCGCCGCCCACGGCACAATATGGCTTCCCACGAGCAACTCCGGCGCCGCCAGCCCCGTGATGCAACACGCCCCGTCATACGACGACAACACCGCCCGCCGGAAAAACCCCTGGTTCACCCGCTGCCGGACCACCGCCTCGCGGGTTTTGCCCTCGGGGAGGGGGATGTCTTCCTCCAACAGCGGCGCGCCAGCCGCCGCCGCGCCTGAATCCGCCACCGGACCAAGCGCTTTCCCCGTGCGCTCCGCCCAAAGCCGCTCGCTCTCAAACGCCATCCCGTTCCAATCCGCAAAAAACTCCGCCCAAGTCGCCCGGTCCAGCTTGCTCACGTTCGACGCCCCCTTGCGCGGCAACGACGGATCAATCGCCGCAAAATTCGCCAGCTTATAGCTCACCGACCCCGGCGTCCGCCCCAAAAGCTCCGCCAGCGCAATGATCTCGGGATTCCGGATGTGGATCCGCCCAAACGGCGTCTTGCAGTAGAGATTGATTGCGAGGATGAGCTCCTCCCGGGTCCAGGGCTTGGAGGGCTTAGGCATGTGGGGCTCCGCTCAAATGAACGGCTGATTCGAACCTGCCAATACACATGCCACGATCCACGTACGCTACTTGCGTTTCGGCGATGCAGCCGTGGAAGCGGAACCACCCGACTTCGCCGGGCGCGTGTGGGCAAGGGTATTCTGCTTCCAGGTCGGCCAGCTTGACACTTGTTTCCGCGCGTACTCCAGATGCGCCATAAATGCGTCCTGTGAATTCGACTTCGCTTTTGAAGCGGCCCGTGAAGATTTGCTCATTTTCTCTATCACCTAATATGGTTCAAAAATATATTTGATGCTTCAAGTTCTTTTTCCAGGTACGAAACCGGCAACATCTGTACTCTGAGTTTGGCACTTTTCCTGGCAATCGTCAGGGTCTTGCCTTCAGCATCTTTGCGTCTCAGCGGCTTTCCCGATCCGGTGTGAATCGAGAAGAGCTCGGCAAATCGCCTCGCACCGATACCCACGAACGGCTCGAAGAGCACCTTGGTCTTGCTCGTAGTTCTCTTTCCAGACGTTGTAAGGTCCAGTTTGATTGAATCATCGTGAAACTGCAAGGCTTTGCTTTTCGGGTACGGCTCAACATAGACAACTCTCCTGATTCCTGACGCAACGATGTGTTTTGCGCAGTTGTGACAGGGAAATGTTGTGCAGTAGAGTGTTGCGCCACGGGTACTCATATTCTGCCGGGCGCAGGAAAGTATGGCTTCCATTTCGGCATGGACCACACGCCCATATTCCGTGATGTCGTTTATGCTGCTCCGTGCGATTGAACGTTTTACGACCGCTTCATCGACACCCTCCTTCAGGAAGTCAGAAACGCTTCCAAGAATGTCGTCGACGATTTTATCCTTTTCGATCTTATTCGAGTCGCAACCGCGTGTGTGGTCCCTACCTTTTGGCGCATCGGCCACCACACCTTTATAGTTCATGGTCGGCCAATAAAGACCTCCGCCGAACTTGGGACAGTCGTTGGCGCCCATGGAAAGAATTTCGTCGTCCCTGGCAATCACGGCGCCGACCTGGCGCGAGAGATCGGCCGACCTCAGCGCGGACGAGAACGCCATGAACATCGCGAATTCGTCAAAAGTTGGCGTATTGTAGACCTGTCCGAAGAGAATGTCCAGTATGCGCTGAACGCAATTCTTACGGTGCTCCTCGGGTGCTCCGGCATCCACAAAGAAATCGGCAAGTTGGAATGTATCCCTGGTCCTTTGGCCGAACTCCATGTGCTCGTCTTCATCTCGTTCCACTAGCTTTTTGGCCTTTGGAAGAGAAATCTGGTCATCCTCAATCAAGTGTTTTGTCCTAAGGTCTTTCTCCTCATATACCCCCACGACGTAGAACCCGTCACCGTAAATGTCCCGGAGCGCGTGGATTTCGTCAGGGTGCTTTAGCGACCGGATGAGAAAGGCGCTTCGGGCCTTTGGCTCAAGAGGCTTGTCGCGCTCCTGTGAGATCCGGGCGGCAACTCCAAAGGCGAGAATCGCATTGTCGCCGGTAAGTCTGCGGGCTTCATTTCCTGCGTCCATGAGAGCATTTATACGTGCCGCCTTGTCGGTTTTGGAATACCGCTTTACGGCCGCGATTTTTTTGATGATTTGCTCGGAAATATGGACCGTTTGAGCTTCATAGGAGAAGCCCCGAAGTCGATCCGAGAAGACCTTTATGACGCCGTCTAGGTCGGTGCCAACCGCTCCTACAAGCCCGATTACAAGCTCGGACTTGCTATAGCCCGAGAAGCTCTCGCTCGAAACGCCCATGTTTTTTGCCCCAATTAATACGGATTACATGTGTTGTGGTTCTAATTTCACAATTTAGGCGGCGGTTTGTCAAGAAATAAATGGATTGTGTGTCCACCGCCCGCCGGAAAACCCTGGTTCACCCGCTGCCGGACCACCGCCTCGCACGTCCTGCCCTCGGGGAGGGGGATGTCCTCCTCCGGCAGCGGAATATCCGCCTCCTCCCGCGCGACCTCTCCAGCGACTTATCCGTTAACGCCGCCAGCCGTTGTTCGCTTTCGAATACCATCCTGTCCCAATCCGCAGAAAACTCCGCCCAAACTTCACGGTCGAGTTTGCTGACATTGGCATAACCCTTGCGCGGCAACGCGGGATCGATGTTGGCAAAACTCGACAACTTGAATACGATCGAACTGGGCGTTCGGCCAATGAGTTGTGCAAAGCGGATTATTTCGGGATTCCGCATATGGATCTTCCCATATGGGGTCTTGCAATAGAGGTTTATCGCGAGGATGAGTTCCTCGCGGGTCCATGATTTGCGGGGCTTGTGCATGTAACTTCTGGGTACTCGTGGTTGACATTGTAGGCTCTAAGAGGCAAAACGACCAACCGGCATTGCGAGAACGTATCTAGCGAGCTCAGAGCAAATTACTAATGCTATCGAGCGCTGTAACAAACCCGGCACGGTTCGGCGTCATTAGTTGCAATTTGTCTATACGTCTGCACGTTGTACACTTCTCACGACCATGTTGAAATCGTTAGGTCAAAATCGTAACCTTGGTATGCATTGAAACAGCGTTTTGACGACTTGCTACTATGATAGGAAGCCACGTAATGTCTGCACCTGATGACGAGAACGACCTGGAAACTGAAAGTGAAGAAGACGAAGCGGAAGTTAGTGTAAATTACGAGATTGCCACATATCCCTCTGATTTTACGCTCTCTGGAATTTCTCAGATGTGGATCGACGGGGATATAGAAATTCCAGATTACCAGCGCGAATTCGTATGGTCTATCAAGCAATCGTCTTTGCTAATTGACTCGTTCCTTCGAGGGCTTCCGGTTCCACCGGTGTTCTTCTATGTCGACGAAGACAGCAAAAACATAGTAATTGATGGCCAGCAGAGAATACTAAGTGTTGTATTCTACCTTGAGGGCTACTTCGGGAAGGAAAGCACTCATGGAAAGCGACAGGTGTTCCGACTGACCGGTATTGGAGAGAACAATCACTTTAATAGGAGGACATTTGACGAGCTGGCAGAATCCGATCAGCGGAAACTGAAGCAGTCAGTCCTTCGCGCGATTAACATAAAGCAATTACGCCCAATTGGGGAGAGCACGAGCGCGTACCATATTTTTGAACGATTGAACACTGGTGGCGTTCCACTGAAGCCCCAAGAAATTCGCAATTGCGTGTTCCGTGGTGAATTCTGCCAGTTGCTCAAAGAAGCAAACACGGATCCCAATTGGCGAAAGATCTTGGGGCGCAAGAACATCGATAAGCATCTGAGGGATGTGGAGTTCATCCTAAGGGTATTCTCGCTTGTCGGTTCAGCGGGAGGTTATGAGAAGCCCATGAAGGAGTTTCTCAATGTCGAAATGGGGAAGCACCGCAGTGGCAAGACTTCAAAAGTACGGGAGTTCTTCAAGGCTTTCCCCATTGTGACAGATCTTGTCGTTCGAAACCTTGGAGAGCGTCCATTTCATATTCGAGGCCCATTAAACATTTCCGTCCTTGATTCGGTGATGTCTGTATGTATAGAGAATCACAGAAAACTGACAGGATCCCGAAATCTTAAGAAGAGATTTGAGCACCTTCGCCAAGACCAGGACTTCATTGACGCTGCCACAGTGAACACAACGGACACAAAGACAGTTAACAATAGACTGACAATCGTGTGCAGAGCATTGCTGGACCAGTAAATGCAATACCAACACCACTTTGAGCATGCAGATGATATCATTGCCCACTGGCGCGACTTAGTTCCAACACTTAGCGATCCGCTCTTGAGTCCTAAGTATGTGGGATTTGCGTCGATAGCCGGGGTGACGGTATATGAGTTAGCGATAAAAGAAATTTTTATATCATTTTCGCAGAAAAAACATAGGATTTTTGGTCATTACGCCGAGTCGCACTTCAGTCGGATAAATGGCCGAATCCGGGTCAAGGATATCAAGGAAGAATATATACCGCGTTTCGGTCAAAAGTACGTGAATAGGTTCTGTCTGAACGTTGAAAAGAAAGAAAAAGATCACCTCCGTCAATACAAAAGGAATATAAGGAACTCGTACGCGAACATGATTGCTTGGCGAAATCAATTTGCCCATGAGGGTCAAATAAACACTACTGCCACATTCGACGAAGTCGTAAAGGCCTACGAGGACGGAAAGGAAATCATACACTGCCTCGCGAGATCGATGACAAGATGATAGGGCCCTTTACGCGTGGCTATGGGCCACAAATCCCTCAACTTGATGAGTTCCACACCACCAGAGAGTCTATTTTTACATGCTACGAAAGTAGACCGTCGTTTACTGGTGGATTCTCCTCTGGGCGCGCCTACACCGCACGCTTCATTCCCCGCAGGCGATCTCCATCATCCGTTGGCGCACGGCAGGGGTGTCCCAGCGGGCATTGGCGGCGGCTTTCATGCGCTGGAGGAAGGCGTGGGCGGTCAGGGGGGTGGTGGGTGGCTCGGGGGTGGGTTGGAGCGCGATGATTTCGTGCCAGACGTGGTCGGCGCTGGTGGTGGGGTGTTCCTGGAGGCCGTCGAGGCCGACTTCTTCGGGGAGGAACCAGGTTTTTTCGTGGTAGCAGGGCTGGACTTCCTCCGGCGAAAGCGCCCCGCGGAGGACGGCTTCGCCGAAGGTCTTGTAGTTGTGTGCGTCGCGGTAGAGGTATTCGATTCGGGTGTTCATGGCCGCTCCTTTCGCGCGGTTCGGTGGCCCGGGGGTATGGAGCGTAGTATACCCTGGGATGCGGGGAGTCGGGCATGTCCGCGATCCTGTTGCGCCTCGCGGCGCTTTGGACAGGCGGGACGCCTATCCTACGTTTGCGCCTTTCGGCGCTGAACACAGCCGAGACGCCCGCCTCCGGCGCGTCATGAGTCTGTGCCACTTTCCCTTCGGGGTGGTCTTGGTGGGGGGGCAGGGGAACTTTTGGGGTTGGGCTCACGTTGCCGCGGACACGAATGTCCGCGATCCTGTTGCGCCTCGCGGCGCTTTGGACAGGCGGGACGCCTATCCTACGTTTGCGCCTTTCGGCGTTGAACACAGCCGAGACGCCCGCCTCCGGCGCGTCATGAGCCTGTGCCACTTTCCCTTCGGGGTGGTTTTGGTGGGGTTAGGGGAACTTTTGGCGGTGGGCTCACGTTGCCGCGGACACGAATGTCCGCGATCCTGTTGCGCCTCGCGGCGCTTTGGACAGGCGGGACGCCTATCCTACGTTTGCGCCTTTCGGGGTTGAACACAGGCGGGACGCCCGCCTCCGGCGCGTCATGAGCCTGTGCGACTTTCTTTTCGCGGTGGGTTTTGCGGCGGGCCGTGGGCGTTGACTGGGGGGCGGGGGCGGTCTACACTGCGGGGGCGTTGTGTGAGCCGTACTTTTTGCGAGGTGATTTGTGATGTGGCGTTTTTTTCGTGTTCTGGCCGCGTTTGCGGGATTGCTGTGGTTGCTTCCGGCGGGGGCGGCGGATCGCCCGAATATCGTGTGGCTTTCGGCGGAGGATATTGGCCCGCACCTGGGCTGCTATGGCGATGCGGAGGCGCGTACGCCGCGCCTGGACCGGCTGGCGGCGGAGGGGACGCGCTTTGCGCGGGCGTATACGACGGCGGGCGTGTGCGCGCCGAGCCGGTCGGCGATTATCACGGGGATGTACCAGACGTCGCTGGGCACGCAGCATATGCGGGGGAAGGCGTCGCTGCCGGTGCATATCGGGCCGTTTACGGTCGCGCTGCGCGCGGCGGGGTACTATTGCACGAACAACAGCAAGACGGATTACCAGTTTGACGCGCCGGCGGGGACGTGGGACGAATCGAGCAACCGCGCGCACTGGAAGAACCGCCCGGAACCGGACCAGCCGTTTTTTGCGGTGTTCAACTACACGGGCTGCCACGAGTCGGGCATTGAAAACGAGGAGAAATACCGATCGGTGACGGAGGGCATCGCGCCGATCGATCGGGCGGCGGCCGCGAAGACGTTGCCGCCGTATTACCCGGACACGCCGGTGACGCGGGAGGACTGGGGCCGCTATTACGACGTGATCGCGGCGCTGGACCGGTGGGCCGGTGAGCACCTGGCGGGGCTGGAGGAGGCGGGCCTGGCGGACGACACGATCGTGATCTTCTGGTCGGACCACGGGGCGGGCCTGCCGCGGGCGAAGCGCTGGCTTTATGAGTCGGGGACGCGCGTGCCGCTGATTGTGCGTATACCGGAGCGGTTCCGCGCGGCGGGGCAGGGCGCGCCGGGATCGGTCGATGAGCGGCTGGTCAGCCTGATGGATCTGGGGCCGACGGCGCTTCGGCTGGCGGGTCTGGACGCGCCGGGGCACGTGCAGGGCCAGGCCTTTCTGGGCGCGGGGATTCCGGCGCCGCGCGCGTATATCCATGGTGCGCGGGACCGCATGGACGAGCGCTACGACATCATCCGAATGGTGCGCGACGCGAAGTACCGTTACATCCGGAATTACGAGCCGTTCAAGCCGTACTACCAGTATATGAACACCCCGGAAAAGGGCGCGACGATGCGCGAGATCCGGCGGGCGCAGGCGGAAGGGGACGCGGCGCCGGCGGTGGCGCTGTTTCTCGCGGACCGGAAGCCTTTCGAGGAGCTGTACGACGTGGAGAACGATCCCCACGAGCTGCGCAACCTCGCGGAGGACCCGGCGCACCGGGAAGCGCTGGAGCGCCTGCGGCGGGCGCACCTGGACTGGGTGGCGGAGACGCGCGACACGGGCCTGATTCCGGAGCCGCTGCTGGTGGCGGAGGCGGAGGCGGCCGGGAGCGCCTGGGCCGTGCTGAATGGGCCGGACGGCGCGGCGCGGATGGAGAGAATCCGGGACGCGGCATCGCTGGCGCTGGCGGGCGCCGGCGCGCGGGAGCGGCTTGTCGGGCTGCTGGCGGATCCGGATCCTGCGGTGCGCTACTGGGCGGCGACGGGCCTGGGGAACCTGGGCGCGGCGGCGGCGGGTGCGGGGGCGGCGCTGCGGCCGATCCTGGAGGACCCGGCGCCGGTGGTGCGCGTGGCGGCGGCGCGGGCCTTCGCGCGGATGGGCGAGCCGGAGGCGGCGCTGCCCGTGCTGGTGGCGGTGGTGGACGGCGGTGCGCAGTGGGAGCGGCTGCACGCAGCGATTGTGCTCGATGAAATGGAAGAGGACGCGCTTCCGGCGCTGGATGCGATGCGGCGGAACAAGGCCTACCGCGAGGAGATGGTGGCGCAGGGCAAGTATACGGTGCGGGTGCTCAACCGGGCGCTGAACGAACTGCTGGGGACGAACGAGACGGTGGATTGAGGGGCGGGTTTTGTTGGTGAGCCGCTCGCCCGGGGCCTGCTGGCATGTCGGACGGGCAATGTACGACGGGCACACGAAGTGGTGGAGTCCCATCGCGTGGCACGGGGTTGGACGCGTACTTGGGGCCTTGCGCATGTCGGACGGGCACTGGACGACGGGCACACAAAGTGGCGGAGTCACATCGGGTGGCACAGAGTTTCCTGAAGACTATGAGGCGTTTCAATCGCGGTCGCAACGACGTAACCATCTTATTAACAGATACTTACAAAATGTCAATTTCATACTAATTTGTGTCAAATTAGTATGAAACGGGGTTGAAGCCAACCGGGCGGGCCTCTTGGCCGCGCCTTGCACCGGCTGGCGCGGGGCCCTACACTAGACGGTTTGGCGAAGTCGCAAGAGGATACCGAGGAGGTGTTATGTCCGCGTTTACCTGGCTGACGCGCTGTCTGGTGGCCGTTGTTTTCGGGGTGGCGCTTGCCGCCGTGGCGGCGCCGCCGAATATTGTGGTGATTGTTTCCGATGATCAGGGGTACAACGACCTGGGCGTGACGAATGACGCGATCCTTACGCCGAATCTCGACCGGCTTGCGTCGGAGGGCCTGCGGCTGACGGATTTCTACGTGGCGTGGCCGGCGTGCACGCCGTCGCGCGGGAGCCTGCTGACGGGGCGTTACCCGCAGCGGAACGGGCTGTACGACATGATCCGGAACGACGTGGCGGATCTTGGGGTGGAGATCACGCCGGAGGACTACCCGTATACGCCGGAGCGGATTCTGGGGATGGACACGCGGGAGATGATGATCTCCGACATCCTGAGCGATGCGGGCTATGCGTGCGGGGTCTTCGGCAAGTGGGACGGTGGCCAGCTCAAGCGCTTTCTACCGCTCCAGCGGGGCTTCGACGCGTTTTACGGGTTCACGAACACCGGGATCGACTACTACACCCACGAGCGCTACGGCACGCCGTCGATGTACCGGGACAACATGCCCACGGTGGAAGACAAGGGCGCCTACGCGACGTATCTTTTCGAGCGGGAATCGCTGCGCTTTCTGGAAGCGCGCCGGGAGCAGCCGTTCTTTCTCTATGTGCCGTTCAACGCGCCGCATGGGGCGTCCAACCTCGATCCCGCAATCCGGGGATCGGTGCAGGCGCCGGACGAATTCCGCGCGATGTACCCGGAGTTGCTTTCGGAGGCCGGGCTCCAGAAGGGCCAGCGCTACGGCCAGGAGGCCATGGTGCCGAACAGGGCGGAGCGCGATCTGGGGTATAAGGCCGCGGTCACGTGCATGGACGCCTCGATCGGCAAGATTCTGGACGCCCTGGAGGCGCATGGGGTCGCGGACAACACCATCGTGATCTTCTTCTCCGACAACGGCGGTTCCGGCGGCGCGGACAACAGCCCGCTGAACGGGCGCAAAGGCCAGGTGCTGGAAGGGGGTGTGCGCGTGCCGTGCCTGATCCGGTGGCCCCGCGTGACCCGGCCCGGGACGGTGTCGGACGCCTTCGTGACCGCGCTGGACCTCTTCCCCACGCTGGCGGCAGCGGCGGGAGCGCCGCTGCCCGAGGGCGTGGTGATCGACGGCTACGACATCCGGGCGGCGCTCGGGGGCGGGGCGTCCCCGCGCGAGGCGATGTTCTGGCAGCGCCGCGAAGAGAAGGCCGCGCGCGTGGGCCATTGGAAATGGGTGGATGCGAAGCGCGGATCGGGGCTGTACGATCTCTCGGAAGACATCGGGGAGCAGAACGACCTCTCGAAAGAGCGCCCGGAGATTCTGAAGATGATGCGGGAGCGTTTCGCCGCGTGGCGCGCGGAGATGGACGCGTCGGAACCGCGCGGCCCGTTCCGGGATTTTTGATCCGTGGGGCGGCGTCTGGCGTTTCCGCGCCCTGGCGGTGGCTCCGGTTTCGGCGCGCTTTCGCGGGCGGGAAGGCGTCCCCTGAACCGGCATATAGGCGACGCCCTGGAAGATTCCGAATCGTGATGCGGGTGCGCGATCCACGTCAGACGGCCGAAGCGTTACGCAGACAGGAACACCTGTTTCCCCGCGTTTCCGCCGGGTTTCAGTAGCGCAGGGGGGTGAGGGGGCCGCCTTGCTGGTGTTCGAGGAGCCGCTCGCAGAGGCGCCAGCAGAACCACTGCATCCGGGGGATGTGGAAGGGGCCTTTCCAGATATTGCCCTTGAGGGGGACGGAGAGGCGTCCGTCGCGGTGGAGGTAACCGAACCACTCGCCGAATTCGGGATCCGGGAAGTGGGCGTGGGCCCAGTCGTGTATCTGGGTGTGCATCCGGGCGTATTTTTCGTCGCCGGTCAGGGCCCAGGCGAGCAGGGTGGCGATGATGGTTTCGTTTTGCGGCCACCAGAACTTCATGTCGTGCCAGTATTCCTGGACGGGCAGGCCCTTGACGTCGCAGAAGTAGCGGATGCCGCCATGTTCGCTGTCCCAGCCGCGCTCCCACATCCAGTCGAGCATGGTGCACCCCAGTTCGACAAGGCGGGGGTCGTTGTCGCGGATCCACGCCTCGTGCAGGATGAACCACGCGGCTTCAATGGCGTGTCCGGGGTTGAGTAGGCGCCCGTCGAAGTGGTCGATGAGATCGCCCTCCGGCGTGGCGGTTTCGAGGACCGCTTTCCACTCCCGGTTCACGAAGTTGCGGTCGATGGCGTCGATCGCGAAGTCGATGTCGGCGTTTGCGCTTTCATACCCGATCGTGTCCCGGAGGACCTGGGCGGTGTTGATGCGGATCATGTGGGGGCCCATACCCTGGCAGGGGCGTGTGCCGGGCTCCATCTTGGGCTTGATCCAGCCGGGCGTCTCGTTGAAATCGACGAAGCGCTGGTAGTGCTCGATCGCGCGATCGCGGGGGCCTTCATCGCCGGAAACGCGGGCCCAGGCGGCCAGCGCGATGGCGGCGAAGGACTCGGTGAAGACGTAGCGGCGCTTGCGGAGAGGCTTTCCTTCGCGCGTGGCGAGGAAATACATGTGGTCGTCCGGATCGTAGCCCGCGCGCTCCATGAACTCGGCGGTTGAGGCGGCGGCGGCGCGCCATTCCGTGCGGTCCTCGATGTCGTGGAGGAGTGTCGAAAGGAGCCAGGTGAAGCGACCCTGTTGCCAGAGGCCCTTGTCGGTGTCGATGACTGCGCCGTCCCGGTTGAGGCAGGTCATGATACCGCCATAATCGCGATCGAATCCGTGGCGCAGCCAGAAAGGCACGGTGTCGTTCAACAAACCATCGCGATAGGTGGTGGCCAGCGACTGCAGGCGCGCCGCATCCAACCCTGTATGTGCTGTCATCGATCCGGAACTCCTCAACCCAGAATGGCGGGGATCATACAGAAATCACAGGGCCTTGCGCCAGAGAAAAATCATCGTAAGGCTTCAGTGGAATGAAGTTGGGTTGACTCCTCTGCGACACAAAGATGCGCCGCAATGGAAGTGCGGATCAATGGGAGCGCGGGTCGAAGCTGCGCCGTGGTGGACGGCCCGCCCGCAACGCGCCGAAGGCGGGAATCTTTTTGGTGGTGGTGTCCAGGCCGAATTGTCTGCCCGATCACTTGTGCCGTTACTGCAGACACGCCATGCACCTTCGGTGCATTGCAGGCGGGGACGCCTGCGCTCCCAGCCTTGCGCACTCTCGCCGTAGAGTTGCGGCATGACGATAAAGTGCTGGCGCCACTTCGTACGGCCAACGTGTCATTTATCATCTTGTTCAGAAGGCCTGGCCGTTGAGGTGGAGGTCCGCGAGTTCGGCGATCCGGTCCTTGTCGAGCTTGGGAAAGAGGACCTCGGGGGCGTTCAGCGGCGCGCCGGCGGGCAGGTCCTCGTTGGCCTGGATCCAGGCATCGGTTCCGCCGTCGGGCCCGCCCTGGGGCAGCGCGATGTTGAGGATGCCGGCGAGTTTTGCGGCGCCGCCGGGGAGGAAGGGGGCCATGGCGTAGCAGAGTCCGTGGACAATCTGGCAGCAAACGTAGAGGGTGGTCGCGGTCCGCTCCATGTCGGTCTTGCGGGTGGTCCAGGGGGCCTTGGCGTCGAAATAGACGTTGGCCTTGCGGCCGATGTCGATGAAGCGCTCGAGGGCCTGGCGGAACCGGAAGCCTTCCAGGGATTCGGCCACGGCGTTGAGGCCGGCGGGAATGGCTTCGAGCATGGCGCGGTCGTCCTCGTCCAGCGCGCCCGGGTGCGGCACGTGGCCGTCGAAGTTCTTGACGGTCATGGTGAGGGAGCGGTGGACGAAATTGCCGACCACATCGCACAGTTCGCCGTTGTAGCGCTGCATAAAGTCGTCCCAGTCGAAATCGGCGTCCTTCGATTCCGGGGCATTCGCGCAGAGGTAGTAGCGGATGACGTCGGGGTCGAACTGGTCGAGCGCCCACTTGACGGAAATCATGTTGCCGCGGGACTTGGAGCCTTTTTCGGACTTGCCGGTCTGGCGGTTGAAGATGTTGAGGTATTCATTGCCGACGACATTGTCCGCGGCGATGAAATCGCCCTGGCCCTGGAGCATGGCGGGGAAGATGACGGCGTGGAAGGGGATGTTGTCCTTGCCGATGAAGTGGACCAGGCGGGAGTCCGGCCCTTTCCACCAGGCTTCCCAGGCCTTCGGGTCGTTTTTCACCTCGATGCCCCACTGGCGGGTGTTGGTGACGTAGCCGATGGGGGCGTCGAACCAGACGTAGATACGCTTGCCCTGCGCCTCGGGCGCATCGAGCGGGATGGGGACGCCCCAGTCCGTGTCGCGGGTGATGCAGCGGGTGCGGAGGTCATCCACCCAGCTGTGGGCGATGCCCTTGACGTTGGCGCGCCATTCGGGGTGGGTGTCGAGCCATTCCTTGAGGCTGGCCTGGAATTTGGGCAGATCGAGGAACCAGTGGCGCGAGTTTTTGAGCACCGGCGTGGAGCTGTCCCCGGGGATGTTGGCGCGCGGATTCACGAGGTCGTGGGGCGGGTACTGGGCGCCGCAGCTTTCGCACTCGTCGCCGTTGGCGTCCTCATAACCGCACTTCGGGCAGGCCCCGCGGACGTAGCGATCCGGGAGGAAACGGTCGGATTGTTCCGAATACCACAGCTCGATGTCTTCCTGGTGGATATAGCCGCCCTCGTGGAGTTTCGTGAAGAACTGCTGGGTGGTGTCGGCGTGGAGGTCCCAGGAGGTGCGCCCGTAGATGTCGTAGGAGATGCCCAGGCGCGCAAAGGCGGCCTTGTTGGCCTCGTGATAGCGGTCGATGACCTCGCGGGGGGAGATGCCCTCCTTGAGCGCGGTGAGCGTGATGGGAACGCCGTACTCGTCGGAACCGCCGATATAGAGGACCTTTTCGCCCCGGAGGCGCTTGTAGCGGACGTAGATATCGGCCGGCAGGTAGGCGCCGGCGATGTGGCCCAGGTGGATGTGGCCATTCGCATAGGGCAACGCGCTGGTAACCAGGGTGCGGGTATAGTTATGTTCAGAAGCCATGATAATTTGGGCCTGTTTCCTGATGGTGTGGATTGGGGTAGCAAGCCCCGTATTCTACCGCATGGGCGTGGCATGGTCCAAGAGCCTCGCGCGGCAAGCGATTGCCCCGATCCCTCCCGGACAACCTTCGGGACGACTTCGTGCATTAATGGGATCGACAAACGACATTGGAAAAGAGCCGCACCTTTCTACCGGTTAGTCACGGAGATATGCGCATGGAATTGATATTGCCCAAAGGACTCGACGAATTCGTGAAGGCACAGGTCGCTTCCGGGCTTTACGAATCGCCTGAGGAGGTGTACCGCGATGGGCTTAGACTCCTCAAAGAGCGGAAAGAGGGTGAGACCTTGAAATTGGAGCGGCTGCGCCGCGACCTGGCCATCGGGATAGAGCAACTGGATCGTGGAGAGGGCGTTCCGTTTGTTGTGGACGATATTGTGAAACTGGGAAGGCAAAAGCGGGGCCGGTGAAGCGCTTGGTCCCGACCTCGAATAGCATCCGCGCCGCTACCGGATCAGTATAGGGGCATGGACGGATCGATTCTTCGGGCCCATTCCTGGATCCCGCCACGGACGTTGGATACGTTTTGGAAGCCTGCTTCGCGCAGGATGCCAACGGCCTTTGCGCTGCGAACGCCCGATTTACAATGGACCAGAATTTCGCGGGCCGGATCGAGCTCGTCCAGCCGCGCGGGAAGTTCGCCGACGGGTATGAGGATGGCCCCGTCGATACGGCAGATTTGCCACTCCTCGGGATTGCGCACGTCCAGGATGTCGAAGTCGTCCCCCCGGTCCAGCCGCGCCTTCATTTCTTGGACGGTTGTTTCTTGTTGCGCATCCGTATCCCCGGCCGGCGCTTCTTCGCCCCGGATGCCGCAAAACCATGAATAGTCGATGAGCTTGGTGAGGGAGGGGTTTTCGCCGCAAACGACACATTCCGGGTTGCGCGCGATCTTCACCTCGCGGAACCGCATATCGAGCGCGTCGTACAGCAGCAGGCGCCCGATCAGCGTCGTGCCTTTTCCGAGGATCAGCTTGATGGCCTCCGTCGCCTGGATGCAACCGATGACGCCGGGCAGAATGCCGAGTACACCGCCCTCGGCGCAACTGGGAACCACCCCGGGCGGAGGCGGCTCTTCAAAGAGGCAGCGGTAGCATGGGCCGTCCGGCGGTTTAAAAACGGATGCCTGCCCGTCGAACCGGAAGATGGACCCGTAGATGCTGGGTTTGCCCAATAGCACGCAGGCGTCATTCACCAGATAGCGCGTCGGAAAATTGTCCGTGCCGTCGATCACCATGTCGTAGGGCCGGATGATGTCGAGCGCATTGTCACTGGTCAGGCGCGTATCATGCGCATCGACTTCGATCTCGGGGTTTATATCCCGGATCCGCTCGATTCCCGAGTCCGTCTTTCGGCGGCCGACATTCCGGGTTCCGTGCAGGATCTGGCGCTGCAGATTCGAGAGTTCCACGTCGTCGAAATCCACCAGCCCCAACCGCCCAACCCCGGCCGCGGCTAGGTACAGGGCCGCGGGCGAACCCAATCCCCCCGCGCCGACAATCAGCACCTTCGCGGCCTTCAGCTTCCGTTGCCCGTCCATGGCGACTTCCGGCATGATCAAATGCCTGCTATAGCGGGCGATCTCCGGGGCAGACAAGTCTGGCGGATTGTTTGGAGACATGGCCGTGTTCCTATCCGCCCGCCATCGAGCCCACGACGAGAAAGGGTTCCGCACCCGTCGCAATGGCTTCCGGGAGAAGTGAATCCGGCGCGTCGTGGGACAGGTCTTGATTGCAGGCGTAGAACCGCACAAAGGCCCTGCGTTTCCGGGTTACGTGGTCCCGGATGGTCCCCCTGAGCATGGGGAAGCGGTCCTCGAGCGCATCGAGCACCGCGCGCTGCGTCACCTCGCCATCCAGATCAAGCGTGACTTCGCCCTCAATGCTTGCCAGCGTCTTCAGGTGGGCGGGCAGGATGACGCGAATTTGATGGCTCATAATATCACCGTGGTTCCAACGTCTCGAATTCATCAAAAGGCATTGAAATTTTTCCAGGACGTCATTCCCGCGAAAGCGGGAATCCAGCGGGTCTCGTCGGTTTGTGCGTTCGCGTTTCTGGATCCCCGCTTGCGCGGGGATGACGGATACGCTCTTATTTCCGTACAGTAGGACGTAAATAGTAAATCAACAGGCCCTTTCACGGGGATGACGGCCGTCAGCATGTTTACTAGATCGCCATAGCCCTGAACTGTATCAGCCGACCACCGCATGAGGGGCTTGTTGCGTCTATGCAACTCCTGGCTTACGGAAGCACCTGGGCTTCGACCGATAAGACGGACGGCAGATGGCTGACGATGGGGGTCCAGCTATCACCCGAATCGGCCGAAGCGAATACCTGGCCGCCCGTGGTGCCGAAGTAGACGCCACACGGGTCGAGCGTATCCACCGACATCGCATCCCGCAGGATGTTCACATAACAATTCTCCTGGGGCAACCCCTTGGTCAGCGCCTCCCACTCGTTGCCGCCGGTTTTGGAACGGTACACGCGAAGCTTTCCTTCCGGCGGATAGTGCTCGGAGTCGCTCTTGATTGGCACCACGTAGACCGTGTCGGGTTCGTGGGCATGCACTTCAATGGGAAATCCAAAATCCGACGGTAGATTGCCGCTGATTTCGTACCAGTTGTCGCCGGCGTCGTCGCTGCGCATAACGTCCCAGTGTTTTTGCATGAAGAGGACATCGGGCCGCGCCGGATGCAGCGCCATGCGGTGGATGCAATGCCCCACCTCGGCGTTGGGGTCGGGGATGTAGAGCGAGCTCAAGCCGTTCGTAATGGTTTTCCAGGTCGCGCCGCCGTCGTCGCTTCGGAAGGCGCCGGCCGCGGATATGGCCCCGAAAATCCGATTGGGATTCGTGGGATCGAGCAGAATGGTGTGGAGCCCCATTCCACCGGCGCCCGGCGTCCAATTCTCCCCGGAAGGGTGGCCCCGCAGGCCCGCCAGCTCTTGCCACGAAACGCCGCCATCCGTCGAGCGGAACAGCGCGGCGTCCTCGACGCCGGCATAGACCGTTTCGGGATCCGTCAGTGACGGTTCCACATGCCAGACACGTTTAAATTCCCATGGGTGTTGGGTTCCATCGTACCACTGGTGTGTCGTAAGGGGTTTTCCCGTCTTTTCGGAGGTGTCATAGGCGAATTTGTTGCTTTCGCCCATGGGCATTCCATCCGGCGTCGTCGCCGGCTCCCCGGGGGGCGTCCCGGGCTGGAACCAGGACTTGCCGCCGTCATCCGAGCGCTGGATAATCTGGCCAAACCAGCCGCTGGTCTGCGAAACATAAATCCGGTTCGGATCGGCGGGCGATCCCTTCATGTGGTAGATCTCCCAACCGGCAAAATGCGGGCCGCTGACGTCCCAGGTCCCGCGTTTGCCATCCGATGTGAGAATGAAACCGCCCTTTTTCGTACCGACAAGTACTCGTACCGTACTCATTTGTGGCTCCTTCGGTGTTCGTGATCGGTTCTACGGGAACGTACGGATAGGTCTGGTGATCGACGATTGCCGCACGCCAAAAAGGACAATTCTCGACCCGCGGACGCCCGGCTCCGGAAGAGTTTTTCAGACCCACATTTTCCAGTATACAGAAAAGCCCCCCGGATCGAAGGCCGGAGGCTGCTTTCTTCGGTAACCGACGGAAGTGGGAGGCAGGGTCTGTGGAAGACCTGGATACAGCCGGTCGCGCGCACTGTGGACGAACATGGCGGCTGGGGCGTGGAGACCTGGCTGGGTCTTGATTCGATTGATAATGGAATAGGGTATGGCATACGGTGTTTCCATTGCTTCTTGCGGCGTTGATGCCGGAGGGCGTTTCTTCCTGGAGATGTATCATGCGCGTTCATTCGCTTGCGGCCTGGGCCGCGCTGCTTCTGTTTTGTGGGCCGGTTGCGGCGGAGTTGCTTCCGACGAAGGTTCGGGCGCCGCAGTATCCGCTGAAAACGCAGCGGATGCTGCTGAGCGATGCGGACATTGCGCTGGCGCGCGAGCAGGTGGCGCGCTACGAAACAGCGAAGGGCATTGCGGATACGATCGTCAAGCGGGCGGACGCGTGGCTGGCGTGGGACGACGCGGCTTTGCGGGCGCTGGTTCCGACGGCGGACGTGCCCCGCGCGTTTAACGTGGGCACGGCGGGCTGCCCGCAGTGCGGGAAGGCGATCTACGAAAAGGGCGGGACGTACCCGTGGATTATCGATCCGAAGAAGCCCTTTCAGGTGACGTGTCCGGTGGACGGGAGCACCTATCCGAGCAACGACTACGCGGCGTACTACGCGGGCGGGCTGAATGATCGCACGCTGCTCACGGGGGATTATCCGGATGACGGCTGGGGCTGGGCCGGGCCGGATGGCCACCGGTACTGGTTTGTGGCGTATGCGAATCACTGGACGTGGCGGAACCATGTGATTCCGGCGGCGCACTACCTGGGGCGCGCGTACGTGCTGACGGGCAACCGGGACTACGCGCGGAAGGCCGCGGTGCTGCTGGACCGTATCGCGGAGGTGTACCCGAACATGGACTACCACACGCAGTCGCGTTACGGGCAGATGCAGGCGGCGAACGGCGCGCGGTACGAGGGCAAGATCGTCAACCTGATATGGGAGACCGGGGTGCTCACCATGATGGCGGAGGCCTACGACTACGTTTGGGACGCGATCGACGACACGACGGTGGCGGGTAAAACGGGGGAGCAGGTGCGGGCGAATATCGAGGCGAATCTGCTGGAGGAAGGCATCGACGCGTACTTTTCGGGCAAGGCGCGGGGGAACTTCGGGATGCACCAGAAGGCGCTGGTGTACGTGGGGCTGGCGCGACAATACGGGAAGCAGGACGAATGGTTTGAAGGGCTGTTGAACGACGCGGGCGACAATTACCGGATGACGGGGTTGAACTACGCGCTGTACAACCTGGTGTACCGCGATGGCGCGCCCTACGAGACGGCGCCGGGCTACAACTTTTCGTGGGTGGTGAACCTGACGACGGTGGCGGAGGCGCTGACCCGCGCGGGCTACGATGTGTACGGGATTCCGAAGATGCGGCGGCTGTACGACGCCGTGCTGGATGTGGTGAACGTCGGGAAGCACACGCCGTCGGTGGGGGACAGCGGTTCGGTGTATGGCGGCCTGGTGGGCTTGGATCCGTTTGTATACCAGAGCGCGTGGCGCGCGTATGGGGATCCGCGCTACCGGGATCACCTGCAGTCCTTCGGGGCGGTGGGCGAAGCGGGCATCCGGCGATTCGAGAGCCTCTTCGCGCCGATTGTGGAGGCGGGGGAACCTGCGTCCACGCCCGTGCGGTCGCGGCTGCTGGACGGCTACGGGATGGCGATACTGAACAACCCCGCGAACACCGTGTCCCTGGCGCTGTATTACGGATACGCCGGCGGCCACGGCCACTACGACCGGCTGCATTTCGAACTGTTCGCCAACGATCAGGTGATGATGCCGGACCTCGGATATCCGGACTTCATGAACGCGTATGTCCCGGGGATCTTTTCGTGGAGCAAGAACACGATCGCGCACAACACCGTGACGGTGAACGCGCAGCGGCAATTGGTGAACAAGCCGGGGACGGTACACCTGTTTGCGGACGCGGGCTTCGCGCGGGCGCTGGACATCGACGCGGCGGCCACCTACCCCGAGACCGACACCTACCGGCGCCGGATGATGCTGATCGATCTCGACGGTGCGCGTTCCTACGCGGTGGACTGTTTCACCGTGGCGGGCGCGGACAGCGCGCAGCACGACTACAGCCTGCACGGCCCGCCGGGGACGTTTGCGGCGGTGGACGGGGAATGGTCCGATCCGGCGCCGGGCACGCTGGCGGGTCCCGATGTGCCCGTGGGCTATCTGTACGACGAGCCCGAGATCGCCGGGGCGGATTATACCGGGAGCTACGCGAACTACCGGGGATCGGGTTTCCAGCACCTGGAGAAGGTCCAGCGGCTGACGGGCGGCGCGGCGGCGGGCGTGTGGCGGCACGAGCGGGATGCCGACGCGCGAATCCGGATCGATCTGCTGGCGCCGGACGCCGAGATCCTGCGCGCGGAGGCCCAGGTGTCGCCGATCACGCACACCCAGCGGCTCACGTACCTGATCGCGCGGCGGACGGGTGACGCGCTGGCGTCGCGGTTTGTCTCCGTGATCGAGCCGCACCGCGAATCGCCCGCGATCCAGTCGCGGCGGCTGTTGCCCGGGGACGGGGTCGCGCTGGAAGTGCGCTGGGCGCTGCCCGGGGGCGAGTCCGGGCGTGATCTTGTGCTGATAAACACGGAGGGCGGCGTAATGCGCCGGGAGGCGGAGGGCGTCGAGACGGACGCGCCGATGGCGCTCGTGCGCTTTGCGGGGGAGGGCGCCCCCCGGTACTGGATGGCGGCCGGGAGCTACCTGCGCATCGGGGACGAGCGCATTGAACAGACGCCGGGGATCGCGGGCGCGGTAACGCGGGTGGAGCCGGAATCGGGACGCGTCCACGTGGCGCTGGACGGCGCGGCGGCGGATCTATCCGTCGCCGGCGGGGGCATTGTCCATTTTGAGAACGCGTACCGGCGCGCCGCGCATCCGGTGGCTTCGGTGGAGGCGACGGCGGAGGGCGCGGTTATTACCGTGGCCGACGATCTCCGGGTGGGGCGGATTCGGGTTGCGGTGGCGCGGGAGGATGGGCTGGCGACGGCCACGGGACTGGCCTTTGCGCCGGTGTATGACGGGACGTATGCGGCGCATGAGGACTTCTCGGCCTTTGTGCCGCTGCGCGCGGTGAAGGGGGGCGTTGCGCTATTTGCCGAGCCGGGGGACGTCGCCGCGGGGTTTGTGGCGGGGGAGGATGCGTGGATCGTGAATGCGGGCCCGGGCGACCGGGTGGAAGTGACCCCGGTTCGGTTTCGGTAGGGGGGTTAGCGGGTACAGCCTCGGGCGGGTGTTGGGGTGGTTTTTTTGGGGTGTTGGGGTGGAATTTCCGCCCGATGCAGTCCCCTTGGGTTGCCCGATGCAGTCCCCTTGTGGCCGGGCGGGGCGTCTGCGGTATGATGGCGAATCAGGCTTCGCGTTGCGAGAGGAGTTCCCATGATGCGTTATTGCGCCGTTGGTATTGCGTCCTTGTTGTGTTTTTCGGTGTTCGCCGCGCCGCCGAATGTGGTGCTGATTATCAGCGACGATCAGGCGTGGGGCGATTACAGCTTCATGGGCCATCCGCATATTCAGACGCCGCATATCGACCGGCTGGCGTCGGAGGGCTACACCTATACGCGGGGCTATGTGCCTGCGAGTTTGTGCCGGGCGAGCCTGATGACGCTCGCGACCGGGTTGTTCCCGCACCAGCACAAGATTACGGGGAACGACCCGCCCAGGGGCACGGACCGAAACCTGATGCTGAAGCATATTGACGCGGCGACGACGGTGGCGCATCTGTTGGGCGAGGCGGGGTATGTTTCGCACCAGTCCGGCAAGTGGTGGGAAGGGCACTACAGCCGGGGCGGTTTTACGCGCGGCATGACGCATGGCGACGTGAACCGCGGCGGACGCCATGGCGACGAGGGCTTGAAGATCGGCCGGGAAGGGCTGGCGCCGATCGAGACCTTCCTGGACGAGACCGGGGGGAAACCGTTTTTCCTGTGGTACGCGCCCTTCCTGCCGCACACGCCGCACAACCCGCCGGAGCGCCTGCTGGCGAAGTACCGCGCGGAGGGGCGGAGCGAGTTCGTGGCGAAGTACTGGGCGATGTGCGAATGGTTCGACGAGACCTGCGGGCAGCTGCTCGGCCTGCTGGATCAACGCGGCCTGACTGACAACACACTGGTGGTGTATGTGACGGACAACGGCTGGATCCAGCTGGAAGACCGGAACGGGTTCGCGCCGCGCAGCAAGCGATCCCCCTACGACGGGGGCCTGCGCACGCCGGTTATCTTCAAGTGGCCGGGCACGATTGCGCCAGGGCGGAACGAAACCGCGCTGGTGAGCAGTGTGGACATCGCGCCGACGATCCTGGCCGCCTGTGGCGTGACGCCGCCCGGGTCGATGCCGGGGGTCAGCCTGCTGAATGGCCCGCCCGCGGACCGGGATCAGGTGTTTGGGAGCAATTTCTCGCACGACGTGGCGGATTTGGATGCGCCGGCGAAGAGCCTCGAGAACCGCTGGACGGTGGCCGGCGAGTGGAAATTGATCGTGCCGGCGGATCCAGCGGCGGAGCCGGAGTTGTACCACATCACGGCGGACCCGGGGGAGTTGAATGACCTGGCGGCCGCGGCGCCCGAGCGGGTGGCGGAACTGAAGGCTTCGATTGACGCGTGGTGGACGCCCTGATGGGGGGCAGGGACGGCAGAGACTTCAGGGACGGCAGGGTGGCACGGTGGCTTGCAATGGCGGCGGGCGCGATTTCTTCTTGACAAATTTCTCTCTTTTCGATAGTTTCATACGGGCCGGTTGGTTCCGGCGCCAGACGACACGAGGAGAGACGTTCGCCATGGGCTTCTTACTGGGTGTGCTGATCGGCGGGGCGTTGGGCGTGATGGCTGGGGGGTTGCTGGCGCGCGAGCGGCGCGGCCGCCAGGTGGCGGCGGCGATCCGGGAGGGGCGGATATCGATTCACGACGCCAGCGGCGCGACGGTGCGGGCGGAGGATTTCGGGGTAATCCTGGACGACGAATTCCGGGACGCCTGAATCGAGGTGAGGTATGGACTCGATGGGGAACGGGAGCCCCGGGGAGACGCCGGCCCGCGCCGCCGCAAAGGATTACGGCGCGGGCCGGCGCTGCGTTTGTGCGGCGCTAATAGAGCGCGCGCAGCACCATGGCGAGGCCCAGGGCGAGTAGGGGAATTCCCGCCAGGAGCCCGGCCAGGGAAAGGATGAGGACGAGTCCGATTGCGCTCGCCGCGAGGCCCGCGAGGAGCGTGATGCCGATGCCGAGCCGCCGCTCGATGGCGGAGGCGGCGCGCCAGAGGGCGCGGAAGGGCCAGGCGAGGATGCGCCCGAAGCGGGGCGTCCGCGCTGCGGTATGGGGGTTCCGGGTGTCCATTACGACAGCCACGCGTGCAGAACGGTGATCGCGATGACGGCGGCCATAATGGCGAGGTGCGGCCGGGATACCTGCGTTTCCATGGGATGCTCCGGGGTCACTTGCCGCTGTTCAGGCGCTCGTCCCAGTCGTAGTCGGGCGAGGTGACGATGTTTTCGATGCGCTGGATGCGTCGGTCGAGGTTGTCGAAGGTGTCCTTGAGGCGGCGCAGGGCCATGCTCCGGTTGGTGCTGTAGGAACTGTAGAACTCGGCGTCGCTGCTGGAGTCGAACGGAATCACCGGCTCCGGCTTCATGATCAGCGCGGCGATGATGTACGCGATGCAGCCGGGCCAGAGGCCGGTGAACAACGTGCCGGCGATGGCCAGGAGGCGAAATCCATTCACGGAGAAGTCGAGGTGTTCGGCGACGCCGCGGCATACGCCGAAGATGAGGCCGTCGCGGGAGCGGTAGGGCCCGCCGTGCCGGGATTGGTTGGTGTGGGTCATGGTTGGGGTCTCCCAGGATGGGTTGGCGGCTTACAGGTATCGCAGGAATTGGACGCGCTTGCGCGTGGCATGGCTTCAGCCCTCTCATTTGCGGTCGCGGTCGAGCAGGATGGTTTCCAGGGATTCGACGCGCTCTTCCATCTTTTTCAGGCCGTAGAAGATTTCCTGCATGATCTGGGATTCGTCTTCGCTCAGGCCGCCGGTGACGCGCCCGCCGAGGACCCGCACGATCATGTTGGACACGATGTAGAGGCCGCTGAGAATGGCGCCGAAGACAATGGCGACAATGAGTACAGTATCCATGGTTTGGTAAGTCCTTCTTGATTTTTTCGGCGAACAGGCCGGGATCCGGTCTGGGCGCGTTCCAGGCGGCGCCGCGTCATGATGAGTGGATTAGCCGTTGCGCAGGCGCTCGTCCCAGCTGTATTCGCGCGCGGTGACCGCGCTTTCGATGCGCTGGATGCGGCGGTCGAGGCTCTCGAAAGAACTCCGGATCCGCTGCAGGGTGGCCGGTCGCTCGGCGGCGCCGCAAGCTCCATACGCGTCGTCGGACGCGAGGGATCCCGCGGGCTCCAGGCGCATGACGAGCGCGGCAACGAGGTAGGCGACGACCACCGGGAAGAAGCCGGTGACGATGAAGGCCGCCACGCACAGGACGCGCATCCAGAAGGCGGAGAAGTCGAAGTAATCGGCCAGGCCGCGGCAGACGCCGAAGAGCAGGCCGCGGCGGCTGCGGTAGAGGCCGGTGGTGGTGTGGTGACGCATGGGGTATTCCTCCGTGGGGCTACGGTCTATCGTTCGGCGTGTTCATTACGCGGTATGGGCGGCGGGGTCGAGCGCCAGGCCTCGGATCGTTCCATCAGTATCGTTTCCAGCGCTTCGACGCGCCGGGACATGCGGTCCAGGCCGCGGTGTAGTTGCTGGATCATCTCCGTCTCCTCGCGGCTGCACCCGCGCACGGGACCGCTGGCCGCTCGCTTCACCAGGATATAGAGCAGCGCGGCGCATCCGGCGAAAAGCAACATTCTGATTGCGAGCGTGCTCAGGATCATGATTTGTGTCCTCCTCCATCACCGGCCGTGCGGGCCGCGTTCGAGCAACAGGGTTTCGAGGGCCTCCAGGCGTTCGGTCAGGGATTGCGCCTGGCGGTGCAGGGCCCCCAGCTCCGCGCCGTCGGCGGGCGCGGCCACCGGGGTCCGGCCCCGCAGCATCTTCAGCGCGATGAGCGCCGCGATGGCGAGCCCGAACAGGATGACGCCCACCGTCGCGGACGCCACAACGACCCCCGCCCAGGATGTGAACGGCGCTTGCGGGGCCGCATAGCCATGGCTGGAAGAGTTGTTGTAGTAGACGGCGTCTACCACGGCGCCGGCCTCCCGCGGATGCAAGAGGTGAACCTCTTCGCGGGGAACCACCGTGGCGTACATCGGGGCGCCGATGGCCACCACCACGGACAGCACGCTGAGGGCCAGCAGGCCCACGAGTCCGATCGCGGCGATCGCGGCGGCGAGTTTTACGATTCCCTTCACGGCAGTACCCTTTCCGGTTCCGGCATCAGACTATCCCAGCGCGCGGCGCGCGCACCGGGCCGATTGCACCCGGTGCGCGGCCGGAATTACGCGCCAGTCGTTTCGCCGTGCTGCCGCGCCTTCATCGCCGCCAGCTCCTTCTCGATCTCGTCGTCGGTTTCGAGCTCCTTGAACTGGTCGGCCAGGGAGGTCTTGCGGCCATAGTTGACGAGTTCGGCGTCGGCCTCCATGCGGTCGATGCGCTGCTGGAAGTTGTCGAAGCGATCCAGGGCTTCGGAGGTGTCGTAGCGGCGGATCTGCTGCTGCGCCTTCTTCTTGGTGTTCGCGTTCGTGTGGCGCTGTACCAGGGTCCGCTGCTTTTCGCGCGCGGCGCTGAGCTTGTCTTCGAGCTGCATGATATCACTCTGGCACTGGGTGACCAGGGTTTTCGCCTGCTCCAGCTCTTCCTCCAGGGACTCGGCGCGCTCCACGTGCCGGCGCTTCTCCATCAGCGCTTCGCGGGCCAGGTCTTCCCGGCCCTTGTTGATGGCGAGCTGGGCCTTGGCGTCCCAGTTCTTGGCCAGGTCGAGCACCGTCTCGATCTCGCGCTTGATCTTCTTCTTCGTGGCCATGCCGCTGGCGCAGTTGGCCTTGATCTCGATCAGCGTGTCTTCCATTTCGCGGATCATCATTTTGACCAGTTTTTCCGGATCCTCCGCCTTGTCGAGCATGGCGTTGATGTTCGAGCTGATGATGTCGCGCACCCGTGTGAAGATACCCATGGTGGACTCCTTTTAGACCGCCCGGACCCATTCGGTCCGGCCGGCGTTGGACAGGGCGGGCGCCGCCGCATCGGGCGACCACCCCGCCGTTGTTACTGTGTGGCGGTTGGTTTTATTCGACGGCCGGGCCGCATAGCCCAGCTCGGCAAAGCGCAGTGCGCATTCGGGGCAACGCCGGTCGATCGCCAGGCCGGCGCGGAACAGGAGCGTTCCCGGAATGGGGGCGCACCAGACGATACGCGCCGGGATGGCCCACGGGGCGCCCTGATCGGCGTCGGCGGGGACGAGGTGGACCCGGTGGCCGGGCCGCAGATAGCGGCCCAGCCGAACCGAGGCGCCGGTCCGGCTGATGTTCAGCCAGGCGGCGCGCCCCGCGTTGCCGCAGCCCGACACGTAGTGCAGCGTGCCCGCCAGGGGGGCTCTCAGCTCGCGTACGTGGGTGGTGGACGTTGCCATGGTATTCGCTTTCCTTTGGGGGGCGTTGCTTCTGCCAGAGATAAGGCAAGGGGTGTGCCAGAACGTGGATTTGTTGGAAGTGGTTGGTGGGAAGGGGGTTGTGGGAAACGGCGGGGTGGGGTGGCTTGGTGGTGTCGGCTAAGGGTTGGGGGATTGGGCCAGATCGTGGTATTCTGGGCTGCGCGCGGATTGCAGGGACGACAGGGACGGCAGGGACCTAAGGGACTTGATGTAACACAGGGTTCGCGGGACGGATGGTTGGAGGATGGGTGATGTACGAGCCAGGTGACACGTATCCCGATGCGCTGCCGGATGCGCTGGGCGAGTCGGAGGTCTTTCTCGACTTCCAGGAACGACTCAGCCGGGTCGCGGCGGTGGACCGGCCGGTGCTGCTGATTGGCGAGCGGGGTACGGGCAAGGAGTTGGCGGCGCGCCGGGTGCATTTCTTGTCGCGGCGGTGGCAGGAGCCGCTGGTGGAGCTGAATTGCGCGGCGCTGCCGGCGTCGCTTATTGAGTCGGAGCTTTTCGGGCACGAGGCGGGGGCGTTTACCGGGGCGCAGCGGCAGCGGCGGGGCCGCTTTGAACTGGCGAACGGCGGCACGCTCTTCCTCGACGAACTCGGGAATATTCCGCTCTCCGTGCAGGAGAAGATTCTGCGGGTGGTGGAGTATGGCCGTTTTGAGCGGGTCGGCGGCACGGAGCAGGTGTCGGTGGATGTGCGGATCGTGGGGGCGACCAACGCGGATCTGCCCCGGCTGGCGGAGGAGGGGCGGTTCATGCGGGATCTGTTGGACCGGCTATCGTTCGAGGTGTTGTATCTTCCGCCGTTGCGGGCGCGCCAGGAGGACATTCTGCTGCTGGCGCAGCATTTTTCGAGCCGGATGGCGTTTGAGCTGGGGCGCAAGACGATTCCGCGTTTCAGCGCGGCGGTGGAGAAGGCGCTGAACGCGCATCCGTGGCGGGGGAATGTGCGCGAGCTGAAGAATGTGGTGGAGCGGGCGGTGTACCAGGCGCGGGGGGAGCTTATCGACCGGGTGGTGTTCGACCCGTTTCACTCGCCGTTTGCGCCGTTGCCGGTCGGCGAGGGGTCGGTTTTGGCGGGCGGCGAGGCCGCGCCGGTGCGCGCCGCGGAAGAGGCCGGGCCGGCGGTTGACCTGGCGCGTCCATTTACCGAGCAGGTGGCGGCGCTGGAGCGCCGGTTGATTCAGGCGGCGCTGGAGGAGGCGCGGTTTAACCAGCGGAAGGCGGCGGAATTGCTGGGCCTGACCTACCACCAGTTTCGGGGGCTCTACCGGAAATACGAGGGATCGCAGGCGGGGCCGGGTGGCGATATTTCGCCGTAGATCCTTGCATACGCGGTGGCGGGCCTGATAGAACTGTATGCATCGAAACGGGGGTATGCTCTAACACTGGAATGTTCCGCACCGAGGTCACCAAGCGGCTCGCATGGCACGGATACCGAATCGTTCGACAATGATCAAGGTTTGTTCCGCGGCGATCCTGCTGATGATTGCGGCGGGCGGGGTTTTTTTTGTGCTTGCGCCGTACCAGGCGAGCCGGTTGCGGGCCGATATTCTGGGGCGGCTGCACGCGTCGGGCGAGGATCCGCTGGTGCTGGTGACGGCGGCGGAGGACGGGGCGTATTACCAGCTGGGGACGGTGTTGCGGCAGCACCTGGACGCGTTTCATTCGTATAAGCTTGACGTGCGGGCGACGCAGGGATCGGTGGAAAACCTGCTGCTGCTGCAGGAGGGGAAGGCCGACCTGGCGCTGATCCAGGGCGGGCTTGCGGCGGACCGCGCGGGGGTGCTGGCGCTGGCGAACCTGGGGCGGCAGTACCTGCACCTGGTGGTTCCGGCGGATTCATCTATTGAGAACTTTCGCGATCTGGCGGGCAAGCGGGTGGGGGTCGGCCCGGCGGGCGGCGGTTCGGACGCGCTGGCGAGGAGCGTGCTCGGGTTTTTCAGCTTTACGGAAGAGACGGTGCAGGTGCAGGATCACGAGCCGGACCTGCGCAAGGCCTTCCTGGATGGCGAGATCGACGCGGCGTTCACCGTCTATTCGCTCTTTTCGCCGGCGATGGAGCGGTTGCTGGGGGAGGGCTGGTACCGCCTGATTCCCGTGGACGAGGCGGAGGCGGTCGCGCGGTATCTGCCCGGCGTCTTCGCGGAGTCGCTGCCCGGCGGCCTGTATGGCCCCGATCGCACGATACCGCCGCACGGGGGCGCGCCCTTTCCGACGCTGGCGGTCAATACGCTGCTTGTGGCGCCGCAGCCGCTGCCGCACCGGCAGGTCTACACGATACTGGAACTGATTTTCCGGGGGGACTTCCTCCGGGCGGCGCGGCTGACGGACCTGACGGAGGCGGGCGCGCAGGAGGCGCTTCATCTGCCGCTGCACCCGGCGGCGGAGGCGTTTTACAGCCGGCACGACCCGATTTCGGCCGACCGCTTCGAAATCCTGTCCTTCTTCCTGGCGGGGATCGTGTGCCTGGCGAGCGTGTTTCATTTTCTGTCGGGCCGCCACCGGCAGCAGATCCAGGCGGAGAAGCGGGCGGCGATCCGGCCGTATTTCGAATCCATGATGGATTTCGGGGATGAGATCGAGACGGCGGCGAATCCGGCGAAGCTCACGCGGCTCATCCACAAGATCATGGCGACGCAGCGGGGTGCGGAGCGGGCGTGGCTGGAGGGGCATTTTGACACGGAGGATATGGAAAACCTGTACGCGGTGTACAGCCTGCGCTGCGACAACGCGTTCCACAAGATATTCGACCTGCACCTGCAGGCGATGCGCGGCCTGAACACGGTGGAGCCCGCGCGCCCCATTGCGGAGGACACCGGAAGCTACCGCGAGATACCCGCGCCCCGATTCGAGCGGGAGGAGGAATCGCACGCGCCGGAGCCCTGGGGGAGGCGCCCGCGGGTTGAACGCGATCCGAAGCCTGTATTCCGGTACCAACAGGACAGCGCGGAGGAGGCGGCGGGCGGCGACGGCGATGGCGATGGCGATTATTTCAGCGGCCCGGCGCTGGCCGGGATTGATACAACGAAAAGCGAGCTGGCGGAGCGCCTGCCGGGCCGTTATGACCCGACGCTGCTGTATGACACCGAGGTGAGCGGCGCGGGATCGGTGCGGGTGCGGAAATCGAAGCCGCAGGCGGATTTGCAGGCGGTGGTGGCGCCCGACGTGCCTTCCGAGCCGGATGCGCCGGCGTGGGAAGCCATGCCGGAGGCGGAGGCGGACATCGTGGCGCCGGCCCCGCTTATGCCGGAGGCGGAAGACGATGGCTATGCGGAGGAGGAGGGCCCGGATCAGATGATGCTGTTTTGAGGGCGCGGCGCGCGCGGGTACGGTCGTTTTTGGGTCTCCGGCGGGGCTGAGAAAAAAGTGCTTGCGTCAAGTAATTACCCGTGCTATACTTTTACTGGTGTTCGTGATTTCAACCGGTCTATATGGGGTATGGAAAAACTTGTACAACCGGTTGAGAAAACGCTTGACGCACCGAATTGAAGTTGGTATACTACGCCCCGAATGCATGGGGTGTACCTGTACGGGCCAGCGGTTTGGCTGGCGCCTGTGCGGGGGACCACTGGACTACACCATCGGGACCGATTCCAAATCCGAAGGCGAAAGGAGGGATGGTAGCGCGCTAGAGATAGCCAACCTTCAGGGATCGAGCAAAATCCGAGTTAGCACACGATATAGGTAAAAAGGTGTTTCCCTGGCTGCCGCCGGGTTGAGACCCGCCGCGCGGAGTGGTTCCGCGCGAGAATGCAACAAGAAACGGAGATAACGCACCATGCGTTCCTTTAAGATTATCATGATGGCAGCGCTTGCGCTGGGCGTGGTTGGCGCCGCGCAGGCCGAGCTGCAGAATGTCGAGCTGGACGGCTCGATCCGCATCCGCGGCAACTTCTACGACTGGGACAACAACATCTTCATCAACGGCGGTGAAGATCAGGCGTGGGTCGAGCACCGCACGCGTCTTGGCGCGAAGGCGGACTTCACCGACGACGTGTCCCTGTACATCGAATTCGACGCGTACAACACCTGGGGCGACGCCTTCCGCTCGAACTTCATCAGCGGTCTTGACTTCGCCAACGGCGGGAACAACGACAATGTGGACATCTACCAGTCCTACATTGAAGTGAACAACGCCTGGGGCCTTCCGCTGCGCACGCGCATCGGCCGTCAGGAGCTTCAGCTGGGCAGCGAGTGGCTCATTGGCAACAATGACACCGCCGCTTTCTTCCCCGGCCTGTCCTTCGACGGTATCCGCACCACGTACGCGACGGACATGTTCTCCGTTGACCTGCTTTCGTTCAAGCTGAGCGAGACCTTCAACGACTTCGCCGACGGCGACGTGAACCTGTACGGTATCTATGGCAGCTACCTCGGCCTCGAAGACTGGCAGTTCGACCTGTACTGGCTGTGGCTGACGGAAGATGAAGCGGTCCGCAACGCGGGCGCGCCCGTCACGAACGCCACGCTGGCGGCGCTCGGCGTCCCCGGCACGCTTGCCAAAGACACCGACATCCACACCATCGGCCTCCGCGGAGCTGGCACATTTGGTGCATTTGACCTTGAAGCAGAAGTAGCGTATCAGTTTGGCGAAATCGACCGCCAGGACCCGTTCTGGTTCGGTAACAACGACCTCGACTACGACGCGTTCGCGTTCAACATCGAAGCCGGTTACACCTTTGACATGGCCTGGACGCCCCGCGTCTACCTGGGCGGCGCCTTCTTCGAGGGCGCGGATCAGGACCGCGGCTTCTGGGACTTCCTGTTCGGCAACACCAACAACGACCTGAGCTTCAACCGCCTGTTCAGCAACTGGGAATACAGCGAGTTCATCGAGAACACCGAGCTGTCGAACGCCTGGGTGCTGCGTGCGGGTATCAGCGCGATGCCGACCGAGAAGATCTCCCTGCTGCTTGCCGCCAGCTACTTTGAAACCGACGAGTCGAACGACGCGGGCGGTTTCCTGTGGTGGCGCAATCCCCAGGACGACACGCTGGGCTGGGAAATCGGCCTCTACGGTGATTACCAGTACAGCGAAGACCTGGTCTTCCGCGCCGGTTACGCGCACTTCTTCGGCGACGAAGACGGCCTGAACGGCTTCAACAACAGCGCGCTGAACGGCTTCGCCGCTCTCGTGCACAACACGGGTCGCCGCGGTGGCTTCCTGGGCCTGTTCGGCAACCGCAAGGACGACGCCGACTACAACTACCTGTTCTGGGAAGCGGAGCTCAGCTTCTAATTCCAGCAACGGTAAACACCGTTTGAATCAAAAGCCCTTGCAGGTTCGCCTGCAAGGGCTTTTTTTAGGCATTGGGCTGTAGGCTTTAGGCTTTAGGCTTTAGGCTTTAGGCTTTAGGCTTTAGGCTTTAGGCTTTAGGCTTTAGGCTTTAGGCTTTAGGCTTTAGGCTTTAGGCTTTAGGCTTTAGGCTTCAGGCTTCAGGCTTCAGGCTTCAGGCTTCAGGCTTCAGGCTTCAGGCTTCAGGCTTCAGGCTTCAGGCTTCAGGCTTCAGGCTTCAGGCTTCAGGCTTCAGGCTTTAGGCTTTAGGCTGTAGGGAGGAGGAACAGGAGAATCTGGGGATTCGTGGGGCTGCGGGCGGGTCTGGTGGCGGCGCGGCGGGATGCGGTATACTTCGTTGTAGACGAACCAATAACGAACTTAGCGGGAATCAGGATGGTGGAACGGGCATACGCGCGAATCGAAAAAGGCCTGGTGCGCCTTGGAAATGCCTGGATGGAGCGGCGCTGGAGCGCGTTTCTGGGCACGACCATAGAGTTGCGCGTGCCGGCGGGGGGCGCGGATTGCCTCTCGCGCAAATCGCCGGAGTTTCACGTGGATTACGGGAATCGCCCGCTGGCGGCGATGGACCTGGGCGACCTGAACTGGAGCGATTCGGTGGACGACCTGGGGGCGGCGGTCACGCTCGATCTCCAGGGTCCGGGGGTCGCCATTCGGCTGGAGACGTGCCTGTATCACCGCGCGCCGGGCCTGGTTCGGCAATTGTCGGTTACGAATACCGGCGGGGACGCGGTGGCCATCACGCGCGCGGCCGCGGAGGTTCTACCCCTGGATCCCGACCGTTTCCTGTCCCGGAGCGTGCAGGGGGAGGCGGAATTCAGCCTGATGGCGGCGGGCGAACCGGTTCACTACGCGGGTCTACGGGGGGCGGAGGGCCAGTTTCTGCTTGGGGCCTTTCGCCGGGCGCGATTCGCCCTGTTCCATCCGAATCCGGCGTACTGCGCGCCGGTGTGGGAAGGGAGTGTATCGCTGGGCCCCGGGAAGACGTGGCAGGCGCCGCCGGTTTGCCTGTACTGGCTTTCCTCGGCGGGCCCGGCTCCGTCGGAGGCTTTACAGGCCTTTCACCGCCAGTGGGAAGCGCGCAACGCGGCTATTGGCGCGTTCCACCCATCGAGCAACTGACAGAAGCCAAACCGCCGGCGGGCCGGAAGCCTCCGGCGCGAGATGGGCGCCATTCATACCAACCTTGCGTGCCGGCAGCGCCGAGCACGCCCCCTTTTATCCCGATCCCACCATTGGCGGTCGGACAGATGGCCAGGAGATGCCAAGAAGTGATAACGGAAGTAGAAATCACCGCCGTGGGGCATGGCGGCGCGGGGATCGGCCGTGTGGATGGCCAGGTGTGCTTTGTCCCGTATGGCCTTCCGGGCGATCGGCTCGAAGTAAAGATTACGCGCGCCAACAAGAAGATGCTCTGGGGCGAGGTGGCGTCGGTGCTGAGCGCGTCGCCGGACCGGACGTCGCCGGAATACCCGGGCTGGCAGCCCAGCGGCGTAAGCACCTGGTTGCATTTCCGGTATCCGGCGCAGGCGGAGTGGAAGCAGCGGATCGTCCGCGACTGCCTGGCGCGCATTGCGGGAATTTCCGATGTCGCGCTGGAGTGGGATGAGGATCCCGCGCTTCGGACGGGCTACCGAACGCGGGCGGAGTTTCACGGGGATGGGAAGCGCTTCGGGTTCTACGCGCTGGGCAGCCACGAAATCGTGGACACGGCGCAATGCCCGCTGTGCCACCCGGCAATGAACCGGGCGCTCGGGAAGTTGCGCGAGCTCGAAGTGAAGGGATCGGTGACGGTAACGGTGAATCCCGAGGGAGAAGATGTCCTGGTCTGGACCAGCTTTCTGAACCGGAAACTGCGGGACCGCTTTGCGCAGTCGAACACGCCGCGCGACGAGCGCCCGCCCGCTATGTTCCTGTTTGACGGCGTACCGGTCGTCAATGGGGCCTTTTCACAGTCCAGCCTCTTGTTGAACCGGCGGCTCGTGTCGGCGGCACATGAATTCGCCGGGGACCGGGGCGCGGTCCTGGACTTGTACTGCGGGAGCGGCAACCTGAGCCTGGGGCTGGCGGAACGGTGCGACGTGCTTGGCCTGGATCACAACAAGCCGGCGATCCGCGCCGCCCGCCGGACCGGCAGGGGCCGGTACGAGAACGGCAACGAAGCCCGGATGAACAAGGAATTGACGGAAGGCGCCTGGAAGACGGTCGTACTCGATCCGCCCCGGGCGGGGGCAAAGTCGCTCGTGCCGGCGCTGGCGTCGAGCCGGGCGGAATCGATCGTGTACGTATCGTGCGACCCGGCGACACTCGCGCGTGACCTGAAGGGCCTCTATGAGGGCGGGTGGCGAATAGACCGCATTCGGGCGATCGATCTCTTCCCGAACACGCCCCACGTGGAGACGGTCTGCCTGCTCGCGCGGGGATAGCGCCGTGCTGCCGGGTGACCGCCGGGCGGCCTCGCGATACCGGCAGGGCAATCGCATTCAAACCCGATCGCGGCATTTGGACGTAAATCGGGTTGGTTTGGAGCCTTGACTCCGTGAGCGTGTTGGAGCGCCGGCATCTCTGGCAAGGTCAGGGATTCGCCGCAGGCGCAATACCAGCGATCCTTTGCGCCTTCGGCGCTTGGGCAGGCGGGACGCCTGCGCCACTTTCCTTTCGAGGTGGGCTCTTGTTGCCGCGAACAGGATTGTCCGCGATCCTTTGCCGCGCTTTCGGGTGGTCGGGGGCGGCCGGGTGGCTGCGGGGGTGAAGCATATCCGGCACAGCCTTTGCGTGCTTTCCTGACGGGGATATCACCAGGACGGGCACGAAGTCCACGAAGGAAAGAAGTAGGAGGGGGATTGATATTCATGCGAAGGCGCGAAGGCGCAAAGGAGACGATCGAGGGCGCGATGCGGGGTCACGGCGGGCGGGGGATTGGATTCGGAGCCACAAAGAGCACAAAGAACACAGGGCATCCTCACGCGCCGCCCAACGGTGGCGTCCTGGACCCAATGCGGTTGCCTGGCGCCGGCGCGTTGATCGCCGCGCGCAAGCCCGCGTATACTCTCCGCATGAACCGATGGGTCAAATACGCGCTCGTCACGGCGCTCGCCCTCGTATACGCGCTGGGCATGCCCGCCCATATTGCGCTCGATCATGCGCATACCCACGATCACGAAACCGGCGCGCACCCGCACGGCCCCGAAGACCACCACCACGAGAGCCAGAACGGCCACGAGTGTGGCGATCACGATCATCCCGGCCATGGCGCGCCGGAGCACGCCCACCTTCACAACCTCGCGGATCCCGGCGTTGATCATGCCGTCGGGGAGTCCCACTGTCACCGGCATCCCCTGCCACACCATCATCCTGGTGACGGAGACCACGGACACGATCTGCTGAATCACCGCACGGGATCGAAGCGGATACTGGCGCCCGCGCCCGACATCTTGCCCACCATCCTGCCGGTGCTCGACGCGCTGTGGCCCCCCACGCCCGCGCCCGTCACGGAATCCTTCCTCCTCCCGCGCGATCACCTGGTCGCGTCACTGCAGCGCCGCCGGGGCCCGCCCCGGGCCTGATACAGCCCCGCACCCTGTATCGCCGACAGCAGGCGGCGCGCGCCCGCGTATAACGGGACCGCGCCCCCAAACCTGAACCCAGGAACCGCGACGTATGTCCATGCTACGCGCGGCTGCCGGCGCGCTGGTGGTGTTGATTGCCCTCTCGGGCTGCCAGCACATTCCCCGGGAACCCCTGCATCTGGACGAGATCCGCGCGGCCCTCGAAGCCCGCCCGCTCGATCCGGATCCCGTGCGCGCCTACGCCGAAGAACTGCAAACTTTGACGAGGAGCCAGACAGGCCCGTTTGACACGGAAGACGGCCTGAGCCTGGCCGAAGCCGAGGCCCTCGGCCTATGGTACAACGCGGACGCCCGCCGTGCGCGCCTGGAGGCCGATAGCGCCGCCGCGCGCACTAACAATGCCGGACGCTGGCCCGATCCCGAACTTCTGCTCGGGCGGGGCCGGCAGGAAATCGATGGGCCTGACGGCGTGGATCGCGCCTGGATCTCGGAAATTGGCCTGGCCATCACGGTGCCCATCTCCGGCCGGCCGCGCGCCGAGCGCCGCTACCTCAACAGCGAGCACGCCGCCGCCCTGCGCGCCGCCGAGGCCGCCGAATGGGAAGTCCAAAGCCGCATTCGCGAGACCTGGATCGCCTGGTCAGAAAACGTGGAGCGTCTCGCCCTCCTCGACGCGCACCTCGATACGCTCCGACCCCTCTACGATATGGCGCGCGCCTTGCTCAACACCGGCGAACGTTCCCCCACCGCCCTGGGGCTCATCCTCGTGGACTACGACCGCACCCGCGCCCGGCGCGCGCTGCTCGAAGGCGCCAGCGAAGAGGCCCGGCTCGAGGTCGTCCACACCCTGGGCCTGTCGCCCGATGCCCCCATTACCTTTCTGCCGTCCCTGGCGCCGGACCTCGCGCTCCCGGACGCGCCGGAAGTCAGTCCCAGTCACACCGTGATCGCGTACCGCCGCGCGGCGTATGAAGCGGCGGAGGAACGGCTGCGGCTGGAACTGCGAAAACAGTACCCCGACATTACCTTCAGCCCGCTGCGCACCAGCGATCGGGACGAAACGGCGCTGGTGCTGGGGCTCGGCGCGCCGATTCCCGTATGGAACGCGAACCGCCCGGGCATCGCGGAGGCGGCCGCCGAACGCGATCGCGCGCGCCTGGAAGTTGAGGAGGCGTGGCGCGATCTTCTCGCCGGTCTGCGGCGCCGCCAGGCCCGCCACCAGGCCAGCGCGGCGGCCCTCGAAACGCTTCTCAACGGCCCCGCGCGCATCCTCGATACGCAGCTGGCGCAGGCGCTGGCTCTGCTGGACGCGGGCGAACTCGATCTCCCGCTGCTCTACGACGTGATCCGGCAAACCCTGGAAACACGAGAACAGATCCTGCAAACGCGGGCGGAAAACGCCCGGGCCGCCGCCGGTATTCACGCCGCCATACAGACGGCCGCACCCCTGGCCGATCCGAACGAGGAGAATGCGCCATGAATGGCATAGAACCAATCCGCGCCCGCCTCAGGGCCGCCGCGCTTTTCGGGGCCATGATCGTGCTCGCGGCCATCGCGCCGGGGTGCGGTTCTGGCTCCGCGCCCGCCACAAATCCACCCGAGAACGCCGCGAAATCGGATCCCGCGGATCCGGCTCCAGCCGCCGGCGGGATTGAACTGACCGAGGGCATTCGCGAAAACCTGGGGATCCGCTTCATTGACGTGGAGCGCCGCGCCATTGCCGATACCCGGCGCGTGCCCGGCGTCTTTGAACTCCTTCCCGGCGCCCGCCACGAATACCGGGCCCCGCTCCGCGGCCGCGTCACGCCCCGGGTCGCCCTCTTTGAGGAGGTTCAGGCCGGCGACCTGCTGGCCACTATCAACTCGCCCCAGTGGCGCCAGTTGCAACATGAAGCGGTGGAGGCCGAGGGCGAGATCAAGATGTCCGAAGCCCGGCGGGATGTCGCCCGCGCGCGCCTTGCGGAAACCCGTGGCCTGCTCACGAAACTCGACGACCGCCTCGCAAACCTGGCCGCCGCCGGCGCGCGCGATGCGGTGCTCGAAGCGGAGGCCACCGCCCTCCGTGGAAGCCTGCCCCGGCTGGAAGCCGAACTCCGCGAGCAGGAAGCCGCAGTAAGCGAGGCGCACGAACACTACCAGTCCCGCCTCCGCACACTGGCCTCCATTACCGGCCGCACCACGGAAGCCCTGGACGAATTCGTTGGCGGCGAGCACGTCTGGACCCGCATTACGGAGTTGGAACTTCGCGCCGAAGCGCCGGGGCGGGTCGCAACCCTGGACGCGGCGTCCGGCGCCTGGCTCGAGGAGGGCGCGCTCGTCCTGGTCACGATCGCGGCGGATCAGGTGCACTTCCACGCCGAGGCGCCCCAATCCGATATCGGACTCTATCAGGAGGGGCAGACCGCGCGTATTGCGCCGGCCCAGGGAAGCACGGTTGACCTGCGGGAAACCGCCGCGGGCACGCTCCAGCTCGGGCTTACGGCGAAAGAAGGCGCCCGCACCGTTTCTCTGTACGTGAAGCCCGAGATCACGGCTCCGTGGATGCGCGCCGGCGTTGCGGCCTTCCTCGAAGTCACCTTGCGGGGTGGCGCCCGCGAATACTGGGCCATCCCGAAATCCGCGGTGATACAGGATGGCCTGGAACAGGTCTATTTCCGCCGCGACCCGAAGGATCCCGATCGGGTATTGCGGGCCGTCGCCGACCTGGGAGAGAGCGACGGGCGCTGGGTGGCCCTGCGCAGCGGGGTCAAGGCGGGAGACCAGGTGGTGATGGAGGGCGCCTACGCGCTGAAACTCGCCGGCGGAACCGATCGCGCCCCCGACGGCTACCACTACCACGCCGACGGCTCGCTGCACACGAACCATTGAGATCCGCGACATGCTGAAAAGACTCATCGCATTTTCACTCGACAACACGGTACTCGTGCTCATCCTCGCCGTCATGACCCTCGGTCTGGCGGGCTACACCGCCTACCGCATGCCCGTCGACGTCTTTCCCGAGCTGAACGCCCCCACGGTCGTACTGCTCTCGGAAGCCGGTGGGCTCGCCGCGGATGAAGTCGAGCAGTACGTCACCTTCCCCCTGGAAAGCGCCGTGAACGGCCTCCCCGGCGTCCGCCGCGTCCGCAGCAGCAGCGCCATGGGCCTCTCCCTCGTCTGGGTGGAATTCGACTGGGGCCACGACATTTACCGCGCGCGGCAGATCGTGGGCGAAGGGCTCGCGGCGGTCCTGGAGCAGCTGCCCCCCCGGGTGCATACGGAAGTCGCCCCCATCACCGGAATCACCGGTGAAATCATGCTCATGGCGCTTTCCTCGCCAACGGGCGTGTGGTCCCCGCTGGAACTTCGCGCCTTCGGCGAATTTGAATTGCGGCAGCGCCTCCTCGCCGTCCCCGGCGTGGCCCAGGTGGTCGCCATCGGCGGCGAGCTTCCCGAGTACCAGGTGAACGTCCGCCAGGACGACCTGCGCCTCTACGGGCTCACCGTCACGGATGTGCTGCGGGCCGCCGAGGAGGCCCACAGCATCGCGAGCGCCGGCTATCTGACCAATGTCCAGGGCGTCGAGCTGCCCCTCCGCCAGGACGCACGGGTATCCTCCGCCGAGAACATCAGGAACACCATCATACAGCACGTGGACGGCGTACCCATCACGATTGGGCAGGTCGCCGAAGTTCAGCTTGGCCCCGCGCCGCGCCGCGGCACGGGCGGCTCCAGCGGCGGCGACGCCGTGGTCATCGCCATCAAGAAGGCCCCCTTCACCAACACCCTCGAAATCACCCGAAACGTGGATCGCATGCTGGAAGACCTCCAGGCAACCCTGCCCGAGGGTGTCGTCCTGGACGCAAACGTCATGCGCCAGGCCGACTTCATTAACCTCTCCGTCCGCAACCTCGTGCATGTCCTGCGCGACGCCGCTCTATTTGTCAGCGTGGTACTCGTGCTCTTCCTGCTCAACGCCCGCACCACCGTCATCACACTCGTCTCCATTCCCCTCTCCATCGCCGCCGCCTTTGTCGCGCTGGACTGGCTGGGCATGACCATCAACGTTATGATCCTCGGCGGCCTCGCCATCGCCATAGGCGAACTCGTGGACGACGCCATTATCGACGTGGAGAACGTCCACCGGCGCCTGTCCGAGAATGCGCGTCTCCCCGAGAGCCAGCGACGCCCCCGTGTGCGTGTCGTCTTCGACGCCAGCAACGAGATCCGGGCCTCCGTCGTCTTCGCCACCGCCATCATCGTGGTTGTCTTCGTGCCCCTGCTCTTCCTCCAGGGCATCGAAGGGCGTTTCTTCCGCCCCATGGGCCTGGCCTATATCACGTCCGTACTCGCTTCCCTGCTCGTCGCGCTGACCGTCATCCCCGCGCTCTGCAAACTTCTCCTGCGCGATGACGCGGCAAGCCACGACAAGGAAGGGCCCCTCGTGCGCTGGATGAAACGCCTCTACGCGCCCAGCCTGCGCCTGGCCCTGCGCTTCCGAAAAACCGTGCTCGCCGGCGCTTTCGCCGCCACCGCGGCAAGCCTCGCCCTCGCCAGCACCTTCGGCACGGATTTCCTGCCCGCGTTCAACGAGGGCGCCTTCACCATCTTCACCGACGCGCCCCCCGGAACCTCCCTGGAGGAAAGCAACCGCATGGTTGAGGGCATCGACCGGCGCCTCGCGCAGATCCCCGGTGTAAGCGGCGTCGTCCGCCGCACCGGGCGCGCCGAGCGCGACGAACACGCGCATGGCGTCAACCGCAGCGAGATCACGGTCAGCGCCGGCCCCGGCGCTTCCAGGGACGATATCCAGCGCGCCATTGACGACGTGCTCCAGGACACGCCGGGCCTTCAGACCGAAGTGGGGTCCCCGATCGGGCACCAGCTTTCCCATGTCCTCTCCGGCACCCAGGCCGCGATCGCGATCAATATCTTCGGGCCCGATCTCGGCACCCTCCGCGAAATCGCCCGGCGGCTGGAGCTCGCCCTGGAAGACGTGCCCGGCGCGCGCGATATCCTGGCGAACCGCGAGGCCATGGTCGCATCACTCCCCATACGCTACCGCCACGAGGACCTCAAGCGGTGGGGCCTGAACCCCGCCGACGCCGCCCGGCAGGTGGAGGCCGCCTTCAACGGCGCGATCGCCGCCACCGTCAACGAGGGTGTGCGCCGTTATGACCTCGCCGTGCGCCTCCACCCGGAGGACCGCCAGGGCCCCGAGCAGGTTCGCCAGTTCCTCCTGCGCGGCAAGGGCGGCGCCCTCGTTCGCCTGGAGGAAATCGCGAATATCGGCCCGGAAAACACCCCCTTGGGCATTCAGCGGGAAAACGGCCAGCGCAAGGCGGTCGTCTCCCTCAATGTCGCGCAGGGCCACAACCTCGGCGACGTCGTCGAACGCGTGCGAAACGTGGCCACGCCCATCGTTCGGGAATACGGCTACACGGTCAGTTACGGCGGCCAATTCGAGGCGCAGCAATCCGCAAGCCGCGCCATCCTGCTGATGAGCGCCTTTGTCGCCGTTGTTATCCTGGTCCTGCTCTCCAGCGCCTTCAACTCCACGCGCGCGGCCGTCCTCGTCATGGCCAACCTGCCGCTCTCGCTCATTGGGGGCGTCCTGGCCATTTACCTCACCGAGGGCCCGGGCCTCCTGCGGAACACCCTCGGGCTCCTGGGCCTCGGCGAATACCAGGCCCCGGTCGTCTCGATCGCCAGCCTGGTCGGCTTCGTCACCCTGTTCGGAATTGCCGTGCGCAATGGCATCCTGCTTGTCAATCACTACGCCCATCTCATGCACGAGGAAGGAAAACCCTTCGACGAAGCCATCGTCCAGGGCAGCATGGAGCGCCTCATCCCCATCCTCATGACGGCGCTCACCGCCGTGCTCGGCCTCCTGCCCATCGCCATGGCCATGGGCGAGCCCGGCAGCGAGCTCCTGGCGCCGCTTGCCGTCGTGGTGCTCGGCGGCCTCACCACGTCCACCTTCCTCAACCTCATCGTGGTGCCGGCCGGCTACGATCTGCTCTTCCGGAACAATCCCATCGAATCCCGGCAACAGGCCGCGCGTGTACTTGAAATGGAAACCCATAACGAAAGGAAGACCCCATGAGGAAGACCCTGAATGCCCTGCTGATCGCCCTCCTCGCCGCCGGATGCGGCGGCCAGACCGCCACACAGACGGAATCGCCGGCGCCCGCCGAGGCCCAGCCCGCGCCCCAGGCCGCCGCCCCGGCGGAAACGCCCGCGCCCGCCCCCGCCGAAACCGAGGCCGCAGCGCCCGCGTCTTCCCCCATCCCGATGCGCAACTTCGCCGCCGTGAGCATCGGCCCCTACCAGGTCCAACCCATGTATGAGGAGGAAATCCCCGACGGCCACTACAACCTTCGCATCGCCGGCGCCGAATTCAAGGCCGTCCGCATCTGGGCCGGCCTCGAGGACCCCGGCGACGTCATGGTCGTGAAGACCGAAGTCGAAAACGACTACATGCACGGCCACGTGGAAGTGCCCAGCCCCATCCCCGCCGAATACGCACTGTGGATCGAAATCGAAGCGCCCGATGGCCAGCTCCACACAGGCAGCACCCCACTCGAACCCGCCAATTGAACTCGCCAATACCGCGGGGCCAGGCGGCACGCGTGCCGCCCGGCCCGCCGCGTTCCCGCCATCCCGAAAAAGCAGGCGCGGGTGGCGAGGCCTGTTGCCTCGCCACCCGCGTTGAACCCTGCATGCGCCGTTGTGTGTCGTTTCGGTTATTCGCCGATCGGGGCGTCCGCGGCCGTCGCGTCCGCGCCATTCGCGAAGCGGATCACGCCGCTGGCGTCGGTGAAGAAGCCCTTGCTGCCGGTCGTCCCGTAGGCCGCGGCGTTCGCATTGGCCGTGAAGTTGTTCGCATCGCCGCCGAGCACGAAGTTGTACCCGCTCTTCGTCGTGCCATCCCACGTGCCGTCCAGGAAGGGCGGGGTCGCGCCCGTCAGGTCCGCAAACGCGGCGGTGTAGGTGTAGTTCGCGGCGTGGTAGGCCACTTCGGCGCCCACGATGGTGCGCAGGTTGCCAATCGCGCTCGATTCGTTCGACTGCATCCGCGAACGAAGCAGGTTCGGAATGGCGATCGCCGCGATAATGGCGATAATGGCGACCACGATCATCAGTTCAATCAGCGTGAAACCTTTGTTCGACTTTTTCATGAGCAAATCCTCCGGTTGGTAGTTTGTAAAACCATGCGCCAGGCGGCGTCCGCGCCGCCTGCTGACTGACTTCAACTGTCGCCTTTTACAGGGCAATCGGCATGCCAGTTTTTGCCACAATAGCGCAAAACGTTTACAAATAACCGGTTACAGCGGACACGCCTCTCGGAGAGGCCGCCTCCCGAAGCGCGCCGGACGGCCCATTGCGCGCATTGTGCGGCCTAAAGCGACAAAAAATGTCACGCCGGCCCGCGCGGTGGGGCCGCCGGCTTGCAATGGCCCCGCCCACCGCACACAATGATCCGCGAGGCGCGCTTATCCCCGAGATTAAACTGGAGATTCCAACGTGGCTGCGGTACTCGGCCTGCTCATTATCATCCTGCTCTCCGTGATCGTGAATCGCATCGGGACGGTTGCGCTTACCCTCACCGGGCTGTCCCGCGAAATGGCGCGCTTTCAGGCCCGATCCGCGTTCAGCACCACCGGCTACGTCACCAGCGAGGCCGAAGCGATCGTCAACCACCCGGTCCGCCGCCGCATCATCTACACGCTCATGTGGGTCGGGAATGTCGGCCTCGTCGGCGTGATCGCCACCGCCGTCTCCACCGTTACCGTAAGCGAGGAGGACCCCTACTCCCTCGGCGCGCGGCTCGGCATCATGGCCGCCGGCCTGGCGCTATTGCTGGTGCTCGCCATGAGCCGCTGGGTGGACGACCAGCTCTTCAAGCTCATCGGGTGGGCCCTCCGGCGGTGGACCTCGGACGAGATCCACGATTACCGCAGCCTCCTGAACCTGGCGCAGGGCTACAGCGTCACCGAACTCCCGATCGAAACAGGGGACTGGCCGGTCGGCAGGCGCCTCGACGAGCTGCGCCTGTCCCAGGTCGGCGTCAACGTCCTCGGGATCCGCCGGGAAGATGGCGATTTCGTCGGCTCCCCCGTGGGGGGCACATACGTGCGCAACGGCGACCGGCTCATCGTCTACGGCGCGCGCGCCGATGTGGCGCGCTTCATCCAGAGCCGCGGCGAGGCCGATGGAGCCCGGGCCTTTCAGCGCCTCGTTGACGAGCGCGCGCCCGAAGTCGCCGCGGCGGAAACCCGGCGCATGCAGGAGGAGCGGAAGCGGCTGAAACAGCGCCTCGCCCGGGAGGATGATGGCTAACTGGCCTCGCGGCGCGCCTCGCCGCCCTCGCCGCCCCCGGATCGCTCCCGCGCCTCCAGATCCCGAGCCAGCGCGGAATAGGCCGCTTCGTGCTGGTCCACCATCGCCTGGCGCCGCCGCGCGGCAATCACCATCAGGATGATCACGATCGCCACAATGGAAAGCCCCTGTAGGAGCGCCAGCTGGCTGTCAAACAGGCTCGCCGTGTTGCGCAGCAAAATCCCGCTGATCCCCATCGCCACCGCGATCAGGTAGATGAAGAACACCGCCTGCCGCTGCGTGAAGCCAAACCAGACCAGCCGGTGCGACAGGTGGTCGGGCGCGCAATGATCGATGATAGCGCGCAGGGTCCGCGTCTCGCCGCGTGCGATGCGCGCGATAATGATGTACGCGAAGTCGAACAACGGCACGCCCAGAATCAGAATCGGGATCGTGCACGAAATTACCCGGTTCGGCGTCCATTCCCCCATGACCCCCAGCGCCGCAAGCGTGAAGCCGAGGAAGAAGCTCCCTGAATCGCCCATGAACACCAGCGCCGGCTTGCTGTTGTAGATGAGAAAGCCCAGGTTCGCCCCGATCAGCCCCACCGCAAGCATCCCGAACCACGAAAGGCTCGTTTCCGTGCGCGCCGCCGCCCACGCCTGCAGCGCGATGACAAAAAACATCCCCGCCACAATCACCGCAAGCCCCGACGCCAGGCCATCCATATTGTCCGTCCCGTTGAATGCGCTCGTCACCCCCACGATCCAGAGAATGGTCAGCGGCACGTCCAGCAGGGGATTCTGAAACACATTGATGCGGACCCCGAATCGCGACAGAATAAACGTTGCGGCGACCAGCGTGATCAGCTTATAGAAACCCGGGATCCCGCCGAAGTAGTCGTCCAGCGCCCCCACCGCCAGGCAGATGAACGCGCCCAGGAGTATGCCGTTCATGCCGTCGCTCCGGTAGCCCGGCAGCAGCACCGCCACCGCAAACGCCGCGAAAATCGCCAGCCCCCCGCCGCGCGGCACGGATCGCGTGTGAATCTTGTTGGAGGCGGGGGCGTCGACCATGTCCAGGCGCCGGAGCAGCACGATCGCGAGCGGCGTGAGGATCGACGCCAGAACAAACGCCGTACAGCCCACCATCAGGTAGGTGCGCGGCCAGTAACCTGGCAGATTGAATAACATCCGTGTTATCCCTTGCGCCGCGCCCCGGCGCGCGGCAGGCCGTGGGCGGATGGTATGCGGCGATGGGCGATGGCCCGGCGCGCACAGCCCAGAAGATCGCGGCGCATGGCGCGGCTTAAGCGCCCGCGCGCTGCCCATCCGCCCGTTCAAGAAACGCCAGCGCCGATTGTAACACAAACTCCGCCTCCCGGCGAGCCAGCGCCGGATAGAGCGGCAGCGAAAGCGCGCGTTCGTGCCGCAGGTCCGCTTGCGGACACGTTCCGCCGGCCAGGCGGTGCAACGGAAGGTGCACCGGGCGGCTCGCCCCCACGCCCAATTCACGGAGCCACGTCATCATCGCCTCCCGCGCCGGCGTCTCTATCACGTAGCGGTAATGCACCCGCCCCTCCATACGCGGGCGCAATACGGGAGACCCCGCCAGACCCTCATGGTACAGGGCGGCCAGCGCTGCGCGGCGCTCCACAAATTCCGGCAATCGCGACAGCTGCACGCGCCCCATGGCCGCCTGAAAATCCGTCATCTTGTAGGCGTAGCGCGTCTTGAAGTCGTCCCGCCTGTCATAATCCCGCAGGTCGCGCGCCTCGTCCGCGATGCCCTCCTCGTCCGTCAACAACATGCCGCCTTCTCCGGTCGTCATCATCTTCGTCGCGTAAAACGAGGTAATCGCCACGCGGGTGGGCGGCGACGCCGGGCGCCCGAAGGACTGCGCAAGATCCTCGACCACCGCCGGATGCGGCGGCAGCGCCGCCGGCACACCAAACAAGTGCGCGGCGATCACCGCCGACACGTCCGACGGGACGCACGCGGCATCCAGATTGCCGTCGGCCCCCACGTCGCACGGAACCGGATCCGCGCCCGCCCACCGCACGGCCTGCGCCAGCGCCGCACAGGCGTACGAAGGGACGGCCACCCGGTCCCCGGGCTTCACGCCGAGCCCGATCAATGCCAAGTGAAGCGCCGCCGTGCCGCTGTTCACCGCCACCGCGTAGCGGCGCCCCGCGAAGGCCGCGCAAGCCTCCTCGAAGGCCGCCACCTCGCGCCCCTGCGCGATCTGGCCGCTCTCCAGCACCCGCGCCACCGCGCGGGCTTCTTCCGGGCCGATCGCCGGCTTGCTGTGCGGGATCACAGGGGCCTCCCCAGCAGGATTTCCCGCGAATCCGGGCCGCATTCCATCAATAAATCCACGATGGATAGATCCGGCTCGAAGGCCCCGTGCCTCTGCGGGTAGGGTACCGCGCGCCACTCCTGGGTCTTAATCGAAATTCCCGCATCCTTCAGGGCGGTCGCGTCCAGGTAGGCGTCCACGGCATACGCTCCGGTAAGGTAGGCCGTGCCGCCGGCCGCGCGTATCAGACGCGCCAGCCGATCCGTCGCGCTTCCACCCGCACCCATCTCCGACGCGTACAGTACCGGCGTGCCGATATCCAGCTCGCGGAGAAAGTAGGCGAGCATCGCCCGGTTCAGCGCATTGAGCGATTCCCATTCGCGCGCGTAAAACGGCTCCATACCCGCCGCATAACGGTCAAACCAGCGGGCGCGTCGGTAATGCTGCGCAATGCTGCGCCAATGCTTCCGCGCCCAGCGGCGGCTATTGTCGATCCGCACCGATTCCAGATTCTGCCCGAAGCGATCATACACCGGCACGGTCAACATCAGCGGCCCTTGCGGCGTCTTGATGCGGTTCCGGTTCTGATACCCGTTCTTGTTGTATTGGGCGTTGTCCAGCACGACAAACACATCCGAACAAAGAATCTTATGAAAGTATCGCAACCACGGCAGATAATGCGGCTGATGAATCCCAACAAGCACGAAACCACGACTCCCGCTACCGGCGCAATCCCGCCGCCCGCGAAACGACTATACGCCTCAAGGCGCGCGCGCGTCCAGCCCGCCGCCAGGGATCGCCAAGTTTGGCGCGCACACTTTCCCGACAGCAGTTTCCCGCCCTCGCGCACACGCCCCCGCCGTGATCTATACTGGCCCCCAGGCGCCGTCCGGCGCGCCCGGAGATACCATGCTCTTCACGATTGAAATGCTCGTTCTCGGCGTCTGCGTCGGGATCATCAGCGGCGCCCTCGGGCTCGGCGGCGGCGTGTTCATGGTGCCCGCGTTTCTGTTCTTCGCCCCCGGCATCGACGCGCACACCGCAAAGGGCTCCAGCCTGCTCGTCATCTTCTTCGTCGCCACCATCAACGCCTGGCGGCTCAATCGCCACGCCGAGCGCGTGCCCTGGGCCCTGGCCGCGCGGCTCGCGGCGGGCGCGATCGCCGGCGGCTACGGCGGCGCCTGGCTCACCACGAAGCTCCCGGAAACCGCTGTGCTGGCCGTGTTCTGCGCCCTCCTGCTGGGCATGGCCTGGCGCCTCGTCGCAGGGGCCACGGCGCCGGAGCCCAAGCCGGGAAAACGGCCCCGGTGGCTGAGCAGCCCCCTCGTCGGCGCCTGCGGCGGACTCGCCGGCGGCGCCACCGGCACGGGCGGCGGCCTCATCCTCGTGCCCCTCACCCTCCAGGCCGGCCTCACCACCAACAAGAACGTTACCGCCGTGTCCAATCTCGTGATGGCCGCCATCGCCGCCTCCGGAAGCATCGCCCACCTGCGCGCCACCGCAACGGCGGCGGGCGCCTGGGTGATCGGGCACGTGGACCTCTCCCTCGTCCCCTGGGTGCTCGTTGGCGCGCTTGCGGGCGGCGTCGCGGGCCGCCGCATCAACCAGCGCCTGCCCATCGCCCGCCGCCGCCGCGTCCTCGCCGCCGTCCTGCTCCTGATTGTCGCGGGCCTGCTGCTCCGCGAGTGGGCCCCCTGGCGTTAATCCCGCGCCACGCCCTCCTCCGCCTTTGCGCGCAACAGCGCCTCATAGACCGGCTGCAACGTTTCGTCACCCGGCATGCGCGCCAGAATCCGCTCCAGGATCTCGATACCGGCGTCGTATTCCACCCAGCGCAGATACATCTCGCCCTGGATCCGGCCGATTTCGCGCAGGTAGTACTGCGCGTTCCAGTCCGTCGGATCGATATCGAGCGACTCCAGGAAGAGATCCGGCGCGCGCGATCCCATCAGCATGCCCCCGTAATACTCCCGCAGGCCCTTCATGTCATGCTTGTGCGCCTGGTGGCGCCGCTCGATCCGCGCTAGCAACGCCGGGTCGGCCTCCGGGCCAAACAGCGGAACGGGGCTTGTCATGTGTTGCTCGATCTCCCTTATGGACTCCGCCTGGGTCCGCGAATAGACCAGCTTCGGCGCCTCAAACTCCGCCCACGGCAGGTCGTCCCGCATGATGGATCCCCCTTCGACAAACGCGTCCAGCCCCGCTTCGTCCATCAGGTAGCACGCCACCACCGACTCAATATCGTAGAAGCCCACGTCCTCCAGCGCTTGCCGGAGCGCCGGATTTTCAAAGTGCGCCTGAATGCGCGCGGCGTCCAGGTGAAGCGGCGTGCCGGATCCGATCAAGAATAGATCCGCATTGATAAACCAGGCCGTATAGTGCGGAAAGACGGTCGTAAACGTCCGCGCAAGCGACCGCACAATTTCCGGGTTCAGGCTGTGCAGCGGGATCCACTGGGACACCAGCCCGCCCGGATTCAACCGCGCCAGGCAGAGTTCATAGTACTCCCGCGTGTAAAACGTGGATACGCCCGCCAGCGCGAGCGGCATCGGCTCAAACGTGATCACGTCGTAGCCGCGCGGGGACGTCAGCAGAAAGTTCCGCCCGTCGTCCACGTGAAACGTGACTTCCGGCCGCTCGATCACCCCCAGATTGTCCGTTTCAAAATACGGCGCCGCCGCCAGTACCTCCGCCGAGATGTCCACCGCGTCGATCCGTTCAAAATCCGACAGCGCCAGCGTCCCGCAGGTGATCCCCGATCCGAAGCACATGAACAGCACGTCCCTCGGATCCCGGTCGAACAGCAGCGGCAGCACCCCCTGCAGGCGATTCATCTTCACCCCCTTCTCGATCGATGTGGTCGCCTGCACGCGATTAATCCACAGCACCCGGTCGGCCCCCGAGCTATCGTCCGCCGGCTCCGATACCGCCACCGTGCCCTCGACGCCCTCCGCGTAATGGATCACACGGTGATCCTCGGGGATGTACCCCGCGGTCAGCGCGCGGTTCACATCTTCCGGCGCGCGCCGGAAACTGATCGCCAGCAGCAGGGCGCACGCCACGGCCCCCGCCACCTTGGCCGGCAGGCCCCAGTCCCGGCCCGCCAGCACCACGGCAAGCCCCGATCCAACCAGGACCAGCCCGAAGAACACAATGCCGCCGTGCGTCCCCAGCAGCGGGATAGCCAGGAAGCCCCCCGCGATGGACCCCAGCACGCCGCCCACCGTATTCGCGCAGTACAAGCGCCCCACATCGCGCCCGAGCGTCTCGCGATGCCGGCTCGCCGCCTTCACCACCAGCGGAAAGGTCATCCCGAGGAAGAAGGTCGGAATGAACAGCGCCTGAAACGCCAGGAAAAACTTCCCGCGCACGACCGCCCCCCAGTCGCCGCCCCTGCCCCCCTGCAATTCCATCACCCGCGCGGGCATATCGCCCAGAATTCCGAGCATGTAAATGCTTCCGGCGCCCGTCGCAATCAGGGAGGTCGCCAGCAGGAGCGCCGGCTGGCGAAGCCGATCCACCACCAGCGAGGCCGCCGCGCTGCCCAGCGCAATCCCCAGCAGCAGCGTCGTCAACATGCTGGTGTAGGCGTAGGTCGTGCCCAGGAAGATGATCGAGAGCAGCCGCGTCCACAACACCTCTAGTCCCAGCGAGCAGAACCCGGACAGGAAGAACACGCCGATGATGAGGTACTGCCACGGCGTTATCGGCCCCGCCACCGCGACCGCCACGGCGTCGTCTCGCGCGCCCGCGGTCTCGTGCCGCCGCGACACGGCCCAGGCGGCCACGCCGACGGCAATGTTCGCCACCGCGCCAATCAACGTCGTCTGCGTGTATCCGAATCGCGCGATCAGGAAAAAACCCGTCACGAAACAGCCCGCCACCGCCCCGAGGGTGTTGAGCGTGTACAGCGCGCCAATGGGCATGCCCCGCACCGACGATTCCCGCGTCACAAAACGCGCCAGCAACGGAAGCGTGGCGCCCATCAGGCAAACCGGGACGAACAGCAGGACCAGCGCCAGCAGCGCCCGCAGCCCCACACCCATCGCCCGCGAAAACTGAAACTCCTTCAACAGCGCGACCACCAGGCCCTCGCCATACAGGATCGAAGCGATGAAGAACAGCGCCCAGACCCCGATAATGCATTCGAAGACGCCGTACCACCAGAGCGGTCGTGAAGTCCGGTCGGCAATCCGCCCGCCCCACACGCTGCCCACACCCAGACCGACAAAAAAGATCGAGAGCACCGTGCTCACCGCATAAGACGTCGTCCCGAAGAGCAGCACGAGCTTGCGCGTCCAGACGACCTGGTACAGCAGGCCACAGGCCCCGGAAACAAAAAAGAACGCCAGCACAAGCAAAAACAGGCTGGCGTGCGGAGAAAGGCGCTTGGGAAACGGCATCGCGGTCAAGGGTACTGCTCTTCTCTTGTTACGGGCGAAGCGTGACTGGCTCCGCCCACTTTCCCGCCACGGGCGTGGCATTACTGGCGCGTAGCGCCTCCAGCGCCCCCTCGGGCGTCGTGGCGACCGAAAACAGGTCGCACTGGTCCGCGCGCACCAGGTCCAGCGTCACCATGTCGGCAAAATACGCCATCAGGCCGTCAAAGGCCCCGCCCGTGTTCAAAAACACTATCGGCTTGGTATGGTACCCCAATTGCCGCCCCACCAGCACCTCAAACAACTCCTCGAGCGTGCCGAACCCCCCGGGCAGCACCACGAATCCGTCCGCGCGCGCCGTCATGATCGCCTTGCGCTCGGACATGGTCTCCGTGACAATCAACTCGTCGCAGTCCCGGTAGGTCAGCGCGTCCACGTGCAGCTTCTCGGGGATTACCCCGATCACGCGGCCCCCGTGCGCGTGCACGCTCCGCGCGACCTCCCCCATCAGGCCCACTTTCCCCGCGCCATAGACCAGCGTCAAGCCGGACTCGGCCAGAAGCTGGCCAAGCCGGGCCGCCGCGGCTCCGAAGGCCGGAGCCGCGGCGTCGCTCGACGCGGCAAATACGCAAATCTGTTTCAACGTCCGGACTTCCCGGTCATGCGGTGTCCTCGCCATCCCGCGTGCGCCGGGAACAACCGAACAGCATCGCCAACAGCAACAGGGCCATCAGCGCGTCTCCGCCCGAGACGCCGGTCCCGGACGCGCCAACGCCGTGGCACGCCGCCGGCTGCTTCGGAGGATCGGGATTTTCGCCGGGCGGCGGCGGCGGCGTACTGGCGGCCCGCATTGGCGCGGAAACCGGCACGATCATCCCGCCGCCAACCGGGGCCGAAACCGTGAAGGTGGTGTAACCGTTGGCCTCGCTGCGAACCGAGTAGCTCCCTTCCGGCACCGAGGGGAACACATACACCCCGTTGTCATTCCGCTCCACGGGATTGTACGCGCTGCCCTGGAGCGACACCTTGGCCGTCACCAGCCGCTTTTGATCGTGCTGGTCCCAGACCGTGCAGATTACCGTCGACGCGAGAATCGCCGATCCCTTCGCCAGGAACGGCTCGAAGTCCTTCGGGCCCTGAATCAGGGCGTCGATCTCCGCCGGATCGTCCGTGCCCCAGTCGTTGTTCTCCATCCGGAGCGTGACGCCCGTTTCATTCAGCACCGCAACCGGCGTCTCCACGGGCGCCTCGATCTCGGTCTGGAAGTTGAAGGTATTGAAACCGCTGCCCGCGTCATTGCTGGCGCTCAGCCCGGAGTCATCAACCATCGCCGTGCTCCGGACGTAAATGCCCGCCACCGAGGGATCGCGGAACAGCGACTTCCGGATCACCGGCACGCCGCCCGAGATGTCTACGCCAACACCCAGGTCCGTGAAGTCGCAGCGCTCGATAAGCGAACGGGACGCCCCGGATCCCCGCGCGTCGATACCGGTGCCGCCCCGGGCCGACGGCATGCCCGTGAACTTCACGCGGCGTACGCTCATGGCGCTGCCGTTCAGATCCAGCAACACGTCCTCTTCGGACATCGACTGGATCTCCACGTCCTCGACCCGCGCGCCATCCGCGCCAACGATCTGGCCCTCGATTACGGCCACGGCCCCCTGCCGGCCGGCCAGCGTGACGCCGGGACTCAACACGGCGTCGCCGGGGTAGATGCCTTCCTCCAGAATGATGCGCACCGGCCCGCCGCCATTCATCGCGTGCAGATCCAGCGCCGCGCCTATCGTCATCAGCGGGCGCGCCGCCGTGCCGTCGTACTCGTCCGATCCCGCCGGCGACACGATTATCGTCGGATTCGGGTCGTTCCCGTCTGACGGATCGCTTTCCTCCTGGAATTCTTCATAGTTCGTCAACCCGTCGCCATCCAGATCCTCGTCGCCGTCCGACGGATCCAGCGGATCAAGGCCATACTCGACCTCGAAGCCATCCGGCATCCCGTCACCGTCCGTGTCCGGATTCGCCGGATCGGTTCCCGCCGCCGCCTCGTCACAGTCCGAGAGTCCATCGCCATCGCTGTCCAGATCCGGATCGTCGCACGGCGGATCGGTCGTGGTCGTCAGCTCTGCTTGCACCAGAAAGCCGTCGCCATTGGCGTCAAGCGCGGCAAAGATCTCCGGCGTAATCGACGCCAGGTACGCCTGCGCCTCCGCCAGGCTCAGCCGCCCATCGCCGTTCGCGTCGGCAGCTGCGAAGCCCGCCAGCAGCGTGGCGGCCGCCTCTTCCACCGGCGGCGGCTCGCTGGGAGCCCCGGCAACATTCTCGAAGAACAACATCGGGGCGGAACCCCCGGAGCTGGAGAGCGGCCCGCCCGCGAAGGCATCCAGATCGCCGTCCCCATCGATATCCACCAACACCGGCGAAGAAAACACGCCCGTCCGGAAACCGTTAAACGGATTCGCAACGCCGGATATCTCCTCGAACGTCCCGGGAAGGGCCGGCCGCAGGTTCTGGGCGTAGCGGATGCGGCTGGGAGTCTCGCCGTAGTACGCGCCGAAGTCCGTGTAGAAGACATCGAGATCGCCATCGCCGTCCAGGTCCCCCACGGTCGCGAAGCCGTAGGTCAAGTAGCCCAGAATGCCGCCGGCGCTGCGGAGACCGGCCAGCGGGTTGTCCGCGCTCTCCCGGAAGCGCGGCGCGCCTCCCGTGTTCTCGTAATAGGTGACTGCGCTTCCATAGAACAGCCGGAAAGCGATAAGATCCAAATCCCCGTCGCCGTCCGCGTCCACGAAATGGAACCGCGAGATGCCGCCCTCCCCAAACAAGTCGCCGAAGGGGCTGTCGTGGAGCGCCACCGGGTTGAAGACCGGGTTGCTGGCGGACCCCGCGTTCTCGAAATACTGCGGCAAACCCTGGAAGTTGGCCGCCAGCGCGTCCAGATCGCCATCCTCGTCCACATCGGCAAAGGCAAGCGCCGGCAGCGCCGTGCTGAATACCACGCCGTCGAAGGGATTGGCCGCGCCCTCGCGCTCCGCAAAGGCCGGGGCCGTCGGGGAGCCGGTGTTCTCGAAGTAGCGTACGCGCGCGCCGGAACCGTAACCCTTGTCGTATATATCTCCCCCCGGCGGGATCTCGGTCAGGAACAGATCCAGATCGCCGTCCGCGTCGATATCGACAAACGCCAGTTGGACCGCGTAGCCGACCGCCACGCCGTCGAGCGGGTTATCGGCCCCCGTGCGCCCCCGATAGACCACGGGCGGCGGAGCTGTCCGGTTCTCGAAGTACTGCAGCGCGCCGCTTTCACGGCCCGTAACCAGATCAAGATCGCCGTCCCCGTCCAAATCCCGCAACGCCGCGCCACACAAGAAGCCCGCGCGCACGCCATCAAACGGGTTTAGTGGCCCGCGGCGGATCGTAAACACGGGCGCCGAACGCGTTCCCGTGTTTTCCGCGAAGATCACCTCCGTCGCCAGGCCGTACTCGCCGCCAGGGGCGGCGCCTGGAAAAACCAGATCGAGGTCGCCATCGCCGTCCACGTCGCCGAACGCCAGGAACAGCGCAAATGAGCCGCCCTCCAGGCCGGAAACCGGGTTGGCCGCCCCCGTCCGCTCCGTAAAGACCGGCGCCGAGGGCGTGCCGGTGTTCTCGTAGTAGCGCGCCACGCCACCGTACCCCGAACCGCCCTTCGCGCCCTGATAGTAGGGGTGGATCCCGAAAAGATCGAGATCCCCATCGCCGTCCACGTCGGCCAGTACAAATTGCAGCGTGTACGGAGCTACGCCCGCTACCGGATTGGACTCGCCGATCACCTCCACAAACACCGGGGCGAGCGCCGTGCCCGTATTCTCCAGGAAACGCGCGCCCTGACCGCCCGCGCCCGGCGCGATGACGTCCAGATCGCCGTCCCCATCCAGATCCCCCAGCGCAATCCCGCCCCCGCTCCCCCCAGCGGCGTCCAGCAATTCGAGCGGGTTCGCGGATCCTGTGCGCTGCACGTAGCGCGGGGCCAGGCGGGAACCCGTATTCTCAAAGAACCGAACGCGCCCCGTCAGGCTCGTCACAAACAGATCGTCGTCGCCGTCCCCGTCGATGTCGCCGAATACCGGCGTGGAGAACCGGTAATCACGGTTCAGCGCGGAAAGCGGGTTCCGCGCTTCGCGCTGGAGCTCGAACGCCGGAACCGGAATCAACCCCCGGTTCTCGATGTACAGGAAGTCCCGGGACGTCCCGCTGTAATCGCCGACGAGAACCACGTCCACGTCACCATCGCCGTCGATGTCGCCCAGCGCGGGAAGGCGGCGAAGCGAGGCCGTCATCGCGCCGAGCGGGTGATCTACCCCGCTCAATGGTGAGAACACCGGCGCCGCCGGCGTACCAAAGTTCTCGAAATACTGCACCCGGTCGATGTGGTATCCCGCGCCGGACGCGGGAGCCGCCATCATATCCAGATCACCATCGCCGTCCAGATCACCGAAGCTCAGAAACGCGCCGTATTGCAGCAGCACCTGCTCGAACGGATTGTCGCTCCCCGTCTGCTCGGCGAACATCGCCGACTGCGCCGTTCCAATATTCAGAAAATAGCGCACATTCGAGTCAGGCGCCGCAACAACCAGATCGAGGTCCCCGTCGCCATCCAAATCCGCAAGGGCCGAGGATGCGCCCGATACCCCCGCTATTAATTCGAAGAAGGGGCTCGCGTCGCCGGAAACCTCCACAAACGCGGGGGACGACGCCGAACCGGTATTCTCATAGTACACGATCTCGCCGGAAGGCCGCGTAAGGATAAGATCGAGGTCGCCATCCCCGTCCAAATCGCCGGCGGCGGGCAAGCCATACGCGTTGGGGATATCGGCGAATGGATCGGATCCCTCGGGCGCCGGGATAAAGGTCCGCCCGTCGGGATACGTCGTGTTCAGGAAGAGGCGGGGCCTGCCGAACGCCTGCCCGGCGATCATGTCGAGGTCGCCGTCCTGATCCAGATCCGCAAACACCACCCCGGACCGATAACCGGACTCAATCCCAGCAAACGGGCTCGTCGCCAGGGAATGCGCCGAAAACGACTGGCGCAATGCGGTATCCGTGTTTTCGTAGTACTGCACCTGGCCCTGGCCCAGATTGAAGAAGCTGTACGCCACTCCCGATCCCGCGAACAGGTCGGTGTCGCCGTCGCCGTCCATATCCGCCCAGGCCAACCAGGGGGTTCCGCCCGAAAGCGACACGTTCGCGAACGGGTTCGAGCCGCCCAACGCGCGCTGAAAGGTTGGGGCGGTCGCGCTCCCCCGGTTTTCGATGTACTGGACCCGGCCCAGCGTGTACCCGTACGTATAAGAGCCGCCCGCCACCACCAACACGTCCAAATCGCCGTCGCCGTCAAAATCGGATAACAGCGGCCCGAAATAAACGCCCGAGCTCAACGTGCCCGTGAACGGGTTGTCCGCCGCCAACCGTTCGGTAAAGATCGGCGATTGCGCTGTGCCCGTGTTTTCATGGTAGCGCACGGGATCGCCGTACCCGTGGCCAGTCAACAAGTCCAAGTCGCCGTCGCCATCCAGATCGCCCAGGGCGAGGCCGCGCAAACTGGCGTAACCGAACAGCCCGCTCAATGGGTTCTCCGCCCCCTCCCGCTCCACGTACCGCGCCGATGCGGACGTGCCCGTGTTCTCGAAATACCGGACGGACTCGCCCAGGTACGCTTCCGCCAGAATGGCGTCCGCGTCCCCGTCCCCATCCAGGTCGGCAAACAGTAGAAATGCTCGGGAGCTCCGCAATTCGATCGCGCCCAGCGGATTCTCCGATGGTTCCCGGCGTTCGAGCACGGGATTTTCCGCGCTGCCCGTGTTCCGGAAAAAGGCGATGCGCCGATCGGGCGTAAGCGCAAACACGTCCAGGTCGCCGTCGCCGTCAATGTCCACAAACGCGGGCCGGTTCGCCCCCTCCTCCCCGCCCAGGCCGGCCAGCGGATTCGACAGCCCCGCCTGCTGCACATAGTACGGGCCGGATTGCGCCGGGGCGGGGCCCGCCAGCGTCGCCAGAACCGCCGCCGCCAGCAGCAGCGGCGCCCGCGCGCAATACGCCACCCCCGCAAGCAGCGAAACATTGCGCCGGTGCGGGTGAAGAAACTGGCGGACAAAGGCCTTCAGCGCGCCGCGCCCGCCCGACCAGTACGGGAGCAGCGCCGCGTACATTCGCCGGCGGCAGTGCCGGTAGAACGCACCGCGGGTCGTGAACCGGCGCAGGAAGCCTCGGAGCGAGGCCCAGCGGCGCTCCCCGCCCTCCAGGCCCTGCAGCGCGGGCAGCCGTTGCGCCGCCAGATGACGCCGCAGCGCCGCCGAGGCGGCCTCCATCTCCTCCCGGGGCAATTCGAGTGCGGGCCGCTCTTCCCGCTTGTGCGACGGTATCCCGATCATCACGTGGCCTCCGTGTCCGGGCCCGGGGGTCCGGCAGGTTCTCGCGGTTCATCCGCGCTGCCCCAGTAGGTCGTTTCCGGTAGCGAAAGCCCCCGCAGGTGCACGTCGTTCAGCGTGCCCAGAATCCCGGGCCGGCGAAGTCCCGGCAACACCTGAACATCGTAGATCTCTTCGCAGGAATTCAGATATTCCAGCTGCCCCACCACCGCCCCCGTCGGCAGGTGCACCGCCAGTACCCCGCAGAATATCTTCTGCTCGCGCGCCAGCGGCAAATCCCCGAAGGTATGCGTCTTCCGCAGCAGCGAACACCCGATGAATACGTGATCCCCGATCCGCGCCAGCCCGCGCACAAACGCCGGCATACGCGTTACCGTCTCCCACGTCCCCGTCTCCGTGTCCACACGCGCCAGCTCACCCGACGCCGATAGAAGCACGTAGAGCGACCCATTGTACACGCGCGGAGAATGCGGCATCGGCAGATCCCGCGCGATAATTGCGTTCGTTTCCACATCCACCAGCACGCCCCCGTTCAATTTCGCGTCCCGCCAGCCCTGCGGCGTGTCCGTCGCGCCATGGGCCGTCACGTAGCGCGGCGCCCCGTCGACAAGCGCCATGCCGTTCAGATGGCAACGGTCCTCCGGCGCCAGCTTCGTGATAAATGGCGGCTGCCACACCGGAACAAAACTGTGCCGCGCATCGAGGCGGAAGAGGCAGGAAAAAAGCGTGTTGACCCCCACCAGCCCATCACGGCCAAACCCAATATCGTGAATGTTGAGCTGGCCGCAGTAATGCACGGATCGGGGCAGAAAAAGGCTGTCGTAATAGCCCGGCTTGCGCGGGTAGCTCGCCCCAAGCCGCGCGTCGTTCGCGAGCATCGTTACGCCATGCCGCGTCGCCACCGCCATCTGATCCCCCGACAGCGCCAGGCCCATCGGCGTATCAAAGCTTCGCGGCAGCTGGATCAGCCGTTCGCCATCCGAACTGACAAGCACCACCTTCCCCGCCTGGTACGTCGTAAGCGCCAGCGAACAATCGAGTTCCGCAAGCAATTCCGGAAGCGAAGGCGTGAAACGGCTGCTGAAGGGCGGCAGCGCCTGTTTCAGGGGTGTTCCCGTTCCCATTGCTCGCTCCGGCGCCCGCACGCGGCGCATGATCCATCAGGAAGGCGCGTCCATATCCGAGCCAGGCGGCATGGGACGGCCACACACTGCTGCTACGTACTACTGCTCCCCGTACGTTGGCAGTCTAATCGGGATCAGCCGCGCTTGTCAACCGGTATCGCCGGGGCAATCGCATTTTTAGCGCTTTAGCGGAATGAGGCGCCCCCGGTGTGAAAGCATGTCTCGGTCAAGAGAGCGTGAATCCAGGGATCGCGGACATTCGTGTCCGCGTCAAAGTGAGCCCACCTCCAAAAAGTTCCCCTCACCCCACCAAAACCACCCCGAAGGGAAAGTGGCACAACTCAATGACGCGCCGGAGGCGGGCGTCTCGGCTGTGTTCAGCGCCGAAAGGCGCAAATGTAGGATAGGCGTCCCGCCTGTCCAATGCGCCGGAAGGTGCAAAGGATCGCGGACATTCGTGTCCGCGGCAGGAGGTGCGCAAGACTTCATGTGATTGCTGCGCTTGTGTATAGACGCCAGTACACCGGTGGGTGCTTCATTCCGTTCGTTTGTTGCCGATAGTCCAATTCTGACGCCACGGCATCGTCCTGGCGCCATCACCGGGCTCCCGTACCGGGGGCTGGCCACGGACTTGGACCCAGCCGCTCTCTTGTAAGCGCCGTCAAGACAGGGGCTTGCCGGAAATTGTCGGGTTCTGGCCCGGAAATTGCTCAGTACCTGATGCACACCGGCGAAAACGCCGATGAGACCCCATGGAAAGTGCGGACGCCGGCCGGCAACGGCCAGCATGGTTTGCCCGGGCCGGAGTGGTCGTGTTGAATTACGAGCGCATTCGGCGGACCCGTGAACCGCGAGCAAGAAGCACTGTACGGAGCCCGAAGGCAAGGAGACGAATAGCATGGCGAAAATCGTGATCAAGGACCTGGATATGGCCACCCCGGTGACCCCGGAAGACGCCGCCCTCGTGAAGGGCGGCCCCCTGGAAATCCGCGAACTGACCATCAAGGCCATCGTGAAAGCCCCGGACCTGAAATCCTGACCCGGCTCAGAACAGGCCGTGGCTGGCGCCGCCATCCAGTGGAATCGCCGCGCCCGTGAGGAATGCGGCCTGGTCCGACGCCAGAAAGGCCACCAGCGCCCCAAACTCCGCCGGGCTGCCAATACGGCCCACCGGAAGCACTTCGCCCGCCTGCCGCAACACCGCCTCCAACGGCATGCCCGCCGCATCCGCGCGCGCCTGACAGAGCGAACGCATCCGGTCCGTGTCAAAGGCCCCCGTGCACACGCTATTCACCAGCACCCCGTCCCGCGCCACTTCGCCGGCCAGGGTCTTCAAGTACCCGGTGAGCGCGGGCCGGAAGATATTCGACAGCACCAGGTTCGGAATCGGCTCCCGCACCGAACTGGACGTCACCGCAATGATCCGCCCCCATTTCCGCGCCCGCATCCAGGGCAGCACCGTGCGGATCGCGCGGACCGCCGATTTCAGCGTCAGTTCGCAGGCGGCGTCGAGCGCTTCCAGACTCAGGTCGGCCGCCGGCCCCGGAGGCGGGCCGCCCGCGTTGGTCACCAGGATATCCACCGCCCCGAAGCGCTCGCGAACCCGGTGCAGGTACGCTTCGAGCGCCGGCCCATCGGTCACATCCAGGGCTTCGCCGAAAACCCGGTCCCCGAATTGTTCCCGCATCTCCGCCACGGTGTGCTCGATCCGCTTTGGGTCGCGCCCCGAAATGGCGACGCGCGCCCCTTCCGCGGCCAGCGCGGCGGCGATGCCCCGCCCGATGCCGGCGGACGACGCCAGGACCGCCGCGGCGCGATCCGTAAGGTTCAGGTTCATGGCGTGTCCTTTCGTGCGGCGGCAAACCGGCGGCCAGGCCCGGCGCCGCCAATTCCAGTGCGCATGGCGCCGGGATCAGGAAACCCGGCCCCGGCGTTTGCTATACTACCGCGATCTTGAGGCCAGCCCCAACCCCCCCGGGAGTACGATGTGAAAGCCCTGCTCGCACTCGAAGATGGAACCGTGTTTGAAGGCCGCGCCGTGGGCGCCGCCGGGGAAGCCACCGGCGAACTGGTGTTCAACACCAGCATGACGGGGTACCAGGAAATCCTGACCGATCCCTCCTACGCCGGCCAGGTCGTCACCATGACCTACCCCCACATCGGCAACTACGGCGTCAACGCGGAGGACGTCGAGTCCCGCCGCCCCTTCGTCAGCGGTTTCGTCATGCGCGAATGCTGCTTCGAGCCGAGCAACCACCGCGCCACCCATTCGCTCCCCCAATATCTGAAGGACAACGGCGTGGTGGCGATTGACGGCGTGGACACCCGCAAAATCACCAAGCTCCTCCGCGTCAAGGGCGCGCTCCGCTGTGTCATCAGCACGCAGGATCTCGACGGCGCCTCCCTCGTCGCCAAGGCCCAGGCCGCGCCGAGCATGGCCGGCCAGGACCTGGTGAAGGACGTGACCGTCAACGAACCCTACGAGTTCCCGGCGGATGGCGAGGCGCGGTATAACGTCGTCGCCCTCGATTTCGGCATCAAGCAGAACATCCTGCGGCTCCTGGCCGAGGCGGGCTGCCACGTCACCGTGATGCCCTCGACCACAAGCGCCGACGACATCCTGGCCCGGGAACCCGATGGCGTCTTCCTCTCCAACGGCCCCGGCGACCCCGCCGCGCTCCCCTACATCTTCCCGACGATCCAGCGCCTGATTGACGCCGATATTCCCCTGTTCGGCATCTGCCTCGGCCACCAGATTCTGGCCCACGCCCTCGGCGGCTCCACCTACAAGCTGAAGTTCGGACACCGCGGCGGCAACCAGCCGGTCCAGTTCCACGAGAACGGGCAGGTTGAGATTACCGCGCAGAACCACGGCTTCGCCGTGGACCCCGGCTCCCTCGATCCGGAGCAGGTCGTGGTGACGCATACCCACCTCAACGACAACACCTGCTCCGGCATGGCGCACAAGACCAAGCCCCTCTTCAGCGTCCAGTACCACCCCGAGTCCTCCCCCGGACCCCACGACAGCCGCTACCTCTTCAAGCGCTTCACGGACCTGATGGATCGGGCGCGGGCGGCGGCGGCGAACTGACTTCCTCCGCCGCGGACGCCGCGGCGTCCGGCGCGCCCGTTTCAGGGCCGGCGGGCGGGGCCATGTCCCGCTGCGCCGCCTCAATAAACGGCGCCAGCCGGTTCAGGGCCTTTTCCGCGCTCCGGCGGCGCCCCAGGGAATAGAGCGGCGCCTCCGCGGCCGCCGTGTACAGGGTCACGCGGCACGTGGGCCCGAGCACCAGGTTCCCCAGCAGAATCCCCAGCGGCGCCGCCGCGCAAAACAAGGCGAACACATACGCGGGCGTGCTCCCCAGCGCGGCGGCGAACACGGCGCACCCCGAGAGAAAAACCAGCAGCGACCCCGCAAGCCAGTTGCAGGTCTTCCAGCTCGGTGACGGGCCCAGCACCACCGCCTGAATGTCCCGGTAGTAGTAGCGGCGCACCTCTTCCTGAAACAGCGCGATCTCCCGGCTCAGGAGGTATTCTTCCGTCAGCCAGAGTTGTTGGCGTTGCGCGGCCCAGCCGAAATACTTGACGGAACGGCCCGGCAGCCGGCTTGCAGTTTCCATATCGGCGTATCCTCGGTTCGCGGCAACGCGGCGTTACAGCAGTTCCGCGACGGCATACACAATAAACGCGGCCCAGGTGACGAAAATCAGGCCCGCCAGCAGCACCGCCAGCACCATGGCCCAGCGCCGGTGCGGCACCGGGCGCCAGGGCTCCCGCCAGTAACGCCACGCCACATAAAATGTCACCGGCGCAATGAAACCGCCCAGCCCGAAGAACGGCATCGTGATAATCGAGAGCAGCACCACCCCCAGCGCCAGGCTGTCGTAGTGGATGTAGGCGTTCCGTCCCCGCCCCGCGGCTCCCCCTTTCGCACGGCGCTGGACGCACGGCGCGCACAGGTGCTCGCCGTTCCAGTCCACATCGCACAGCCCGCACAGGAACTTCCCGCAACCGTCGCACACCACCGTCGCCTGTTTGTCCGGGTGGTTCATGCAACTCGCCTGGCTTTCGTCCAGCAGGCGCTGGCCACGGTCCCCGGCGGTTTCCCGAAACAGCGCCGGATAGACCCAAACCCGCGAGGCGGTCCGGCACACGGGGCAGCCAAGGGTCCCCGCGCCCGGAACCGGCGGAAGCGCCAGCGCGGATTCGCAGGATCCGCATCGCACGATGGTCTTGCGCATGCCGCCCCCTCAGCGCGCCCGGATCACGCGCGTGTCGCAAATGTGATCGTGGAGCGCGCGCTTCTGCGCGTCGAACGCCGCCATGATAAAGCCGATCATCAGCGTAAGCTGGCTCACGATCGTGGCGAAGTAGCGGCCCAGCGCGCGGCCGTAGCTGACCCGGCCTCCGTCGCTCATCACCACCTTCAGCCCGCAGACCATCTTGCCCGGTGTCGCCGCGAATTTGCCGACGAAATAGGTTTCGTACGTAAGGCCGATTAGTATCGAAATGATCCAGAATACCGCCACAACGCCTATCATCATCATCTCGGACGCCGGCGCGTCCCCCTGCCGCGACGCCATCCGCATGATCAGCACCTGCTGCAACACCGAAAGCGGGATGTTCACCACGGCGATGATCACCCCGTCCACGAATCGCGCCGCAAACCGGATCCAGAACCCCGCGTACGGCATCTGGCCGGGGAGGACGCCGCTCTCGCGGATCCGCTGGAAGTACACCGGCTTGCAGTCCGCGCAGATCAGGTCGTTCTCGTACGCGACCATCTCCCCCGCCGGAAAACTCCGCCCGCACTCGGCGCAGGGCCGGAGCGCGGCCTCGCCCGCCCATTCGCCAGACCACATCTCGCCCGCCGGTTGCGGGCCCGCGTCCGGCGCGGCTTCGCGCAGGGGCGCCCAGTCCACCATCCCGTCGCGCCACACCAGCGTATCCACGTCAATGACGCCCGACGCCACCAGCGCATCGAACTCGGCGTCGTCCACCGGGCCCATGCGATCATCCCCACGCGCGTAATACCACTCCAAGTTACTGCCCTCCTCGTTTGGGTTCCTGCGTCGATTGTCTCCCCGCGGAGCCGACGCCATTACAGCACACCGCCCGCGCGCGGTTCCAACGGCGCGATCCGTCCCCGCGCGCGGCGCATCCCGCCCCGCCGCCACAACATCCGGGGCCGGTTCCGAAACTGGTCCGCCGCCTCCCGCCTCGTTCATAATGTCGTGGTCGCCGCAGCCGAGGACCTCCGCCATGTTTCGCCTCCGTTACACCCCATTGTTTTTGCTCGCCGTCCTCGCCGCGCCGCCGTCGCCGGCGGAAGCGCCGCCGAACATCCTGATCCTCTTCGCCGACGATCTCGGTTACGGCGATATCGGGTGCTACGGCAGCGCGATCAAGACCCCGAACGTCGACCGGCTCGCGGCGGAGGGCATGCGCTTCACCGATTTTTACGCGGGCCACCCCAACTGCTCCGCCTCGCGCGCGGCGCTGCTGACCGGCCGGATCGCGCCGCGCACGGGCGTTTACAGCTACATCCCGCCCGATCACGGCATGCACTTGCCCCCGGACGAGATCACGCTGGCGCGCCTCCTGAAAAACGCCGGCTACGCCACCGGGCTCTTCGGCAAATGGCACCTGAGCGCCCTGGACGGCCCGAGCCAGCCCGCGCCCGCCGCCTACGGTTTCGACTACACCTTCTGCACGCGCAACAACGCCGAGCCTTCGCACCGAAACCCGGACAACTTCTACCGCAACGGTGAGCCGCTCGGCGTGCTGGAGGGCTACTCCTGCGATCTGGTCGCCGCCGAGGCCATTCGCTGGCTCGAAGGCCGCGCCCCGGACGCCCCGCCCTTCCTGGCCTATGTCGCCTTCCACGAGCCGCACCAGAAGATCGCGTCGCCGCCCGACCTCGTCGCGGAATACCGCGCGGCGGGCCACGAGCACCCGGAATACGCGGCGAATATCGCCAATCTCGACCGCGCCATCGGGCGCATTCTCGACACCCTTGACCATTTTGGGGCCGCCGCCAACACCGTCGTCGTGTTCGCGTCGGACAACGGCCCCTGGCGCGAGGGTTCCCAGGGCCCCTTGCGCGGCAAGAAATCGGACGTCTGGGAGGGCGGCATCCGCGTGCCGGGCGTGTTCCGATGGCCCGGACATATCCCCGCCGGCGCGACCTCCGGCGAACCCGCCGGCGTGGTGGATCTGCTCCCGACACTCTGCGCGATCACCGGTGTGGAACCGCCCGCGGACCGGCGGATCGATGGGACGAGCCTGCTCCCGGCCTTCCAGGGCCAGCCGCTACAGCGCCAGACGCCGCTCTTCTGGTTCTTCTACCGGACCAGCCCCCAGATTGCCCTGCGCGACGGCGACTGGGGCATCGTGGGCTTCATCGACGATCCGGTTCCCCAGCGCACGCACTGGCTCGCGGCGGAGGACATGCCCTTCATCAAGACGGCCGTCCCGGCGCGCTTCGAGCTCTACAACCTCCGCCAGGACATCGGCCAGCGCCACGATCTGGCGTCGTCGGAACCCGACCGCCTGGAAGCCATGCGGCGCGCACTCCTCGGCCTGCACCGGGAGGTTGTCGAAGAAGGCGATGACTGGACCGAGGCGATACGCGGCTACACCCGCCCCTGAGCATGCGCGCCGCTACAGGCCCCACTGCTTGCGGAGCTTGCTGAGGGAAAGCTGCGTCTGTTCGGCGCGCTCCATCGCCTTCACGAAGGGCGCCGCCGTGTGCGCCATCGCGCAGAGCAGCTCCAGATCCTCGTCGCTGAACCACTGGTCCGGCTGGCTCCGCAGCACGACAATGCCCACGCGCTTCTCCGGGGTCACCAGCGGCGCCGCGGCCAGCGCCTGTGTGACGCCCTCCGCCTCGGCCGGCCACAGCAGCCCGCTCCGCCGGAAGAAGGCCGCCTCGATAATCTTCCGGGGGGCGTCTTCCGGCGCGTCCACAATCTCGCCCGCGGCATTGAAGAAGGTCAGCGTGCCGCGCTCTTCGATATAGCGCGCGAGCCAGCAGGTTTCGGGTTCAAACGCGATGCCCAGCGTCTCGTGCAGCAGCATGGCGATCTCCTGGATAGTCTGCGTCTCGCTGAGCACGCGCGCCAGCCGGAACAGGCGGCTCAACGCATCCACCCCGCGCGGGCCGAGCGCCCGCACCTCCTCCAGACGGCTCTCGTCCACGAACATGCTCCGGTCAACCGCCAGCGACCGGCGCCCCGCGGCCTCCGCCGGCTCTTCCGGCTCCGCCGACCCGTTGGCCGCTTCCTCCAACACGAAATGCGCCGTGCCCACCGTGATCCGGTTGCCCGGCCCGATCGGCGTGTTCTTCACCGGCTGGCCGTTCACCAGCGTCAGGTTGCTGCTGCCGAGATCGCGCAGGTGCACCGCGCCGTTCTGAAGATAGATCTCGCAGTGACGGCGGGACACCGTCGGATCGTGGACCGTGATATCGCACTGGCCGCTCCGGCCGATGAATATCGAGGCGGCGCCGATGGGCCAGCACTCGCCCTCGGTCTCGCCTTTGGTCCGCCGCAACCGGTACATACGTCTTGCCTTGTCGTTTCTTTCGGGATCGGGCGCGCGCCGGGGCGCCACGATCGCCCGAGGCCGCGCGCGTAATTGTACCACGTCACGTACTGCTGCCCGTCGCGATCAGCAGCTTCCCGCGGTACGGGCGAAAGCCCACGTGAATGGTAATACGATCGTCCGGCGTCTCGATATACAGCGGCCGCACATCCAGCACATCCCCCCGAGGCGTGATCCGCATCCGCGACGTATCCAGCCGCACCTGCCCGAACACCCCCGATTCCTTTACCGCCTGCAGCGCCACCCGGAGCGCGCGCCGGCCATTCCCCTTTTCATCCCGGAAATCGTTTGCGATCAACGTCATGAACAGGTCCACGCTGTTTTCCTCGAAGGCCCGGGACATCGTCCGCAGCACCGCGTCGATCTGCTCCTCGTCGCTCATACCCTCCGTCACGGCCAGGCCCTCGCCCGCGCCCGGCGCCCAGACCCCCAGGAAATTCCGAAGGAAATAGGCCGTCCCCAGCGCCAAAAGCACCGCCGCCACAATCCCCGCCGCCCGGAGTATCCGCCGCACGGGGAACGCCACCGGCGTGTCGTGCTGGATCAGCTCCGGGGGCAACGCCGCCGGACGCCCAGCCGCCAGCGCCCGCCGCGCTTCCAGCAGCGCCGCCTCGATACGGTCCAGGGATTGCCGCACACCGCGCCACCCCTCTGCGGCGCGCCCGCTCCCGGCCAGGTCCTCCAGAGTAGGAGCCCCCGCCGTAAGCCGGTTGATGCCCGCCGTCAGGCCGTACCCGCCCTGGCGCCAGTAGGTCAGGATCGGAAAGTCGCAGGCCAGCGCGCTGCGGATCGCCAGGTACTCCGCCTCAAGCGATTCACGGCCGCCGCCGGATGACTGCGCGGCCTGGAGCAACGCCCCCAGCCGACGCCAAACCTCGCCCAGCGCCGCGCACTGCTGCTCGTACGACGCCAGTTGTTCCTCGGTCACACCCTGCCCGTGCCGCTTTGCCACACGACCACTCCTCGTCAAGTCTCACTGCACCCTAAACGATAGCGGCGGCGCGGCCCTGGATCAAGCTCCGCAACCCGCCCGCCGGGGCGCGCTCAGGGCGTCCACAGGTATCGGCGTTTCGCGGTGGCGCCCTTCAGATTGGGCGATTCGTCGGGCGGGATGGCCACCTCGTCGAGAAACCGCGCGCCCAACCGCTCGATCGTCTGGCGCGACGCCGCATTGTCGGGATCGCAGGTGAGGAGCGCCGAGGCCATGAATCGCCGGACGCAGGGGGCCAGGGCTAGGCAGGCCTGGCGCGCATAGCCATGGCCCCGGTGCGCGGGATCGACCATAAACCCCACGTGGCCCACGTAGCGCACGCGTTCGGCGTCGCCGACGCGCAGGTTGATGTGCCCCGCGTCAATGCCGACCGCTGTGAGGATGCGGAAGTGGTAATAGGGAAGAAAGCCGCGCGACACGTCGGGCGGCACGACATCCGCCAGGCGCAACGCGACATCGCCGTACGCCAGGGCGGACGGCGGGTCCGGGAGAAGCGAAAAATCCGATGAATGGGCCACGGGCAGCGCGCTCCTGATTGCCCGAAGCGTAGCATGTTCGCCGCCGGAAGTTCAGCGGCCAGCAATGCCCGCCCCTCAGCCCTTCGCCTGCTCCTTGGCCCAGGTATCCTTCAGGGTCGCCGTGCGGTTGAACACGGGCGCGCCAGGCGCATGGTCCCGGCTGTCCGCGCAGTAGTAACCCAGCCGCTCGAACTGTACGCGATCCCCCGGCGCAACCTGGGCCAGCGCGGGCTCAACCGGGCAGTCCACCCGCACTTCGAGGCTGTCCGGATTGATATTCGTGGTCCAGTGCTGGCCCTGGCGGCCCCGGTTCGGATTTTCCTTCGTGAAGAGCTGGTCGTAGTTGCGGACCTCGGCGGAAACCGCGTGCGCCGCGGACACCCAGTGCAACGTGGCTTTCACCTTGCGCCCGTCCGGGGCGTCCCCGCCGCGCGTGGCGGGATCATAGGTGCAGCGCAACTCAACGACCTCGCCGGTGGCGGGGTCGCGAACCACCTCCGTGCACGTGACGAAATACGCATAGCGCAGGCGCACTTCGCGGCCCGGGGCCAGCCGGAAGAACTTCTTCGGCGGGTCTTCCATGAAATCGTCCCGCTCGATGTACAGCACCCGCGAGAAGGGCACCTCCCGCGTCCCGGCCTCGGGATCCTCGGGGTTGTTCACCGCCTCCAACCGCTCCTCCTGGCCCTCGGGGTAGTTCTCGATGACGACCTTCATCGGGTTCACCACCGCCATATAGCGCGGCGCGGTCCGATTCAATTCCTCGCGCACAAAATGCTCCAGCCACGCATAGTCCACCGTGCTGTCCGCCTTAGCCACGCCCACCGCCTCGCAGAAATTACGGACGGCGCGCGGCGGGAAGCCCCGGCGGCGCAGCCCGCAGATCGTGGGCATGCGCGGGTCGTCCCAGCCGTTCACATAATTGCCCTGCACCAGCGTGAGCAGGTTGCGCTTGCTCATCATGGTGTAGCTCAGGTTCAGCCGCGCAAATTCGATCTGCTGGGGGTGGTGGATGCCCAGGGCGCGAATATACCAGTCGTAGAGCGGGCGGTGATCCTCGAATTCCAGCGTGCAGATCGAGTGCGTAATGCCCTCGATCGAGTCGGACTGCCCGTGGGTGAAATCGTACATCGGGTAGATCTTCCACTTGCTGCCCGTGCGGTGGTGGTCCGCCTTCAGAATACGGTACATCACCGGATCCCGCAGGTTTAAGTTCGGCGCGGCCATATCGATCTTCGCCCGCAATACCTTCGCCCCCTCGTCAAACTCACCCGCCGCCATCCGCGCAAAGAGATCCAGGTTCTCATCCACCAACCGGTCTCGGTACGGGCTGTTGCGGCCCGGTTCGGTCAGTGTCCCGCGATACTCCCGCATTTCCTCGTTGCTCAAATCGCAGACAAAGGCCTTGCCCTCTTCGATGAGCTTGATGGCCCACGCGTGAAGCTGGTCGAAATAGTCCGACGCGTAGTACTCGTGCTCGCCCCAGTCGAAGCCGAGCCACCGCACATCCTCCTTGATCGACTGCACGTACTCGTCCTCTTCCCTGGTCGGGTTCGTGTCGTCAAAGCGCAGGTGGCACACGCCGTTGTAGCGCTCCGCCAGGCCGAAATTCAGGCAGATCGACTTCGCGTGCCCGATGTGCAGGTAGCCATTGGGCTCCGGGGGAAAGCGCGTGACCACCTGGCCCCCGTTCTTGCCCTCCGCAATATCCTGCTCAATGATATTGCGGATGAAATTGGAGACTTTGCGCTCCTCGGATTTCTCGGGGCTGGCGGATGGCGTCATCGGGTCTCTTTCATGGCGTGGAAATGCGGCGGGGGCGCGCGCGTGGTTACGGATCGAGATTGGACGGGCCGGCCGCGGCGGAAAACGACCGGAATCACGCCCGGTATTATCCGGCGCCGCCCGAGATCGGGTCAAATTACCGGCAAATCGGCGCCCGCTCAGCCTCTTTCCCGGGCCAGCGCGTCCCACGTCGCAAACACGGCCCGGACATTCTCCGGGCGGGCCGCCGGCCCGAACTCGCACTGCGCGATGCAGCCCCCATCCCGCCAGAGCGCCCCGTGAACCGCTTTCACGGCGTCCGCCACCGCGCCGGCGTCGGGGCCGGGCAACAACTGCTGCCGGTCGATCTCGCCCCAGAACGTGATCCGGCCGGCGAAGGGCGTCAGCGCATCGATCCCCATGCAGAAGAGTTGGGAATTGATTGCGTCCACCCCCAGTTCGATCAAGTCGGGCAAAATCGCCAGGATATGCCCGTCGGAATGCATGAAGATCTTTTTGCCCGCACCGTGCGCGATCTGGACGTAGTCCCGGTAGAGCGGCAGAAAGATCGCGCGCCAGAGATCGGGATGAATCAGCAGGCGGTCCTGCGCGCCCCAGTCGTCCATGAAATTCAGCGCGTCCACGTCGGTGCGCGCCCAGGCCTCCAGTTGCGCGCAGTAGATTTCGTGCATCGCCCGCATCAGGGCCTCCATCGCGGGCGGCGGGGCCAGCAGATCCATGTACAGGTCCGCCGTGCCGCGCAGGAATTGCAACTGTTCAAAGGGCCGCGGGCAACACGCCCCGTGTACAAAGCGATCGGTCTCCGCGCAAAACCGGTTCGCCGCGTCCCGGTCCACCGTCAGCCACTCCCGGGGCAGGCGCACTTTTTCCGCATCCGCTGCCCAGTCGCGGATCAACGGGGCCTTCACCTCGCCGATCAGTCCCGCCTGGATGTTTTCGAAGACGCACCCCCACTCGTCGCGATACCGGCCGGGGGTGTAGGGGTCGCCGTCGGTAACGACCGGCGAACGCAGGCACGGCGGCGCGCCCTCGATGTCGTCGGGGTAGTCCGCCCGGATGGCCGCCAGTTCGCCCGGATGATAAAGCTCCGCCCACGGCAGCGTCCACAATTGCCGGGGCGCGCGCCGGGGCGATTCCCGGCGCAGTGTCTGATAGACCAGTTCCCTCGGTGTTGCGGCCATACGCGGCGGACTCCGGCGCGATGCGGCGCCGCATCAATCCTACCGCCGGCCCCATTCCCCGCGCAACAGGCCGCTACTCCCGATCCGCGGATTCCTTGTCCGGGCGGCTGCTGGCATGGAGACCGACCGTTACCCACGCGATCCGGGCCAGGGTGATCACCGGCAGCATCGGGTTGATCAATTCGTTCAGCGCCCCGTGCCACCGCTTGCCCAGGTGCGCTTCCCAGTAGTTGGCAATGGCGAAAATCAGGCCGCCCGCGCCCGCAATGATAAAGGCGATCCGGAACCCGGCCAGGTGCAGGTGCTCGATAACCTGGCCCGCCAGGATGGGCGTGAAGCCCAGCGAAAGCGCCGTGCCCAGGATCCACATGTTCGTATAGCCCACCTTGTGCGTCTCGTCCACCACGCGGATCATATGCCGGTGCGTCAGCGTCCAGTACGCCACGCCGAGCAGGTTCGTCGCCACATAGGCCGGCGGCAGCACCCAGCGCGTCCACGCGGCGTCCGGCGGCATCAGCAGATAGGCGAGCGCGCCCGCGGAATGCCCCACAATCGCCAGAAGCGCCGCGTATCCCGTGCCCATCTGCTCCGCGTAGCGGCCCCAGTAGTGGATCGTCAGGAGGACGCCCAGGTTGCCCGCGGACAGGATCAGCATGATCTTCAGATCCGTGAATCCGAGCTGGTCGCGCATGTACAGCACGATGCTGGCGTTAACCCACGTCAGGCACATATAACAGAGCCCGGTGGTCGTCACGAAGCGCATATAGGGCTTGTCCGCCCAGGCCGCGGAGTACGACGTGAAACTGTTCTGCGGGAACTCCGGGTTGTAGGTGGCGCGCCCGCCCGGAACGCGCGACAGCCACCCCGCGCTGATCAGGCCCGCCGCGATCCCGAACGCGTAGATCACCATGAAGTGCCCCACCCCCGGGCTCCGGCCCAGGATCGCCGCCTGCCCGAGCGTCACGGCAACGATACAGAGCTGCGCCAGCGCCGTCTCCGTGCTGAAAAACGTATTCTGCTCCTCGTCCGGAACCACTTCGTGTAGCCACGGGAACCAGCCGCCCACCCCCGCCGCGCGCACCAGGCAGAAGCTCAGCACCGCCGCCAGCAGCACGATCCACGCCGCCCGCGGGCCGTGTGCGCTCAGCGCCCAGGGGATGAGGAACACCAGCGACGCCGCCAGATTGCGCCCGATCCACGTCGCGATCATCAGCTTCTTCGGCCCGAAGCGCGTCACGAGCGGGATCGTCGCCATCACCAGCAGCATGGACAGCGGCATGAACGAAAGCAGGAACCCCACCCAGGAGGCCGGCATGTCGATCGTCCGGCCAAACAGCACCACCACCGGCCCGACCAGCGAAAACCACGACAGCACGTTGAACGTGCTGAACACCAGAAACCGCCGGGGCGGCTGGCTGAGCCTTCGAAAATCACTGAGAATCGGTATACCCAACGCGGGTTCTCCTTGAATACACGGGCGCCGGCCCCCGGCGGCCACTCCCCGGGCGCTACACCGCCTCCCGGTAGTCTTCATCTTCCGGGGGAACGTAGCGGTTGCTCGAATGCAGCCCCACCGTCACCCAGGCAATGCGCGCCAGGGTGCGGACCGGGAGCATGGGGTTCACCAGCTCGTCCAGCGCGTGCCGCAACGGCTTGCGTTGATGCACGACCCAGAAGTTGGCGAGGCCCGCCAGGATACCGCCGATGCCGGAAATCGCGAACGCGATCCGGAAGCCCGAGAGGTGAAAATGTTCGATTACATAGCCGGTCGCAATCGGGGTTAGCCCCATCGCGATTGCGGTGCCTACGATCCACACGTTCGTATAGCCCACCTTGTGCACCTTGTCCACCAGGCTGATCATGTACCGGTGCGAAATCGTCCAGTACGCCGCCCCCAGCAGCGTCGTGCAGATCAGCACGACGGGAAACAGCCACACCGACCACGGGGCGCCGGGCGGCAGCAGCAGGTAGCACAGCGCCGCCACGGAATGCCCCAGCATCGAAAGCAGCGCCGCGTAGCCCGTGCCGCTGTAATCGGCAAACCGGCCCCACGAGTGGATCGTCAACAGCACGCCCAGGTTCCCCGCGCCCATCGAAAGCATGATCGGCAGGTCCGCGAAGCCGAGGATATCGCGCATGTACAGCACCACGCTCGCGTTGATCCACGCGAAGCCCGAGAAGCACAGCACCGTCGTCGAAACAAACAGCAGGTAGCCCCGGTCCTGGAGCGCCGCGCGGTACGCCAGAAAGCTGCTCGTCGCCCGGCCCGCCTCGCGCGGAACCCGGTCCCCACCCGGCACCCGCGTCAGCCAGTAGGCGCTTACAAAGCCCGCCGCGATCCCGAACCCGTTGATGCAAAGGAAACGCCCCACGCTCGGATCCCGGCCCAGCACCAGCGCCTGCGCCACCGTCGCAACCACAATGCAGCCCTGCGCCACCGCCATCTCCGTGCTGAAAAACCGGCTCTGCTCACGCGCCGGAACGATGTCGTGCAACAGGGGAAACCACCCGCCGATCCCCGCCGCGCGGGCGATACAGAACCCCAGCACCGCCACCAGCAGCACGCCCCAGCCCGCCGGCGGCCCGCCCGCCTTCAGCGCCCACGGCACGAAGAAGATGAGCCCCGCCACCGCGCTCTGGAGCGCCCAGGTCACCACCAGCAGCCGCCGCGAACCCAGCCACGTCACGAGTGGTATCGTCACGATCACCAAGAGCGTCGAAAGCGGCAAAAAGGACATCAGATAGCCGATCCACGAGGCCGGCATCTCAATCTTCCGCGCGAAGAGCACGATCGCCGGCCCCACGATCGAGAACCAGGTAAACACGTTGAGTGCGCCGAATACCAGAAACTGCCGCGGCGGCTGGCTCAGCCGGCGGATATCGCTTACGAGTGGAAAACCCACGTTGGGAACTCCTGATACAGAGGGGCGTGGCGCCGGTACGGCGCGCCGGGGTGGGCCCGGACGAGCCGGGTTGCGCCGGAAGATACACCGCGGCCCCCATGGATGTCCAGTGAAAAGTAAAAAGTCATGGTCCCCGGCGCCGGAAGGCCGGTCGGACGCCCGAAACGGCCGGGCTCGCTAGAACGGCTCGTCCAGCCGCTTCACCGGGCCGCAGGTCAGGATCGTTGCGGCCTGCTGGTGCCGGCGCACGATAAGCTCGTCCCCCTCCACCAGGTGGACGTACTGATCCGCCGAATCGTAGGCCAGCACCGCCGGACCGCGCGTAATCCGGACCCGGAACTCGGTGTCGTCCGGCACAATGATATGGTCAACATGCGCATTCGTCGACTTGAAGGCGATTCCAAGCCCCGTCGTGAAGATGCCGCGGGTAATCTGGGCGAAATAGGCCGTGCTCCCGAAGGGCGTGCACACGACAAACCCGTCTCCCAGCAGTTCCAGGCCATTCTCGTAGGGGTCGCCGTTCAACCACAACTGGAAGCGCACCGCGCTGTTGATCAGCCCCATGTGCACATTGAATTCGTTCAGCGCCACCACGTCGCCCGGCAGCAGCCGCTCCTCGCCGCGCATCACCTCCGCCCGGATCTTCGTATAATTGTTCCGGACCAGTTTTCCCGCCGCCAGCCCCTGCAGGACCTCCCCCGCCGGGTGCGGAATACAACGGTGGCCCCGCCGGCTGTTGAGCACCGGTACCTTCGGGATCCCGGGAAACGCCCGCTCCGCGGCCAGCAGCGTACCGTCCCCCCCGTAACACACCACCACGTCCGGCTTCTCCTCCACCAGGTGGAGATTCGAAAAGCCGTTCAGCTTCTTCTTCAGGGTGTCCGCATGCGAGCCAAAGAGGCTCAGGCGCACCGGCTTTGCGTCCCGTGCGGCGTGCGATCGTGTGGCCATGGATTCGGTCCCAGCCCGGCCGGGCGGCGAATCGCCTGGGGACGGGTCTTGCAGGTTTCGGTCGCGACCGGGCTCCGCGCGCACAGCCCGGACCCGCGGACGCCGGCAGGTTTCTTGGAGCCCCCAGTATACCACGGATTTACAAAACGCGCGACGTAAAGCGGCGCGAGAAGAGGAAGGTCACCGCGACCATGAGCATCAACAGCACGCTGTAGGAAAACGCCGGCCCCACCGCCGCGCGCCACTCCATGTTGATCTTCACCGAAATCGGGACGTTCCCCGGCTGGTACAGCAGGATCGACGCCACAAACTCCCCCAGGCTCGTCGCAAAGACCAGCGCCGCGCCCGCCGCCACCGCCGGCGCCACCAGCGGGACCACGATGCGCCAGAAACAGTAGCGCTTCCGCGCCCCCAGCGTGCGCCCCGCCTCCACCAGCGTCGCGTCGAACGTCTCCAGCGCCGCCCCGACCATACGGGTCAGCAGCGGGATGCTCCGCACGAAGTACGCCAGCGGCAGCAGCCAGACCGTGCCGTAGATCGGAAGCCACGGGTCGTTGAACGCAACAATCAGGTTGATCGCGATCACCGTCCCCGGAAGCGCCCACGGGATCATTACAATAAAGTTCACCCAGCGCCCGCCGGGACGCCGCCGCGCGATCAGGTACGCCGCCGGCAGCGCGACCCCCAGCGTGGCCACCGTCGCGATCGCGCTCATCCACAAGCTGTTGCGGATCGGCGCCAGCGCGCTCGCGCTCGAAAACAACCGGCTGTAGTTTTCCAACGTCATGGCCGTCGGGATCAGCTCCGTGTGCCACGCCGAATAATCCGCGAAGGACAGCCACAGAATCGTCAGGTGCGGCAGCAGCAGCCCTGCGATCGCCAGCCAGGCCAGCGCCCCCGCCAGAAAGCGGCCCCGCGCCGTGGAAAGCGGGCGCGGCGCCCCCTTTGAGCCCGATCCCGACCCCGCCCGCGCCGAACGGAACAGCAGGATTCCCAGCAGCGAAATCGCCGCCAGGATGGCCGTCAGCGTGAGCGCCGCCCCCTCGTTGTACTGGTTCCGCTCCGTGTATACCGCCACGCTCAGCACCGGAAAACGCTCCGCGAAGAAATACGGCGCGCTGAACGACGCGCAGGAGGACATGAAGGTCAGCAGCGACGCCCCCGCCAGCGCGGGACGCAACAGCGGCAGCGTCACCCGGAAGAAAACCCGGGCGCGCGAGGCCCCCAGCGTCCGCGCCGCCTCAAGCTGGTATTGGTCCAGCCCCGCCAGGGCCGGCCCCGCCATCGCGTAGAAAAACACGTAAAAGGAATAGGTGTGGATCAGGAGAATCGCCCACGGGCCCGGAAGCACGAGCCCCGGCATCCCGAGCACCTGGTCCGCAAACCGCGTGACGATGCCGTCCTTCCCGATGAGGTAGTAGAAGCTCAGCACCCCCACCAGGGGCGGCAGGGTAAACGGGAGATACGCCAGCCCGCCCAGCACCCGGGACCCCGGAAACCGGTACCGCGTCAGCGCCACCGCCAGCGCCGTACCCACGATCCCCGCGCCCGCCACCGATCCAAACCCGATGACCAGCGTGTTCCGGACCGCCGTCCACGCATAGCCCCCCCGGATAACGTCCAGATCCCACTGCCGCGCCGATTCCACCGCCAGCCGAAGCGTCGGGTACAGCACCGTCGCCCCCAGCACCGCCAGGCAGAATAAAAGCGCGCTCCGGTCGAGGCGGGCGCGCGAAGAGCCAGGGGGCGTGCCGGTGCGCACGGCGGCTAGAACGCGTCTCGCGGCAGCGCGATATCCTCTTCGACGTACTGCCGGATCGCCTCATGATCCTCGGGATCAACCTTCGTGAACAGGATCGCCACCTTGAAGTGATCGTCGCCCTGATCGTCCGGTTCACAGCGCACCACAATCCCCTCCGCGTCGATGCGGTGGTCCACCGGCGCCGGCAGGTCCAGCGCGATGCGAAGCCGCGTCATCAGCGCCACCGGTTTCACCGTATGGCACAAAACCCCGTTCGCACTGATATTGTCCACATGATTCAGCACGCCCGGACCGCCCGAATCCTCCACCACCGGCATACCGCGCCGGCTGCGGGGATAGCGGCGCCGTTCATTACCCTCTGTCCGCATTTTCGCACCTCTACGTTGAACGCTTGCGACTGCCCGATTACAGGGCTTCATGGTACCGGATGACGCCCGGAATTGCAATGCGCGAACGCGTCGCGCAGCGCCCGCGCCGCCCGGGCGAACGAAAACCATAAATTACTGAAATAAAACAGTTTACGCTATGGTTCCGCGTGATTGCCCCTTGAATCGCGCACCAATAAGGCGTAAAATCGCGAGACGTTGGGCCGCCAGACCCCTGCGGCGGCGGCCTGCCGTGGTTCGTCGCGCCTTACACGCGGCGTCCCACGCGCGTCGCTACCGCCCCTGAAGTCCCTGCGTCCCCCGCACCCCACAACCCAAGGAGTCCATCCCCATGCGAGCCATGGTCCTTACCGGCATCCGCGCCATGGAAATGCGCGAGGTTCCCGATCCCCGGATCGAGGCGCCCAATGATGTCCTCATCCGCATCGCCCGCGTCGGCGTCTGCGGGTCCGACGTCCACTACTACACGACGGGCCGCATCGGCGCGCAGGTCGTGCGGTATCCCTTCGCCGTGGGCCACGAATGCGCCGGTGTCGTGGAGGCGGTGGGCCCGGCGGTGACGCACGTGCGCGTGGGGGATCGCGTGGCCATCGAGCCGGCAATGCCCTGCTTCGAGTGCGACCAGTGTAAGGCCGGCCGCGCCCACACCTGCCGCAAGCTCCGCTTTCTCGGGTGCCCCGGCCAGGCCGAAGGCAGCCTCTCGGAATACATCGTCATGCCGGAGCACTGCTGCTTCAAGCTCCAGGACGAGACCACACTCGAAGAGGGCGTGCTCAGCGAGCCGCTCGCCATCGGCGTCTACGCCTGCCAGCTCGCCGGCGATCTCCAGGGCAAGCGCATCGGCATCCTCGGCAGCGGCCCGATCGGCCTGAGCGTCCTCATGCCTGCGCGCGCCCAGGGCGTCGGGAAGGTCTACATGACCGACAAGATCGACGCGCGCCTGGAACTGGCGAAGCAGACTGGCGCGGACTGGACCGGGAACGTGGACCAGATCGACGCGGTCAAGGCCATCGAAGAGGCTGAGCCGCTCCTGCTCGATTACGTGTTCGAATGCTGCGGCCAGCAGGACGCCGTGGACCAGGCCGTCCGCATGCTGCGGCCCGGCGGCAAGCTCGTGATGATCGGGATCCCCGAGGTCGACCGCATCTCCTTCCAGATCGACCTCATGCGCCGCAAGGAAATTTGCTTCCAGAACGTCCGCCGCCAAAACGAGTGCACCGGCAGGACCATCGACCTCATCGAAGACCGCACCCTCCCCGCGGCCACGATGGTCACGCACCACTTCCCCTTCGAGCGGACCAAAGAAGCCTTCGACCTCGTCGCCGCCTACCAGGACGGCGTCATGAAGGCCATGATCACCTTCGATTAAGTAGGATAGGCGTCCCGCCTGTCCAGGTCCCGAAGGGACCACCCAAAGTAGGATAGGCGTCCCGCCTGTCCAGGTCCCGAAGGGACCACCCAAAGTAGGATAGGCGTCCCGCCTGTCCAGGTCCCGAAGGGACCGCCCAATGTAGGATAGGCGTCCCGCCTGTCCAGGTCCCGAAGGGACCAGCCAGTGTAGGATAGGCGTCCCGCCTGTCCAGGTCCCGAAGGGACCAGCCAGTGTAGGATAGGCGTCCCGCCTGTCCAGGTCCCGAAGGGACCAGCCAGTGTAGGATAGGCGTCCCGCCTGTCCAGGGACAGCCGGGACGGCTATCCTACTTTGAAGACAAACGAATCGCCTGCCCCACATTAGAAAGCCCCAGTCATGAAAGCAGCCGTCATCACTGCCCCCGGCGTGATCGAAATACAGGACGTGCCCCGGCCCAGTCCCGGCCGTGGCGAGGTCCTCCTCAAGGTCGGCGCCAGCGCCCTCTGCGGCACCGACCAGCGCGTGCTCCGCGGCGAAAAGCCCGTCTCTGTCAAGATCATCGGCCACGAAATCGCCGGCGTCGTCCAGGAAGTCGGCCCGGGCGTCACCGGCATCGCGCCGGGCGAGCGCTACGCCGTGCAGACCGTCATCGGCTGCGGCGAGTGCCCGCCCTGCCACCGCCACCACCAGATCCGCTGCCTCAAGGGCTTCAAGGCCATTGGCTACGCCTGGGACGGCGGCTTCGCCGAATACATGATCATGCCGCGCGAAGGCGTCGAGCAGGGTTGCCTCATCCCCATCCCGGACGACATGTCCGACGAAGTGGCCACGCTGCTCGAACCGCTCAGCTGCTGCATCAACGGCCTGCGCTTCTTCCCCTTCGAGGAAATGAAACACGTCGTCATCCTCAGCGGCGGCATCATCGGCGTGCTCAACGGCCTCGTCGCAAGGGCCTGGGGCGCCGAAACCATCACTATCATGAACCGCTCCCAGGGCCGCCTCGATCTCATCCGGGAACTCGGCCTGCACTTCGACCACCTCGTCAACACGAGCACAACGGACCCCGTCGCCTGGGTGAAGGAACACACGGACGGCCTGGGCGTCGATGGCGTCGTGGCGGCGGCTTCCGCGAAGGAACTCATCCCCCTCGGCATGAACCTCCTCGCCCTGGGCGGCCACCTCTCCCTCTTCGCGGGCGTTGCGAAGGACGATCCCTTCGAGCCCATCGACCTTAACCAGATCCACTACCGCGAGCTGCACCTCCACGGCGCGAACAGCTCCGTCCGCCGCGACTACGAAGAGGCCATCCGCCTTATCGAGACCGGCCTGATCGACCCCATGCCCCTGATCACGCACCGATTCGCCCTGGATCAGTTCAACGAAGCCTTCAAGACCCAGGCCGATCCGGCCATCCAGTCACTCAAAGTGGTGCTGCAACATTAGATCGCCGAAAAGAGTAGGATAGGCGTCCCGCCTGTCCCGTTGCGCCACAAGGCGCAATCAGCCGGCGCTCCCAATACAAACGTCCCTTAAGTCCTTTACGTCCTTTAGGTCCTTAGTCCTTCACAGGAAACACCCCATGAGCTACTTCCAGAAATACGCCGCGCAAATCGAAACCTTCGTCAAGGTCTGCCACCAGCTCGCCGCCAACAAATACGTCACCGGCTACGGCGGGAACGCGGCCTGGAAAATGGAGGACAACGTCCTCCTCATCACGCCCACCCAGATGAACAAGGGCGACATCCAGCACGATGACGTCGTGTTCATCAACCTCCAGGGCGAAAAGCTCGAAGGCAAAAACCGCCCCACCGGCGAAACGCCCATGTACCTCAATTTCTTCAACGAGCGCCCCGACATCCAGTCCGTCATCCACTGCCACCCGCCCTACACCAACGCCTTCACCATCACGAAGGGCGAAAACCACCTCATGCGCCCGCTCTTCCCCGAGACCATCACCGAAGTCGGCCCCGTGCCCGTCGTACCCTTCGCCCAGCCCCTCACCCAGGAACTCGCCGACAACTTCCTGCCCTTCCTGCAGAAATACAACGCCTTCCTGATGGAAAACCATGGCCTCGTCATTCTCAGCCGCCTCGACATCAACTGGACCATGATGAACACCGAGCTGCTCGAAATGACCTCGCTCCACATCCACAGCGCCATCGTCCACGGCGAGATTAAAGAGGTAAGCCGCGAAGAAGTGCGCAAGATGGACGCCATCATGACCGGCCGCAACCTCCCCTTCATGGGCGCCCCCGGCGTCAACAAATCCCTCGAAGACATCTTCTACCCCGAAGGATAACCACGCAAGCGCGCCGCGGGCGGGTCGGGCATCCCACCACAAGCACGCATCTCGCCATTCACCCCGTCAGCGAACGGCATAACAAGAAAGGCGCACGCCGTCGAACGCCACTTCCGCTTCTCGCGTATAGTGCGCGTCGAGCCAGGCGGCGATCCGTTCCGTGTCGGGCCGCCAGGCGAAGGTTGTGCCCTCCGTGACCAGGAACCAGATCCGGGACGCGCCCGCGACCGCCGCCTCCTTTGGCTGCGGCATGAGGCCGTGGGCGCGCAGGATCGGCTCGTGCCCCATCGTCCGGATGAAGAGATCCTGGTCATCCAGGGACCAGCCGATACGCACCTGATCGCGCGGTAAGTAGTGCTGCATGGAATAGGCGGGGAAGTGGCTCGCGTAGAGGAGGCGATCACCGGGCCGCCAGGCGTCTTCGAGGTGGCGGGCGGCCGCGCGGAAATCGACCTTGTCCCACATCGCGAGGCGGTGCATGGGAATCGGGTGGAGGCGCCCGGCGTAGAGATCGGCCAGGACGGGGACGGTGAGGCCGGCCAGGACGGCGATCGCCACGAGGCCCGCGCGGCCCAGGGTGGCGGCGCCCCACGCGACGCCCAGAATGGCGGCGGCGGCGGAGAAGAGGAAGAGCCGGTGCTCGTAGAAGGAGAAACTGGCCTGGCCCCAGATCAGGGCGCAACCTAATGGCGGGACCCACGTCATCAGCGCGACAAACGCCGCGGCGATGGGGGATTCGCGGGCGCGGCGGAAGCCGGCGGCCCACAGGCCGAGCGCGATCAGGAAAAGCGGCCAGTAGGCCCATACGGCGGGGCTGAACCCGGCGAAGAAGGTCTTGAACGTGATGAACGGCGTCTTCCAGTCGGGGCTGGGATACCAGGGGATCTCGATCAACTGGGTTTCGGCGTGCATCACAAAGGCGCGGTGGATCGCGGGCGCGATGAGGACCATCAGGAGGGCGTTCCAGCCGGTCCAGCGCCAGAAGTGATGTGGATAGCGCCAGATCACCGCCACAAAGACGAGGTTCAGGGTGAAGATCAGCCACATCGCGAAAAAATGGCTGTACATGAGGAGGGCAAGGGCGCCGATCATGCCCGCCCACTGCCAAGGGCGGTTTTCTTCCAGCGCGCGGATCATGAATCCGGTGGCGAAGATGGCCAGCAGCACATAGAGGCTGTAGACGCGCAATTCCCGGGCATAGTAGATGGGCAGCGGCGAAATGGCGAAGAGCGCCAGCGCGAACAGGGCGGCGGTCTCGTCGCGCAGGAGCCGCCGCGCGAGCAAGTAGAATGCGGGCATCGCGGCCATGCCAATCAGGCACGGCAGGAGGCGCAGGAGGAAGTCATTCCACGGGCTGGTTGCGGGAAACCCGGCAAGCGCGACCGCCTCCATCCACGCGCGGACGAGGAGCGGATGCACGGGCGGCTCCGCGGCCACGTCCGGGTCCAGCAGCGTGGCCGGGGCGACGCTGTGTCGCGCCTGGTAGAGGCTCGCGGCTTCGTCGTACCAGAGGCTGTCGCCGCCGAGATCGTAGAGGCGCAGGGCGGCGCCCAGCAGAAACAGGGCCGCGATCAAGGGCCGCCGCCACGCGCAATCCCGGGCCGGCGGCGTCACGCGGCGCCGATGACCGCCCCGTCGGGTATCACGGCGTTCTTATAGACGACCACGATGCCGTCGCGGATGGCGTAGCCGTCGCCGTCGTAGTCCTTGAGGCGCTTGGAACCGCGGATAGTGACGCCCTTCCCGATGCGGGCGTTGTGATCGATGATCGCGTGGCTGATATTGGACTTTTCGCCGATTCCGAGATGGGGGCGTCCGTTGTCTTCGTGATGGTCCTCGAAATACTCCGCGCCCAGAACGATGCAATGGTCCAGGGTCGCGCCGGGGTGGATAATCCCGCGGATTCCGACGATGGAGTTGGAGATCTTCGCCCGGGTCACGCGGCTGCCCTCGCAGATAATGGCGTTCTTGATGTGGGCGTCGGCAATGCGGACGCCGGGCAGGGCGCGGGCGTGGGTGTAGATCTGGTTGTGCTGGTCGTTGAGCTTGAAGGGCGCGTTCTCGGTGGTCATGGCCATGCTCACGTCGAAATAGGAGCGGACCGTACCGATATCTTCCCAGAAACCCGAGAACATGTGGGCGTAGACCTGAAGGGATCCCAGGGAATTGGGGATCAGTTCCTTGCCGAAGTCGACCCATTCGACGTGATCCATGAGGAGGCGTTCAAGCACGTCCTTGTTGAACACGTAGACGCCCATGGACGCCAGGTAGGGCCGTCCGCTGCCGTTCAGGCCGAAGTCCTCGAACACCTTCTCATGCGTCACGAAGGAATCGAGCACCGCGTCGTCCGTCGGCTTCTCGACAAACTCCCGGATGCGCCCGCTCTTCAGCACCTTCATGATCCCGAAGCCCTGGGCGTCCTCCCGGCTGACCGGCAGCGCGGAGACGGTGATATCGGCGCCCTTGCTCAGGTGGGTGTGCAGCAATTCACGGTAATCCATGCGGTAGAGCTGGTCGCCCGAGAGGATCACGTAGTAGTCCACCGACTGATCGAGGATGTGCACGAATTGCTTGCGGACGGCGTCGGCGGTGCCCTGGAACCATTCATTGCCGCTGGCGAGATCGGTTTGCTCGGCGGCGAGCACTTCCACCATGCCGCTGCTGAACATGTCGAAGCGGTAGGTGTTGTTGATATGGCGGTTGAGCGAGTGGCTGTTGTACTGCGTGAGGACCGAGACCCGGTTGATCTGGGAGTTGATGCAGTTGCTGAGCGGGACATCAACCAGGCGGTAGCGCCCGCACAGCGGCACGGCGGGTTTCGCGCGCACCTTGGTCAGGGGGTAAAGCCGGGTGCCCCGGCCGCCTCCCAATACAATCGCTCCCACATTCCGCATGATATCCGCGTCGGTCAGCGGTCCGGCTATCGTCCCCATCCTGCGTCGCTCCTGTATTTGGCCAAAGGCGGGTTTCGGCCGGCTCTTCCCCCAATACACGCCGCCATTGTATGCCCGCGGGCCGCGCGGGTCAAAATCGGCCCCGCACTCACGCTTCGGAACCGCCGTGTGCTATGCTTCCCGCACCTGCACAACTCCCCTTCCATAAGGTATCCATCAACACGTGACAACGCCACATCGCCAGAAGGATGAACCACGCTGGGCGGGCGTGCGCGAAATCACGGTCATGTCCGGCCCGATCATCCTGGGGTCCCTCTCTTTCGCGGTCATGGAGTTTATCGACCGCGTCATGGTGAACAAGCTCGGCACGGAGGCCCTGGCTGCCGTCGGTTCGGCCAGCATCTGGTCGTATACCGTGAGCACGCTCTTGCTCGGTATCGTGGGGTGCGTGGGGGTATTCGTGGCGCAGTGCCTGGGCCGGGGAGAGCCGCGGCGCTGCGGCCGCTACGCCTGGCAGGGGCTGTACCTGTCCCTCATTGCCGGCCTCATCGCGGTATGCTTCTATCCCGTGGCCCCCCTGCTTTTCGGGCTGATGGGGCACGAACCCGCCGTGACGGCCCTGGAACTGGAGTATTTTCAGGTCCGTCTCTTCAGCTACCTGCCACTCGCCTTCGTAACCACGCTGGCCGCCTTCTTCCAGGCCTCCGGCCACGCCGTCGTCCCAATGTTTGTGGCGATTATCGGTACGCTGGTGAACATTGTCCTCAACTACATGTTCATTTTCGGAAACTGGGGCGCGCCGGCGCTGGGTATCGCGGGCGCGGCGTGGGCCACCAACGCCTCGATGTATCTCCAGTTCTTCCTGCTTTTCGCCGTATTTCTAAGCCCCGTCTACCACCGGCACTTCGGGACCCGCGGCGATATCCGGTTCAACCGGCCAATGGCGACCGAGCTGCTGCGCGTGGGCGGGCCGGCCGGCGGCATGATGTTCCTGGATGTGGCGAACTGGAGCATTTTCATCAGCTTTGTGGTCGGCCGGCTTGGCGCGGCCCCGCTCGCGGCGAACAACGTGGCCCTGAGCTTCATGCAGCTCTGCTTTATCCCGGCCTTCGCGCTGAACCAGGGCGTTTCCGCGATTGTCGGTCAGTGGATCGGGCGGGGCGATTTCGAACGCGCGAAGCACCGCACGTTCACGGCGCTCCGCATGGCCATGGTATACATGGTGACGCTGGGGATATTCTTCGCGATCTTCGGCGCGGAACTGATCCAGTTCGTGTTCGCCCCGGAGGAGGAGCTGGTCACGCGGCTCGGCCACCAGCTGCTCATCGTGGCCGCGGTCTTCCAGATTTTTGACGCGATCTGCATTGTCATGGGCGGGGCCCTCCGCGGCGCGGGCGACACCCGCTGGATGCTGATGGTTACCTTCGTCAGCGCGTACCTGGTGTTCATTCCGTCCGCCGTGGTGCTGGCGTTTCCGCTGGGCGGCGGCGCGCTCGGGGCCTGGATTGGCGCCGCCATCTACATCGCCGTGCTGAGCCTCTTCATGTGGTTGCGATTCCGCGGCGAGCGCTGGCGCGGCATTAACATCTTCTCGGAGACGCGGCGGGACGCGGACTGAGGGGCGCCCCGGCGTTACCTCAGGGCGCGGGGCGGGCCGCCGGCAGCCGCTGCGCCACCGGGCTTTCCACGTGTCCCGGGGGCCGTTGTCCGGCGCCCGGGCGTCCGGTATCGCCCAGATCCGCGCGGGCGGTTTCCGCCAGGGCGGTCAGCCGCGCCACGATATCGGGGTAGTCCTCCGCAACGTTGTGCTCCGACGCGATGTCCTCCACGACGTTAAAGAGCAGCGGGGCGGTCGCCTGGCCCGGCGGGAAGTGCGGGTGGCGCGCGTTTGCGTCCAAGGGCGGGAAAAGCTTCCAGGGGCCCGACCGCACAGCCTGCAACTGCTCCTCCTGGTAGTAGAAGAACGCGTCGTAGGGGGATTGCGCGCCCGGCGTTCCGTGGAGCAGGGGCGCGATGTTGTGGCCGTCGATCCGGCGTCCCGCGGGCGGCTTGGCCCCGGCGAGCGCGGCAAAGGTGGGCAGCAGGTCCATGGTGGTCGCCAGTTCCGCGCAGGTGGTTCCCGCTGGCACGGCGCCGGGCCGCCAGGCGATCGTGGGAACGCGAAAAGCGCCTTCGCCGGTGGTGTATCCCGCGCCATGGAGCGGGCGATTCGATCCCCGGCTGAGGTCGGCCCGATCCGCGTGAATGGGCGCGCCGTTGTCCGAGGTCCAGATGACCAGCGTGTTTTCCGCAATGCCCAGCGCTTCGAGTCGGTCGAGGATCTGGCCCAGAGACCAGTCGAGTTCCTCAACCGCGTCGCCCCAGGGCCCATTCCTGCTCTTGCCCCGGAATTCCTCGCTCGCGAAGGGCTTAGACGTGCTGCCCGGCATGGCCTGCGGCATATAGAGAAAGAAGGGTTCGTCCCGGTGCGCCGCGATCCATTCGAGTGCGCGCTCCGTGTAGCGCTTTGTGAGGCCGTTGCGGTCGCAGGGGGCCTCGATCACGGTCTCGTTCTCCATCAGCGGGAGCGGCGGCCACTGCGATCCGTCCTTCTCCCAGACGCGCTCGGTCATGTCGTCGGAATAGGGCACGCCGAAGAAGGTGTCGAAGCCTTGGCGCGTGGGCAGGAAATCCGGCTGATCGCCGAGGTGCCACTTGCCGATGATGGCGGTGGCGTAGTCGCGATCCTTGAGGACTTCGGCGATGGTTATTTCGTCGGGGTTCAGGCCATAGGGCGATACCGGGCGCAGGACGAGGCCGTCGCGCGGGTTCGTGTGCATGCCGACGCGCTGCGCGTAGCACCCGGTGATCAGGCTGGCGCGCGACGGCGTGCAGACGCCCGCCGTGACGTTGAAATGCGTGAAAATGCGGCCTTCCTCCGCCATGCGGTTGAGATGGGGCGTGCGGTGCAGCGTGGAGCCGAAGGGCTCGATATCGCCGTAGCCCAGGTTGTCGCAGAAGACCACGATGAAATTCGGCGGACGGTCGGCGGCGGCGGGAATGCCAGGCAGGGTCAGGGCGAGCACGGTGCAAAGAATGAGCGCGACTGGGCGTGTCATGGGAAGTCTCCAGGGGCTGCTGCGGCTACCGGGGTACGATACCGGACGGTGGCGCGGCATCGCCAATGCGCGGAAAAAGGCAACCGGTTTGCCCGCGGCGGCCCGCAACCTGTCATAATGGCCCGGCAGCAAGAAAAAGGAGGCTCATCCGGTTTGAATGTACATCGGCAACGATGACGGCAAATGTGAGTAGATTGCTCGGTTGTCATTTCCGGGCGGCGATGCTATGAGCGGATAGAAGATTCTCTGGAGCTTGTCTGTAGCGCAGACGGTATACTCGGCAGCAGAACTGGATGCCAACGCATTCTTTCGGCCCGAAGGGACAACGCAGTTTTCAGCCCGGACAACGCCCAGGGTTTGAGCAGTGGGTTTCTCATACGCCCTGAAAGGGCAGCGCCGTTGAACTTCAGAAACGCTGGGCTGGCTCACTGCGCTGCCCTTTCAGGGCGGGGAAGTTGGTGCCCCCGTGTTCCCCGGGCGTTGCCCGGGGCTGGGAGCTGCACTGGCCCTTCGGGCCGGAAGAGCAGTCGATACGATTAAACCAACTGAGGTCTAAACCGGCAGACATTGGCGGTTCCGGATAGTTCGGGCACGGAGAAACGCCTATGAATAGTCCCGTACGCTCAAACCGGATTAACCAAAAAAGGAGGCTCCCCATGCATCGAAGCATCGCCCTGTTGATTTTCCTCGCCGTGGCCCCGCCGGTTCTCGCGGGCGGCTACACGATCCAGCTCGACACGATCCATTCCGGCTATGACAAGAAGACGTGCTGGGTGCACCCGCGCGCGGGCACGATCCCGGGGGATTCGCCGATTGTGGTGCTGACGATGCAGAAATTGCTCCTGAGCGGATCGGATATCTTCTATGCGCTGAACGAAATGCGCACCGACGATCTCGGGGAAAACTGGAGCGGCCCGGTGGAGCACGACACGCTGGGGCGGCGTCCGGCGGAGGGAGACCGGACGCAGGTGGTGTGTGATTTTACGCCTAAATGGCACGCGGCGAGCCAGAAACTGCTGGGGACCGGGCACAACGCGCTGTACGGGCCGGACAACAAGCTGGTGCACAACCGTCCGCGGAGCACCGCCTACGCCGTTTACGCGCCGGAAACGCGGACGTGGTCGCCGTGGCGGACCATGGAGATGCCGCCGGCCCCGATCTTCTACAACAGCGGCGCCGGCAGCACGCAGCGCGTGGACCTGCCGGACGGCGACATCCTGCTGCCGATCTACGGCAAGTCGGAGGCGCCGGGGCCGTATGGATCCACGGTGATGCGCACGCGGTTCGACGGGGAGACGCTGTCGTACGTCGAGCACGGAGACGTGCTGTCCATCGACATCGACCGGGGCCTGTACGAGCCGTCGCTCGCGCAGTGCAACGGGCGTTTTTTCCTGACGATGCGCAACGATCGGGCCGGTTACGTGGCGCACGGGACGGACGGGCTGCATTTCAGCGATCCCGTGAAGTGGACTTTCGACGACGGCGAAGAACTGGGCAACTACAACACGCAGCAGCACTGGGTGACGCGCGGGGACACGCTGTACCTGGTCTATACGCGGAGGGGCGCGAACAACGACCACGTGTTCCGGCACCGCGCGCCGCTGTTCATCGCGGAAGTGGACCAGGAGCGGCTGTGTGTCAAGCGCGCGACGGAAAAGGTGCTGGTTCCGGAGCGGGGCGCGCGGCTGGGGAACTTTGCGGTGACCGAAGTAAACGAACACGAGACCTGGGTGACCGTGGCGGAGTGGATGCAGCCCGCCGGCGTGGAGAAATACGGGTCGGACAACAGCGTGTACGTGGCGCGGATTCGCTGGGAGTAGGGGGACTGCATCCGGCTGGCCAGTGCGCCCAACACTGGAACCCAGGCCCCAAACCAGCCGGTGGCTGTACCCCAGGGGACTGCATCCGGCTGGCCAGTGTGCCCAATGCTGGAACCCAGGCCCCAAACCAGCCGGTGGCTGTACCCCAGGGGACTGCATCCGACTGGCCAGTGCGCCCAATGCTGGAACCCAGGCCCCAAACCAGCCGGTGGCTGTACCCCCAAAACAAACCAGCAGCTGACTGCTCCAAAAAACACACAGGCGGGACGCCCACCACGGCGCGTCGTCGACCTGTGCCACATTCCTTCACAGGTACTCTTAAGAACCAAGGTGAAGCGTGCAAAGAACGTGGCACAGCCGTCCCGGCTGTGTACCGGTTGCGAAGCAACCGGCGTCATGAACGGCTGTACCCCAGGGGACTGCATCCGGCTGGCCAGTGCGCCCAACACTGGAACCCAGGCCCCAAACCAGCCGGTGGCTGTACCCCCAAAACAAACCAGCAGCTGACTGCTCCAAAAAATACACAGGCGGGACGCCTGTGCCTGGAGTTTCTACCTTTTGGGGGCCAGGTTAACAGTTCGTTCTTTCTCTATCGTACAGTTTTTTTCTTCCTCGTCGCTTCTTCCGCGCCTGCATAAGTCGGTCATTACAAATAATGCTTGACAGACCGACTCTATTGTGCTTTAATCTTGTCAGGTAGACAGGAGAATTGCACGATGAATGATGAGTTGCGCGATACGATATTGGAGGCTATGGAACAAGGCTTGGATGCGCAGCTTCGGGCAGTGCGCCGGTTGCGCAAGGGAGAAGATCCCCAAGAGAAGCTACGGCCCAGAAAAGGTAGGTCGCAAGTAGATATGGCGTATGACATACTTTTGAAGGCCGGTCAGCCCCTTCATGTCAGTGAGATTCTGGAGCGCATTGACAGGGCCTTTGGGGTTGGCGTGGATCGGGAAAGCCTGGTCTCTTCGCTTACCAAGAAGGTGGCCCGGGGGGACCGCTTTGTCCGCACGGACAAGAATACCTTCGGGCTCGAAGGGGGCAGGCGATGAGTCTCTTACACGAGTGGCTCGACATTACTGCCCGCTGGCGCGACGCTTTTACCCAGGAGCGCACTGCGGTGCGCGCGGTGCGGCAGGGACTGGGGTCTCTGGTATGTCTGGGGCGGCGCACGATCACGCGGGCGCTTTGGGCCTGTGGCCGGGAAAATCTGCCGTGGCAAGCCGAGTATCACCTGTACGGGCGCGCCAAGTGGGACCCTCAACAGCTTTTTGACCCTATTTGGGATGGGGCATTGCCCTTGTGCGGAGGCCCGCTCGTGGGCGTTGCCATCGACGACACCAAGCTGCATAAGACCGGCCGGTGTATTGTCCAGGCCTTTCACCAGCGCGACCCCCTGTCCCCGCCCTTCCATACCAACCTCATTCTGGGCTTGCGCTTCTTGCAGGCTTCTCTGCTCGTGCCGCTGCACCACGCCGGCCCCTTCAGCTGCCGCGCACTGCCTGTGCGCTTCGAGGAGTCTTCCCCCGCCAGAAAACCCGGCAAGAGGGCAAGCGATGAAGACTGGGAAGCCTACAAGCAAAGCCGCAAAGAGAATAACCTCTCGACCCATTGCGTGAAAATGATAGGCAACTTGCGCGCCAGCCTGGACGCCGCTGGCGCCACGAAGAACATCCTGGTCGCGTCCCTCGATGGCAGCTTCTGCAACCGCACCGTCTTCGGGGCCGAACGCGACCGCACCCAACTCATCGCCCGCACCCGCAAGAATGCCAAATTGTGCCATCGCGCCCCGGAGGGCTCACGGCGCTTCTATGCCCAGGAGAAATTTACCCCAGAGCAAGTACGCCAGGACGACACCATCGCCTGGGCGACCACGAAAATATTCTACGGCGGCAAACGCCGGAAGGTCCGCTACAAGGAGATCAAGAACCTCTACTGGCAAGGCGGCGCGCGCCGACTCCCCCTGCGCCTCTTCGTCGTCGCTCCTACCCCGTACCGCAAGCGAAAAAGCAGCAAGCGCTACTACCGCCAGCCGGCTTACCTGCTTTGTACCGATATGGTTCACGCCGCCCAAAGACTACTCCAGATCTACTTCGACCGCTGGCAGATCGAAGTCAACCACAGAGAAGAGAAAGACACCCTTGGCGTCGGCCAGGCCCAGCTCTGGAACCCAAACTCCGTACCCAAACAGCCCCCGCTGGCCGTCGCCGCCTACAGCGCGCTGCTACTGGCCGCCCTCAAGGCCTTCGGGCCCGAGCGAAATGGCAAATACGCACCCCTCCCACGATGGAGAAAGCACGCGACACGCCCATCGTGCCTCGACCTAATCACATTGCTGCGCAAAGAGATGGACGAACAGCCCCAATTGCTGCAACCACTCGGCATAAACACGTCAAGAACAAAAATGGCAAGCGCCGCAGCTGCGTGATAAGGTAGAAACTCCAGACACAGGCGGGACGCCTGTGCCACATTCCTTCAAAGGTACTCTTGAGAACCAAGGTGAAGCGTGCAAAGAACGTGGCACAGCCGTCCCGGCTGTGTACCGGTTGCGAAGCAACCGGCGTTTCATCCTTAACGACTGACGCAACGCGTCATGAACGGCTGTACCCCAAAAGCAAAGGTTCTCCACGGGTACAGGCACCCTCGCTTCCTGGTGGACGTTCCACGCCTTCGCGGCGCCGCGTACTGGGGCTCGGGAGCCAGTCCCCTCCATTTTCTTCGAACCCTTCCCGTCGGGCGGTGTCATACTGGATATCGCGGGGCTCTTCCGAGCCGACGCGAGGCAACCTGTAGCCGTTACTTCGGTATAGAAGCCGAATGAGCCCGCGCGGCGAATCACCGCCGCGACGCCAGGAGGGTTGGAGCGATGCGTATTTGTAAGGCAATGCCGTTTGTCATGTTGGCGGGCCTGGTGGCCTGGCTGGGGACTGGTTGGGCGCTGAGTGCGGCCTTTGCGCCGGTGCTGGCGCAGGAAAGCCCCCCGCCGGGCCGGGTGGACCGGGAATCCTTCGAGATCCAACCTGAATCGGGCGGGATGGTCGCCCGGGTCACGCTGCACAACCCGCGCGACGTGAGATCCAGCGAGTTGTTCCGCGTCACGATCCAGAGCATGGCGGGCCAGGTGCGGCTGGACGCTTCGCAGCGGGTGACGCTGGAGCCCGGCGCGAATTCGATCGCGCTGCCGCTGGGCGGGGCGCTACGCGGCGACCAGTACGCCGACAGCCTGGTGCGCTACGCCCTGGGAGGCGGGGCTGCCCGCGAACAGGGCGGCTTTCTCTTCGTGGATGTGTTCCCCCAGCTCGAAACCCGGCTGGTGGGCTTTTCGGAACTGCTCGCCGGGAGCCGCGCCTCCTTTCAGGTGGTCGCGTTGAACCACGCGACCGGCGCGCCGGTGTCGGGGGCCGACGCGGAAATCACGCTGATCCGCGATACGGTGCGCCACCCGCTGTTCTCGGGCAAAACCGGTGAAAACGGGACGTTGGACGCGCACTTCACCGTGGATCCGGCGCTCGCCGGGACGTGCCAGGTGGAGATCCGGATGGCGGCGGGCGGTTATGGGGAAGATGTGCTGGAGCAGCCCGTCACCGTGCGGCGGAAGTCGAAAATCCTGTTGACCACCGACAAGCCGCAGTACCAGCCCGGGCAGTTCATCGAAATGCGCGCTCTCTCGCTGAACGCGGGCGATCTGAAGCCCGCCGCGGAACTGCCGATGACCTTCGAGGTGCTGGACGGCAAGGGCAACAAGGTATTCAAGGAGTCGCTGGACACCGACCGCTACGGCATTGCCTCGGCGCGCTTTCAGCTCGCGACGGAGGTAAACCTGGGCAGCTACATCGTGCGGGCGATCCTGGGGGAGGACCAGAGCGAGAAGTCGGTGGTCGTGGACCGGTACGTTCTGCCGAAGTTCGAAATTAAGGTCAGCACGGATCGGGACGCCTACAAGCCCGGCGACACGCTGAAGGGGGAGATTCAGTCCGACTACTTCTTCGGCAAGCCCGTGGCCGGCGGCGCCGCAAAGGTGACGGCGTCCGCGTTCGCGGTGAACTTCGAGACCTTTGCGGAGGTCGAGGGCGCGCTGGATGACCAGGGCCACTGGTCCTTCTCGCTGCCGCTGCCGGCGCACTTCGTGGGCACAGAGTTGGAGCAGGGGCAGGCGTCGGTGCGGCTGGAGGTGGAGGTGACGGATACGGCGGACCACGCCGAAATGAAGACCGTGATGAAGCCGGTGGCGGCGGCCGACATGCAGGTCCACGCGATTGCGGAGGGCGGGCGGCTCGCGCCGGGGGTGGAGAACGCGGTGTACATCCTGGTGGCGGAACCCGACGGCAGCCCCGTGGCGAACGCGGCGGTAACGGTGGAGAGCGGACAGCTTGACGGCGCGATCCGGGCGGCCTCCAACGCGCTGGGCATCGCGACCCTGCGCTTCACGCCGCGCGCCGGCGATACGGAACTGCGGATCGCGGTTCAGGACCCGTCGGGGCGGCGCCACGCGCACACCGCCAAGCTCTCGTCCGAGTCGTCGGGCGACGCCATCCTGGTGCGGACGGACAAGACCCTCTACCAGGCCGGCGACACCCTGCGCGCGGACGTGGTGACCACCAAACAGCGGGGCAACGTGTATTTCGATCTTGTGCGTGAGGGCCAGACGGTGTTGACGCACGCGGGCACGATTGAGGACGGCCAGGCCTCGCTGGCGATCGATCTGGACCCGGCGATTATGGGCAGCGCGGTGCTGCACGCGTACATCTTTTCGCCCACGACCGACCTGATTCGCGACATGCGGCTGATCTACATCAATCCCGCGGACCAGCTTCACCTGGGCATCGCCCTCGATCGCGAAAGCTACCGCCCGGGCGAGGAGGCGCTGCTGAACTTCACGGTGACCGATCGCGAGGGACGCCCGGCGCCGTCCGCGCTGGGCATCGCGATTGTGGACGAGAGCGTGTTCGCGTTGCAGGAGCTGCACCCCGGCCTGGAGAAGATCTACTTCACGCTGGAACAGGAGATCATGAAGCCGCGCTACGAGATCCACGGGTATCACCTCGACACGATCATCCAGGATCCCGCGCCGCCGGTCCCCCTGCCGCGAAACGAGCCGCTGCGCTGGGATGACCAACAGCAGGAGGCGGCCCGCGTGCTCCTGGCGTCGGCGGAGGCGCCGCCCGCGCCCCCGATCCAGCAGAACAGCTTCACGGCGAAGCGCGGCGCGGCGGAGGCGGCCCTGGCCGAGCGTTTCGCGGGCGATTTCGACCGGATCACGAAGGCGGTGCAGCGCTATCTCGAACGGCACAACTGGAATGTGCCGGGCGACCTCGAAGCGGTGCTGCTGCGCCAGAAGTACGTGGCGCCGCGCGACCTGGAGGATCCGTGGGGCAACCGCTACCTGCTCGACTTCAGCGAGTTTAAGAACACCGGCTGGTTCCAGATGCGATCGGCGGGGCCCGACGGCATCGCCGAGACCGCGGATGATCTTACCCCGCAGACCCCGTGGATCCAGGCGCACCTGAACCGGGGCGGTTTTGGCGGCGGCGGCTTCGGCCGCGGCGGACTGGGCGGCGGCGGTTTTGGCGCGCCCCAGCCCTCTCGGCGCGGGATCGCGCTCTTCAAGGGCGCCCGCGAGGCGGGTGTGATGATGGACGCGATGCCGGAAGCGATGCCCGCGCCCGCGCCGATGGCGCTGGAGATGGCCGCGGCGGGCGTGGCGGATTCGGACGCCGGCGGCGGCGCGCCCCCGCGCATCCGCGAGTACTTCCCCGAGACACTGCTGTTCGAGCCCGCGCTGGTGACGGACGGCCAGGGCCGCGCATCACTGGCGGTGGGCCTGGCGGACAGCATCACGACGTGGCGCATGACGGCGATGGCGTCCAGCGCGACGGGCGCGCTCGGCAGCACGGAGACGCCGCTGCGGGTGTTCCAGGAGTTCTTCGTGGATATCGATCTGCCGGTGTACCTCACGCAGAACGATCGCGTGTCGATTCCGGTGGTGCTCTACAACTACCTGGACCACGCGCAGGACGTGCGGCTGGTCTTCGAGACGGCGGACTGGTTCGCGCTCGAGGGCGACGCCGAGGTGACGGTGACCATGGCGGCGGGCGAGGTGCGGTCGATGTACTTCCCGATCCAGGTGAAGGAACTCGGGATGCACAAGCTGACCGTGTTCGCGTACGGCGAGACCATGCAGGACGCGATCCGGCGCGAGGTGGAGGTGGCGCCCGACGGCGAGCGGGTGGAAGAAAGCATCAGCGACCGGCTCTCGGCGACCGTCGACCACACAATCATGATCCCGGACGGCAGCGTGCCGGGGGCGGAGAAGATCCTGGCGCGCGTGTATCCCGGCGTGTTCAGCCAGATCGTGGACGGGCTCGACAGCATGCTCCAGATGCCCTCGGGCTGTTTCGAGCAGACGAGCTCGATCACGTATCCCAACATTCTGATTGTGCAGTACCTGAAGGCGACGGAACAGATTAACCCCGAGATCCAGATGAAAGCCGAGGGCTTCATCAACGCCGGGTATCAGCGGCTGCTGACCTACGAGGTGGATGGCGGCGGCTACTCCTGGTTTGGCGACCCGCCTGCGAACAAGGTGCTCACGGCGTGGGGCCTCAAGGAGTTCTACGACATGGCGACGGTCCACGAGGTGGATCCGAATGTCCTGACGCGGACGCGCGCGTGGCTCCTGGCGCAGCAGGAGAGCGATGGCAGCTGGAAGCCCGACGCGAACTACCTGCACGCGGAGTCGTGGGGCAATATCCAGGGCAGCGACGTGCTGGTAACGGCGTATATCGCGGATGCCCTGGTCACGAGCGGGGAGCGCGATCCGGGGCTCGCGAAGGCGATGGAGTTTATCAAAGCCCGCTGGCGCGATGCCGGGGACGCCTACACGCTGGCGCTCGTCGCGAACGCGCTGGTGTCCTGGGATAAGAGCGATCCGGCGGCCGCGGCGGTCCTCGAAAAGCTGCACGGCATGCGCGTCACCGAGGGGGACACGGCCCACTGGAAGGGTACGGCGTCGGTGACGTTTACCCACGGCGACGCGGCGGATGTCGAAACGACGGCGCTGGCGCTGATCGCGTTTATGAAAGCCGGCCGCTACGGCGACACGACGACCCAGGGGCTCACCTGGCTCATTCAGAAGAAGCAGGCGAGCGGCCACTGGGGGTCCACGCAATCGACCATTCTCGCGTTGAAGGCGCTGATTCTGTCGCTGGAACATCAGTCGAAGGATGTGAACGCGAAGGTCCGGGTTATTGTGAACGACGCGGTGGTCAGCGAGTTTGCGGTCACGGCGGAGAACGCCGATGTTATGCGGCTCGTGGACGCGGGCGCCCAGACCCGGCGCGGCGCCAACCGGGTGCGCATCGAGTTCAGCGGCGAAGGGAGCATGCTCTACCAGGTGGTCGGGCGGCATTACGCGCCGTGGAGCCAGCGCCGTCCGACGGAGGAGCCGTTCAGCATCCGCGTGGACTATGACAAGACCGAGCTCGCGGTGAACGACGTGGTCACGGCGAAGGTGACCGTGAAGAACAACATGCCCGGCCAGACCGAGATGACCATCGTGGACCTGGGGATTCCCCCGGGCTTTGCGGTGGAGCGCGCGGACCTGGAGAAGCTGGTGGAATCGAAGCGGATCAGCCGCTTCGAGGTGGCCGGACGCCAGGTGATCCTCTACTTCGAGGAGATCGCGGGCAACGCCACCCTGGAGTTCGAATACGGCCTGCGCGCGAAGTTCCCGCTGAAGGTGCAGACGCCGGCCTCGCGGGTGTACGCGTATTACAACACCGAGCTGGAGGCGACCTCCGCCCCGGTGCTGCTTGAAGTGAAATAGACGGTCAAATGGAAGGGCCCCACCCGCCAAGATGGCGCGGGTGGGGCCTTTCCGTACTACTCTCCGCCATTTTCTCGTCTCTTTTTGGCGAGAAAATGAAAAACATCCATTATAGGTAAATGAAATAAAGGCGCCTCATTAGCCGTTTGGAGTAGTTCTACACATAACTAATATATATAGTAAACCACAATACAAGGAAGCGCGGCAAAGGATCGCGGACATTCCTGTCCGCGGCAGGACGAGCGCAAGACGTATCGTGATCGATGTGTATGTGAAGAGGCGCGGTTCTACAATGCTTTCCGCTCCTGGGAACGCCGGGATTCTATTCCAAACCTCTTACGCTGCTTTATTTCCCGAGCTCCCATTGCGCGGAATGTCCGCGATCCCTCGATTCACGAACTCTTGACCGAGACATGCTATCACACCGGGCGTGTCTCATTCCGCTAAAGTGTTATGGATTCCCAAAGCGAGACGGCCCTTTCTTCATTCGTGTTCATTCGCGTCTATTCGCGGTTCAACTTTGATTGGTTTCGGCCAGAAGCTGCCCCGCGCCCCTCGTGGTGATCATTACTTTGATTGCGCCCCGGCGCCTTCCAGGCGACCGTCGCGGCTCCGGCGTCATCCGCGAGGAAGACGCTACTCCTCGGCAATCTCGCCGGTGAGGAAGTAGTCGTAGTGGCTGCCATCCGGGCCTTCCGCGCCCTCGATGTAGCTCATGTTGCCGGTGACCACAACCGCCTGACGGCCCTTCGGCGGGCCTCACCTATGCGAGCCCGAGCACCTTGTCCATGCGCGCGGCGATATCCGCAAGCCGTTCCCGGCCGCCGCCGCCCACTTCGGCGGTGGCCCAGCCGGTGTAGTTGATGGCGGCGAGTTCGCGGCGGACGGCGGCCCAGTCGATGGAACCGTCGCCAATTTCGACCTCGAAGCCCTTCCAGAGGCCTTCGTTGAGCTGCTTGTCCCGGCTGTATTCCTTAACGTCGAGCTTCTTGATGCGGTGGCCGAGCACGGGGATCCAGTGTTCGGGCCAGGCGAAGCGGACAACGTTGCCGATGTCGAAGTAGGCTCCGACGATGGGGCTTTCGAGCTCGTCGAGGTAGCGCGCCATTTCTAGCGGGCTCAGGAGAAAGTTGTTCCAGACGTTCTCGACGAGGAGCATGATCTGCTTCTCTTCCGCATAGGGGATCGCGTCGCGGATGATGGCCTGGGTCTCGGTGTAGTTGTCGGCGTAGGACTTCTCCTCGCTGACGCGCCCCGCAACCAGCAACACCGAGTTGCTGCCATAGAGCAGGGCGCGATCGATGGCGCCGGGAATGTCGTTCACCGAGCCATTGACGACGCCGTGCACGGGCAGGCCGGTGGCCTCGCTGGCGGCGCGGATTTCCTCGGGGTCGGTCTTGTCGCCCACGGTGGGCTCCACGCCGTCGAACCCGAGTTCCTGCGCGAGCTTGAACTTGTCGAGCGCGGACATGCCGTCGCCCTGGATCATGGCGAACTTCACCGCCTTCTTGATCTTGCCGGTGAATTCGCCCGCCGAGGCGGGGGCGGCGGAGATCGCGGTCGCTCCCGCGGCGGCCAGGCCGGCGGCCTTCATAAAATCGCGTCGTGAAAACGAGGTGTTCATGGGTTTTTCCTCTTGTGGCCCTGAAGTGCGCGGCGCCCTGCGCCGTTTCGGGACCCATTCTAACAGCCGCGCCGGGCGCAATACAGCCCGGTCGGGGGCGCTTGCAGCGGGCTGCGCCCGCGCCCTACCATGGGCGGAGCTTCTTCAACCCCATTGAGGTGAATGCCATGCCGCGCGCCGTCCTTATCTTGTCACTTGTGGTCGCCGCCTTGATTGCCCCCGCCGAACCCGTGGCGATCGTGCTCGAAACGGGCGCCCCCGCCGCCGTGCTGGTCCTTCCGGACGCCGCCGAGCCGGTGGTGGCGTATGCGGCGGAGGAATTCGCCGATCACGTGGCGCGCGCGACGGGCGCAACACTTGCGACTCTATCGGAAACGGACGCGGGCCGTTCTTCGCTCAATCAGATTCATATCGGGCCGACCCGCGCCGCGGCGGACGCCGGAATCGACGTGGCCGCGTTGCCCGGGGAGGCCTTTGTGCTCCGCACGGCGCCGGGCCGCGTCTTTATTGCGGCGGAACAGGGCTCCGGCGATCCGTTGAGCACCGGCGCGGCGGGCGCGCTCTGGGGCGTGTACGAGGTGCTGGAACGGTCGCTCGGCGTGCGCTGGCTCTGGCCGGGGGAACTGGGCACGGTCGTGCCGCGCCGGGCCGCGCTGATTATCGGCCCTTTCGATGAGACTATACCCCCGCGCTACCAGCAGCGGCAGTTGCGTCCCAGCCTGGGGCTGCGGGGCTTCACGGAGGGCGATCCGCGCCTGGGCTTCTCGGAGGCGCAGCGCGCGGTGTACGCGCGGGAGCAGTCCGTGTTTCTGCGGCGCCACCGGATGGGCCGCACCGAGGGCACGTATTTCGCCTCGCGGAAGTTCGGGTCCGGCCACGCCTTCGAGGGCTGGTGGGAGGAGTATGGCGCGGAACACCCGGAATGGTTTCAGCAGAATCCCGACGGGTCACGGGGCCCCGAGGATCCGTCGCGCCCGAAGCGCGTGAGCATGTGCGTGAGCAACCCGGCGCTGGCCGAGAAGGTGGTGGAGCGCTGGGCGGCGGAACGCGCGGAGCGTCCCGGCGAGCCGCTGGGCCTGGGGATCGGCGAGAGCGACGGATCGGCCATGTGCGTGTGCGCGGAATGCCGGTCCTGGGACGATCCGATGCCGGATTCGACGGCTTATCCGGCGGGGCTGGAGCGCTCCTTTGAGCCGGTGCAGGCGGGCGCGCGGTATGCGCGATTCGCCGCGCGCGTGCACGAGCTGGCCGCCAGGATCGACCCCGAGGTGAAGGTGCATTTCTACGCGTACCTGAATTATTTCTGGGCGCCACAGGACGTCACGTTGCACCCCAACATCATTATCGGTTTCGTGCCGTGGTTCCGGTGGGCGGGGTGGTTTCCCCGGACGGACGAGGAGCAGGCGTGGATCAAGGCGCAGTGGGACGGGTGGCAGCGGACTGGGGTGTCGGCCTATTACCGCCCGAACTGGTTTCTGGACGGCTACAGCATGCCGCTGGTCTACACGCGCCAGTTCGCGGACGCCTTTCAGCACTACCACCGGAACGGGATGATGGGCACGGACTTCGACTCGCTGCAGGGGATGTGGGCCGCGCAGGGGCCGAACCTGTACACGCTCGCGCGCATTCACGTGCGCCCGGACGCGCCGCTGGAGTCGATTCTGGACGAATACTACGCCGCCTTCGGGCCGGCCGCGGATGCGGTGCGGGATTACTTCCAGTTCTGGGAGAACTACGCGACGCAGAACAGCCCCGTGGCGGCAGATGCGATCCGGTCCCGGCGCGGCGGCAACTTCCGGCGCTACGCGCTCTACGCGCTCGTGGCGGACGAGCTGTACCCGCCCTCGGTGTTTCCCTCGGGCTTCGGGATGCTCGATATCGCTGAAGCCGCCTGCGCGGGCGAGGGGGATCCGGTGTACGCCGGGCGCGTACGCTTTCTGCGGGCGGGCCTGGAGCACGCGCTGAAGTGTGTGGAGACGGCGGCGATCATGAACGACCCGTCCTCGACGGCGGAAGCGCGGGGCGCGGCGCTTTCCGCGCTGGCGGCCTACCGGCAGACGGTGGAAAGCCTCGGCATCGCCAACATGGATCGCGCCGCCATCATTGAGACGGATAGCTGGAAGGAGGTCGCGGGCTTCCGCGATCCGTGGGCGAGCGCGCCTTGAACCAATCGCCAACACCCAACCGGGAGACCATTATGCGGAGATTGAATCGAATCGGGACAGGCGTTGCCTTGATCGGCCTCGCGCTGCTGTCGCTTCTTGTGGCCGGGCTGGCGCGCGCGGAGGAACGGCCCAATATCCTCTTCATCATGACGGATGATCAGGGCCCGTGGGCCTGGGGCGGCGGCGGGCATCCCGACGCGATCACCCCGAACCTGGACCGCCTTCGCAGTGAGGGCGTGCACCTGGCCAATTACTTCGTCACGACGCCCGTGTGCAGCCCGGCGCGGGCGAGCATGCTTTCGAGCCGCTATTCCACCGAGCTCGGCATCACGGATTACATCCCGCCGGACGGCGAGAACGGGCTCGACCCCGCGCTTCCGGTCTGGCCGCGCGCGCTCGACGAGGCGGGCTACCGCACCGCGCATATCGGCAAGTGGCACGTCGGAGAGTTGGACCAGTACCTCCCGAAACATTTCGGGTACGACTACTTCGCGGGCTTCCGCCACGGCCCGGGCACATCGAAGGATCCGAAGGTTGAATTTGACGGAGAGATCCGCGAGATAAAGGGGTATACGCCGGATATCCTGACGGATCTGGCGATGGATTTCATTGCTCGGGACGATAGCGCGCCGTTTCTGGTGTCATTGCACTACTGGGCGCCACACGCGAACACGGCGGTCAAGACGCCCGACGGCGACCGGACGTGGCATCCGCTGAGCGACGCGGACTGGGACCTGTTCAAGGAGCGGGAGATTACGCTGCCCGAGCCGCGCCACCCGGAGTTGGATGTTCCCCGCGCCATCCGGATGACGCGCGAATACCTGGCGAGCGTGCACAGCGTGGACCGGAACCTGGGGCGCCTCTTCGCGGCGCTCGACGCGCGCGGGCTGCGGGACAACACGATCGTGGTGTTCACCTCGGACCACGGGTACAATATGGCGCACCACGGCATCTGGCACAAGGGCAACGGGCGATGGCTGCTCGTAAACAACCAGGGCAGCAGGCCGAACCTGTGGGACACGTCGCTGCGCGCCCCGGCGATTATACGGTGGCCGCGCGGTATTGAGGCCGGTTCAACGATCAATCAAACCACCTCCAATCTCGACTGGTTCCCATCGCTGCTCTCGCTGACGGGCGTGCCGATGCCGGCGGGCGCGTTGATACGGGGGCAGGATTTCGCGCCCCTGCTGCGCGGACAGGCGCCCGTGTGGAATGACGCGTTTTTCGTGCAGTACGACCAGCGCCTCTCGCTCGACGGCTCCGGGAACCTGCGGGCCTACCGCACCCCGCGCTGGAAGCTGGTTCGGGACTACCGGAACGCGGGCCAGGACGAGTTTTACGATCTGGCGTCGGATCCGGGTGAGCTGAACAACCTCATCGAATCGGCGGATCCCGAAGTCCAGGTGGCGATCGCGGGCCTGGAGCAGGCGCTCCGCGCGGCGATGGCGCGCGTGAACGATCCCGCGCTGATTCCTCCTCGGGCAGAGTGAAATCGGCAGGGGAATCGCATTTAAACTCGACCTCGGTATATGGGCGTAAACTTGAGTCGATTTGGAACCTTGAATCAACGATAGTGAGCGTTTTGGAGCGCCGGAATCTGTGCCGGCAAGGTCAGGGATTCGCCGCAGGCGAAATGCCAGCGCTCCAACACGCGCCCCTTTTTGACATTGAAGGTGGTTCATGTGGCGCTCGGCTCGAGTTGGAAGTTTAAATGCGATTGCCCTGGTGAAATCGGGCATCGCGCGCTTTTTTTCGGTACAATGGACGTTTGGCGCGGTTTCGGACCGCGCCCGAATCCGAGAACCGTTCGCGGCCCAAGCCCGGGCCGCGGCGCGACCCCTGGAGGATAGTGTTATGAAACGAATAGCAATCTTTGGTCCGGCTGTTGCCGCCGCCCTGGCGATGTACGGTTGCGGCGGCTCCGCGCCGGAGCCATCGCCGGATGCCGCGCCTTCGCCCGGCGTGGAAGTCACGCCCCCGGCCGCCGACACCGAAATCCCGTCAAGCGTGACGCCGATGCCCTCGCCGGTGGATCTCGAGCCCGTGCCCGCGCCGGCCGAGGAGGAGGCCCCGGCCGAGGAAGCCCCCGCGGAGGAGGCTCCCGCCGAGGAAATGCCGGCGGAGGAGTCGGAAACGCCGGCGGTGGAGCCTGGTGACAGCGAGGCGGCCGCGCCATCGGTCGATCTGGAGACACTCGCGCTCAAGATCGATCCGGTCTGCAAGATGACCCTCGAAGGCATCCCGATCGTGGGTACGGCGGAGCACGAGGGCAAAACGTATGGGTTCTGCGCGGCGCTCTGCAAGAAGAAGTTTGAGGAGGACCCGGCCGCCATGCTGGCGCGCCTGGCGCCGAAGCCCGAAGGCAGGCGGGACAAGTGAGCGCCGCGGGCCGGCGCGGCTGAACGCGTGTATACAAGGCCGCCCGGCGCCCTTCGGGCGGCCTTTTCCATCCGAAACGAACGAGGAGAACAACCGATGTTTCGCATTCCGCTTTTGCTTGCCCTGACGGCAATGCTTGCCGCGCCCGCGCTCGCCGAACCCACCTACGCCGAGCGGCTCGGCTGGAACGCCGGAGACCGGGTGCTGATTATCCATTCCGACGACGCCGGGATGTCGCTGGCGAACAACGAGGGCACGCGCGAGGCCATGGAATACGGCCTGGTGACTTCGGCGAGCGTGATGATGCCGTGCGCGTGGGTACCCGGCTGGCTGGCCTACACGAAGGAGCGCCCGGGCATCGATTCGGGCCTGCACCTGACGCTGACCTCGGAATACGACGAATACCGCTGGGGCCCGGTGGCCGGCAAGAGCCAGGTCCCCGGCCTCACCGACGAGCAGGGCTGCCTGCCGGACAATGTGCGGCTGGTGGTGGAAAACGCCACGCCGGATGAAGTGGAAACCGAGATCCGCGCGCAGATCGATCGCGCGGAGACAATGGGCCTGCCGATCACGCACCTCGACTCGCACATGGGCACACTGTTCCGCCCGGAATTCATCGATCGCTTCGTGAAAGTCGGGATCGAGAAGCAGATCCCCATCCTGATGGCGCCGCGGGCCGGCGACTTCGCGAAAAAAGTGTGGGAGGGCGGCCTGCCGGTGCTCGATCACATTCATACAGACAGCTACAACTGGAAGACCACCAATATAGATGAAAAGGTCGCGCATTTCGTGGACGCGATTCGCAACCTGAAGCCCGGCGTCACCTACATGATCATCCACTGCACGAAGCCGAACGACGTGATCGGGAAAATCAATGGCAACCGGGACTTCTTGTATGGCGATTACTTCGCGATGATTGACCCGCGCACCAGGCAGGCCATCGAGGACGAGGGCATCATCCTGACGACCATGAAGGAACTCAAGGCCCGCCGGGACAAGGTCGGGAAATAACGCAACCACACGAAAAGCGCGCGGTCCGGAGCGCCCGGGAGGGCCTCCGGGCCGCGTTTTTTTTGGAAGGGGAGGGGGTGCGGATGCGCTGGCACTTTTCCTCACCGCAACCAAAATGAGGATCACCACGAAGGGCACGAAGACCACAGCGCAGCTTCTGGCCGCAATGGAAAAAACTTGAACCGCGAATAAACACGAATGAACGCGAATTGTATGGTGGTTCAAGGCGTAGCGATGATGAATGTAGTGGACTCGGGATTCCCGCTCTTCCGGCCCGAAGGGCCAATGCAGCTTCGGGGCGTTTCCTCATAACAACGCCGACAGATTAGGCCGAATTTCGAACCTGCGTTCCGGCTGCGTAACCTGATTTGTATGAATGGATTACCGCGTGACTTTCCAATAAACTTGGTAAAAAACAAAAAATGACGGATAGTGGTACGAAGGAAAGACGTTGGAGAAGGATCGATATTCACGCGAAGCCGCCGGTACGCTCCAACGACCGGAATCAATTTCAATCCGTGTCATCAGTGTAATCCGTGGTCAAAATTCCTGACCCCGGCCAGCGGCTATTCCCGGTGCATTCGTGTGCATTGGTGTTCATTCGTGGTCAAAAATGCGCGCTCATTCAACCACCCACTCCATCCGCGTGCAAAGGAACACCCTGTGCGTACTCTGCGGTTGAAGCCCCTCTCCGTTTCTCTTCGCGGCCTTTCGTGGTGATCCCCTCTTCGGTTGCGGCCAGACGCTGCCCTGCGTTCTCCGTTTTCCCCGGGGCTTTTCCGGTGCGGCGGGTATGGTTTATGATACGTGGAGCAGCAGATCGTAAACCGGAAGTAGCAGCATGCCCCGTATTTCGCACATGGCCCAATTGCGATGCGCCGCCCTGGCCTTGCTGGCGGCGGGCGCTGTCTCCGCGCCGGCGGATCCGGTTTCCTATAACCGGGATGTGCGGCCGATTCTTTCGGAGAATTGCTTCCGCTGCCACGGGCCGGACGCGCGCACGCGGGAGGCGGGGCTCCGCCTGGACGCACGGGACGAGGCGCTGGCGGTCCTTGCGCCGGGCCGTCCAGAGGCGAGCGAACTGATCCGCCGGATTACCGCGACCGACCCGGCGGACCGCATGCCGCCTGAGGTGACGCACAAGGCCCTGGGCGCGGCGCAGATTGAACTGCTGACCCGCTGGGTGGCCCAGGGCGCGCCCTACGAGCGGCACTGGGCCTTCATTCCACCGGTGGCGCCCGAAGTTCCGGCGGTGCGCGACACGCGCTGGCCGAAGAACCCCATCGATAACTTCATTCTCGCGCGGCTGGAGGCGGAGGGGCTCGCGCCTTCGCCAAGGGCGGACCGGGCGACGCTCCTGCGGCGGGTTTCGCTGGATCTGACCGGCCTGCCCCCGACGCCCGGGGCGGTGCGCGCGTTTGATCGGGACACGGATCCCGACGCCTACGCGCGTGCGGTGGACCGTCTGCTGGCATCCGAGCGCTACGGCGAGCACATGGCGCTCGGGTGGCTGGAGGCCTCCCGCTACGCGGATACGGACGGGTACCAGAACGACCGGCTCCGCTACCAGCACGTGTGGCGCGACTGGGTGATCGAGGCGCTGAACGAGAACAAGCCATTTGATGCGTTCGTCATCGAGCAGCTCGCGGGCGATATGCTGCCGGACGCGACCTTGCGGCAGCAGATTGCGACGGGCTTCAACCGCAACCACCGGATCAACTCCGAGAACGGCTCCATTCCGGAGGAGTGGCATGTCGAGAACGTCGTGGACCGGGTGGACACGGTGGGGACCGTGTTCCTGGGGCTGACAATGGGCTGCGCGCGCTGCCACGATCACAAGTACGATCCGATTACCCAGCGGGAGTATTTCGAGCTCTTCGCGCAGTTCAACAACGTGCCCGAGTGGGGCGTCGGGCCCAACAACGGGAACAGCCCGCCCTTTATCCGGGTGCCGAACAGCTGGCCGGACCTGGCGCCGGCGGAGGATCGCCTGATCCCGCCGGAGCCTGTGAAGCTGAACCGGCGTCCGGGTTCGGTGGACCGCCCGCAGGCGGGCAACCCGCTGACGGTGATGGTAATGGCGGAAATGGAAACGCCGCGGCCGACGTATCTGCTGAACCGGGGGCTGTACAGCGATCCCGACACGAGCGAGGTGCTGGCGCCGGGCGCGCCCGCCGCTCTGCTGGGGCCGGGCCAGACGCCGCCCGCGAACCGGCTGGAACTGGCACGCTGGCTGGTGGAGCCATCGAATCCGCTGCTCGCGCGCGTGACCGTGAACCGCTTCTGGCAGCACTTCTTCGGGACGGGGATCGTGGCGACGCCGGAGAACTTCGGGTTGCAGGGCGCGTTTCCCTCGCACCCGGAACTGCTGGACTGGCTGGCCACCACCTTTATCGCCCTGGACTGGGACGTGAAGGCCTTTCACCGGATGCTGGTCACGAGCGCCGCGTACCAGCAGGATTCGCGCGTGCCGTCGGGGACCGCGGCGCGCGACCCGAAAAACAGGCTCCTGTCGCACATGCCGCGCGTTCGGCTGACCGGGCAGCAGCTGCGCGATCAGGCGCTGTTCGCGAGTGAATTGCTGGTGGAGCAGGTCGGGGGCGCGTCGGTGTTTCCGTATATGCCGCCCGGCCTCTGGGAGTCGGTGAGCAACGCCAAGTATTACCAGAGCTGCGGGGACGACCTGTACCGGCGCAGCCTGTACACCTACTGGCGCCGCACCACGCCGCCGCCGATGATGACGGGGTTCAACGCCGCGAACCGCGAGGTCTGCATCGTGCGGAATGAATTGACCAACACGCCGCTGCATGCCTTGACCGTCATGAACAACGTAGTCTTCGTGGAGGCGGCGCGCGTGATGGCGGAGCGGATGATCGAAGAGCACGCGGGGCTGGAAGCGCGCGTGGCGGCGGGATTCCAGCGCGTGCTGGCGCGGCGTCCCGACGCGGTGGAGCTGTCCCGGCTGTGCGACGCCCACGCCGAATTCCACCGGGCCTTTTCGCGCGACCCGGATCGGGCGCGCGCGCTGCTGCGCACCGGCGACCGGCCCTACCGAACGATCTTCGACGAGGTCGAACTCGCGAGCATGACGATGGTGGCTTCCGCGATTCTGAATCTGGACGAGGCCATCATGCGCAATTGAACCGGGCGGCGCGCCGCCCCGGGAGTACCTGGTATGCACACGGAATACACGCGGATGAGCCGGCGGGCCTTCTTTGGCCAGGCGGGCGCGGGCGCGATGGCGCTGGCGGCACTGCTGGACCGGGATTGCGCCGCCGCCGCGGCTTCCCACGCCGATCTCCCGCATTTCGCCCCGAAGGCCCGCCGCGTCATCTACCTGTTCCAGTCGGGCGGCCCGTCGCAAATGGACCTGTTCGACTACAAGCCCGGCCTGCGCGACCGGCGGGGCGAGGACGTGCCGGCGTCGGTGTATCCCGACGAGCGGAAGACGACGATGTCCTCCGGCCAGACGAACTTTCCCGTGGCGCCGAGTATTTACAACTTCCAGCGGCAGGGCGACGCGGGCATCTGGATGAGCGAACTGCTGCCGCATACGGCGAAAATCGCGGACGAGATGTGCCTGATCAAGTCGATGCACACGGAAGCGATCAACCACGATCCGGCGATCACGATGTTTCAGACGGGATCGCAGCTGCCGGGCCGCCCGAGCATCGGCGCCTGGCTGGCCTACGGGCTCGGATCGGAGAACGAGAACCTGCCCTCCTTCGTGGCCATGAATTCACGCGGCAAGGACCAGTCGGGCGGGCAACCGCTCTACGACCGACTCTGGGGCAGCGGATTCCTGCCGTCGGAGTACCAGGGCGTGAAATTCCGGAACCAGGGCGACCCCGTGCTGGACATTTACGATCCGCCGGGCGTGGACCGCGCGATGCGGCGGACGCTGCTGGACGCCGTGCGGGATTTGAACGCGCGCCGCCACCAGGTGGTGGGGGACGCGGATATCCACGCGCGCATCACACAGTACGAGATGGCGTTCCGGATGCAGGCCTCGGTGCCGGACCTTACGGATCTCTCGGACGAGCCGGAATCGACCTTCGCGCTCTATGGCGAGGAGGCGCGGCGTCCGGGGAGCTACGCCTACAACTGCCTGATCGCGCGGCGGCTGGCGGAGCGCGGGGTGCGCTTCGTGCAGTTGTTCCACCAGGGCTGGGACCAGCACGGGAGCCTCCCGAAACGGCTGCCGGAGCAGTGCCAGGACACCGACCAGGCGAGCGCGGCGCTGGTCGTCGATCTGAAGCGCCGCGGCCTGCTGGACGACACGCTGGTGGTCTGGGGCGGCGAGTTCGGGCGCACGGTGTACTGCCAGGGCGAGCTGACGGAGAAGAACTACGGGCGGGATCACCACCCCTCGTGCTTCAGCATGTGGCTCGCGGGCGGCGGCGTGAAATCGGGCTTGAGCTATGGCGAAACGGATGATTACAGTGTGAACGTGACGGAGAATCCGGTGCATGTGCACGATTTGCACGCCACGCTGCTGCACCTGCTCGGCATTGACCATACGCGCCTGACCTACAAGTATCAGGGCCGCGACTTCCGTCTGACGGATGTCCACGGGCGGCTGGTGCGTGATATTCTGGCGTAAGTGTGGGCTCGCCAAAGCTCCGGACCCCTGCGTGATACAATACCCCATGGTCCGCGAAAAAAGACGGCGCCGCGGACCGAAGAATGTCGACCGAACAAAGGGAAAACTCATGATCCATTGCGCGTATCGTATCCATGTTTGTTTGCTCGCGACCGTCGCCGTGCTGGCGGCCGGCATTGCGGCGGCGGCCGAGAAATCGGACGCGCAACGCGCGTGGGAGGCCCGCGTCGGCGAGAAGGCGAAGTCGAACCCCGCGTTTGCCTGGGTGGAGGACGATCCGGCGCTGCCGCGCGTGTTGTTGATCGGGGATTCCATCTCGATCGGGTATACCGTGGCGGTTCGCGAGGCGCTTGCGGGCGCGGCGAATGTGCACCGGATTCCGGTGAACGGGGGCGACACACGCCGGGGCCTGGAAAACCTCGACGCGTGGCTCGGCGAAGGGAAATGGGATGTCATCCATTTCAACTGGGGCCTGCACGATCTCAAGCGGCTCAAGGACGGCCAGCTGGATGCCTCGTCGGAGCGGGAAGTGGCGCTGGAGACCTATGCGGCCAACCTCCGGACGCTGGTGGAGCGCCTGAAGGCCACGGGCGCCACGTTGATCTGGTGCGCGACGACGCCGGTGCCCGAGGGGGCGGCGGGCCGGATTCCGGGCGACGAGGTGGAGTACAACGCGGCGGCGGCGGCGATCATGGCGGAAGAGGGCGTGCGCGTGAACGACCTGTATGGGCACGTGAAGCCCGTGCTGGACGCACACCAATCGCCGGCAAATGTGCACTTTACCCCGGAAGGATCCGCGTTCCTTGGGAAACGGGTGGCCGAGGTGATTCGCGAGGCGCTGGCGGGCCGCTAGTACGCTTCGGCGTCCACGGCGTGGTCGCGGAGGTCGGAGAGGTTGACGAACTCGAGCGCCGAGATGTGCGTGGCCTCCAGGACCACCGGCGGCGCCATGCCGGCGTCGAGGGCTTCCTTCCAGCGCATCGCGCAGAGGCACCACTGGTCGCCGGGCTTTACGCCGGCAAAGGCCATCTCGGGGCGCGGGGTGCTCAGGTCGTTGCCGCGGCGGCGGGAGAATTCGAGGAACTCTTCTGTCGCGCGTATACACACAATGTGCAGCCCCAGGTCTTCCGCGCCGGTGTTGCAGCATCCGTCCCGGTAAAAGCCGGTGAGGGGGTCAAAGGAGCACGGTTGCAGGTCCGTACCCAGCACATTCTTCGCTCCAGCCACAACAATTCTCCCAGCGGCGCCCCCGGACGCGCTGTGCCGCTTGAAAAGGTTTTCCGCCGCCGACAACAGCATAGCCCAGCGGGGCCACAAGCCGCAAACGCGGGCGGCGGCGCGTCAGTTCAGGGAGCGCTGGAGCGCCACCACCACGCCCTGCAGGCTTACGGCGCGGGCCGGGAACACCATGGTGTCCATCGCGGCGTTCGCCGGGCGCAACTCCACACTCGCGCCGCGCGGGTAGTAGTGCTTGACCGTGGCCTCATCCTCGACGAGCGCGACGACGACATCGCCGGCGCGTGGGCGGCGCTCCTGATCGACGATGATGATGTCGCCGTCGAGGATGCCGTCTTCTATCATGGAGTCGCCGCGCACGCGCAGACAGAAGGCGCGGCGCTGGGCGAGGCCCGCATCGACGGGCACATGGCCTTCAATGTTCTCCTCCGCCAGAATGGGCACGCCGGCCGCGACATTGCCCACCAGGGGCAGCACGCCGACTTCGCTCTGGTAGAGGCCGGCGGCGGCCTTCTGGGTGATGGTGATGCCGCGCGCCTTCGACGAGGACCGCTCGATGTAGCCCTTGCGTTCGAGCGCCACGAGGTGGTCGTTCACGCCGTTGGTGGAGGCGATCCCGAATTCCTCGCCGATCTCGGCGATGGTGGGGGGCATGCCGCGATCCCGTATACACTCGATAATGTAGTCGAGCACGTCGCGCTGCCGCCGTGTGAGCTCCTTGGCCATGGGGTGATTCCTTCCTGGGAACAAACTGAAATCATGTTCAGCCTTATTGAACCATGTTTGGCGCCCGGTGTCAAGTTATTGTCGCCTCAGGGCAATCGCATTTAAACTTCCAACTCGAGCCGAGCGCCACATGAACCACCTTCAATGTTAAAAAGGGCGCGTGTTGGAGCGCTGGCATCCTTGCCGGCACAGATGCCGGCGCTCCAAAACGCTCACTATCGTTGATTCAAGGTTCCAAATCGACTCAAGTTTACGCCCATATTCCGAGATCGAGTTTAAATGCGATTGCCCTGATTGTCGCCGGCAATCCATCGCGCGCCTGTATTCCGCGCACGAACCTGTTACGATACGGAAGTTGCCCGCCCCGTGGGGCCACGGGCCCAACCCGATGGAGACCGATAGAATGACCCGATTGCTATCCTGCTTCGCCGTATCGTTCCTCTTGCCGTGTCTCGCGCAGGAAACGCCCGCGCCCGCCGAGATCTGGAGCCCGGTCGTGCTGGGCGAGCGCACCGGCGGCGCCATTCTGTTGCCGGACGGCACGATGAAGCGGTTTGTCTCGGAAGGGCTGGGCGAGAACCTGTACCGGAATTATTCGCTCACGTCGTCGGACGGCGGCTTGACGTGGGGCGATAAGACGTTTGAGTTCGAGGGGAAGCGCGCGAACCTTCCGCTGCTGGCGCAGGATGGCGAATACCACCTCTTCCCGATGGAGGTGCGCCACGAGGGCGAGGGCCGGCGCGAGATCGCGGTCAATTACTTCATCGATGTGTGGCACGTGCGAACTTCGAATGGCGGCACGCAGTGGGAGCCGGCGCAGCGCATCTTCGAGGGCTATGTCGGGTCGATCAATTGCGTCCTGCAATTGAAGTCCGGCCGCATTCTGCTGCCCTTCGCGGAGTGGATCGGCGGGCGACCGCAGGGCCCGCCGTTCGGCGCGAATGTGAGCACGTGCATGTACTCCGACGATGGCGGGGTGACGTGGCATAAGTCGCCGGCGCAGCTGACGGCTCCGCGGCACACGGACTACAACGGCAGCGGTTACGGCGCGTGCGAGCCGGTGCTGATCGAGTTGAAAGACGGGCGCGTGTACATGCTCGCGCGCACGGAGACCGGGCGCCTCTACGAGTCATACTCGCACGACGGCGGCGTCAACTGGGAGCCGCTGCGGCCGTCGCGTTTTCTGGGGACCGATGCGCCCGCGGCCTTCCTGCGGCTGCCGGACGAGCGCATTCTACTGTTCTGGAATGGCTGCGAGAAGCCGGGGCGCGTCGGAAAGGACGGGGTCTACGGCGGGCGCGACATCGTGCACGCGGCGATATCCGACGACGAATGCCAGACGTGGCGGGGCTTCCGCGAGGTGTACCGCGATCCCACGCGGAACGATACGCCGCCGCGCACGGGCGACCGGGGCACGGCCTATCCAATGCCGTACCTGGCGCCGAATGGCAAGGTTATCGTGATGACGGGCCAGGGCCGCGCGGGCGCGACGTTCACCTTCGATCCCGACTGGCTGCTGGAGACGGACGCGCGAAATGCCTTCGAGAACGGTCTGGAGGACTGGTCGGTGTTCAAGCCCTTCGGGCCGGCGGAGCGCTGGTGGCGGGATCGCGTACAGGGCGCCGTGTTGGTGGATCACCCGGAGCGTGACGGCGCGAGGGCGCTCTGGATCCGGCGTCCGGACGAGAAGGATGGCGATGGCGCGGTCTGGAACTTCCCAATGGGCGTCGCGGGCGAGGTCTCGTTGCGCCTGAAACTCCACGAGGGCTTTGGCGGGGCGCGGATTGCGCTGATGGACCGCTTTTTCGATCCGGCGGATCCGGCGGGCGATATCGAGGCGCCGTTTACGCTGAACATTGAGCCGGATGGCCACATTTCGATCGCCGACAAACTGACGCCGGGCCAGTGGCACACCCTCAAGTTCGCGTGGAGCCTGCCCGAGCGTACCTGCGTGGTTTCGGTGGATGGCGAGGAGACTGTGTGGATCGGTCAGGCCTACCGCGAGCCGCTGGGGGTGAATTACATTCGTGTGCGGTCGCTGGCGGAGGGCGTGGACAACGCGGGGCTGCTGCTGATGTCGGTGGAGGCGAAGGTGGCGGAGTAGCGCTCAGAAACCACGCGACCGCAGCGACATGTGCCACGCGATTCCGCCTCAGGCGGATTCGTGTGCCCGTCGTCCAAAACGCACAGGCCAGCAAACCACGCGCAACTTCAGCGGCATCTCCACAATCCAAACCACAAACCGCGCGCGGATTCATACCTCGCAGGACGCGGGCTTCATCTTGCTCCAGGCACACGAACAGGCGTTGCCTGATCGCGTGGCACAGTTGCGTATCCCCAATACGGGAAAAAGGGATGTGCCACGCGATTCCGCCTCAGGCGGATTCGTGTGCCCGTCGTCCAGATCGCACAGGCCAGCAAAACCCACGCAACCTCAGCGGCATCTCCACAATCCAAACCACAAACCGCGCGCGGATTCATACCTCGCAGGACGCGGGCTTATCGTTGCTCCAGGCACACGAACAGGCGTTGCCTGATCGCGTGGCACAGTTGTGTGTCCCCAATACGGGAAAAAGGGATGTGCCACGCGATTCCGCCTCAGGCGGATTCGTGTGTCCGTCGTCCAGATCGCACAGGCCAGCAAAACCCACGCAACCTCAGCGGCATCTCCACAATCCAAACCACAAACCGCGCGCGGATTCATTCCTCGCAGGACGCGGGCTTCATCTTGCTCCAGGCACACGAACAGGCGTTGCCTGATCGCGCGGCACAGTTGTGTGTCCCCAATACGGGAAAAAGGGATGTGCCACGCGATTCCGCCTCAGGCGGATTCGTGTGTCCGTCGTCCAAAGCGCACAGGCCAGCAGAATCGGCGCGCCGTCAGCGGCTTGTCTCCAATTAGAACTCCAAACCGCGCGCGGATTCATTCCTTGGCGAACGCGGGCTTCATCTTGCTCCAGGCACACGAACAGGCGCTGCCTGATCGCGTGGCACGTTCGTCGGCCCGTCGTCCGGTGCGCGGGAGGCAATGGATCGCGTGGCGCGTGCGTGTGACTCTTCTCGCGATTGATGCGTCGAACCTGGGCTACCCCGTCAGGGACTGGACGAAAAGCTGTTTCTTGTTGACGCGATCCCGCGCTATTTCGACGAGATGCTGGTGGTGGGTGAAATAGATGACCTGGGTGTGGCGGGATACTTCGGCGAGAACCTCCAGAGCGGCGGCCGCGCGCTGGTCGTCGAAATTCACGAGGATATCGTCGAGTATAAAAGGTAGGGGCGCATGCCGTTCGAGGTGGCGCTCCAGGCTGGCGATGCGCAGCGCCAGGTAGAGCTGGTCCGCTGTCCCCTCGCTCATGCCCTCGACGCGGACGGGCGTCCCGGAATCCGCGCGCACGCCGCACAGCACGTGCTCATCCTTTTCCGTCACATCGGCGCGGAGTTCGGCGAAGGCGCCGAGGGTCAGTGTGTGGAAGATCTGGCCCGCGCGCGCGAGCATCGGCTCCTCGTTCGCGGCGCGGTATTGCTCGATCGCGGTGCGCAGCACGTGCGCGGCCAGCTTCAGGCGCGCGTAGGACGCAACGTCCTCTTCCAGCCCAGCGATAACGGACTGCGCCTCTTCCTCCAAGGCGGCGGCGGTGTCGCGCCCGTCCATCTGGCCGAGTTTCGCCTTGCGATCGCCGATGCTTTCCTGCAACGCAAGGCGCTCGCCGTCCAGATCGGCGATCGTATCGGCCAGTTCGGGCAGCTTCGCGCCAATGGCGTCGGCATCCGCGCCGTCGGCCATGGCGAGGAGCGCCTCCAGGCCCGCGCCCGCGGAGAGCGCGAGCAGGCGCGCCTCGATCTCCCGCAATTCGGACTCAAGTTGGCGTCGGGCCTCCGAGGCCTTCTCGGCTCCGGGCAGGTCCTCCGGATCCGTAACGCCGGCCTCCGCACAGAGCGCCTCCCGTTCAGCGTTTACCTGCGCCAGGGTGATCTCGGCCTCGCGCATGCGCCCCGCCTCCGATTCCCGCTGCTTTTCGAAGCCATCGCGCGTCTGGCGCGCGGCGCGGGCTTGCTTGAGGGCCGCGTACAGCGCCTGGACCGCCGCCACGGCGTCGCCGCCGGTGCGTTCCGGTGCGGCGGCCGCGAGCAGCTTCCGCACATCCTCCTCAAACGCCGCGCCGTCGCGCCTGATCCGCGCGATGCGCTCCCGGTATTCGTCCGCCTTCTCCGCTTTCCCGAGCAGGCCGTTGATGGCGTCCACCACGGCCAGGACCTCGCCCGGCGAGGCGGTTGCTGAGAGGCCCAGCGCCTCCGCGAGTGCGCCCCATTCGGTCTGCCATTCGGCCAGCCGCTCCTCCGCCCGGTTGCGGGCGTCTTCCGCCTCGGGAATCGTGTCGCTTTCAAGTTTCTCCAGCTGGCGCGCGGTCTGGTCGCGCGACTCGCGCGCGGCCCGCTGCGTTTCGACCCATTCCTCGGCGCGCGCGATGGCGTCCGCGATCGCGCATCCGCCGGGCAGGGGTGGCGCACCGGCCTCGGCGAGGGCGGCGTCAATCGCCCCACAGGCGGCCTCGGCGGTGGCGGCGAACGCGCGCGCGGCGCTTTCCGCGTCGCGGTGCGCCTGGATGTCATCCAACAGATCCGCGTGCGCCTGCTTCCACGCGGCCATTTCCTCGGGGGACCGCGGATCGATGGCCGCCGGGGTCCACGCCGCTTTCCACGCCACCTCGATCGCTTCGAGCGCTTGCGCCTCTTCGGATTCCGCCGCGCGCGCAGCATCCAGGCGCTCGCCCAGGCTTTCGATGGCCGACTCAAGCTGCGCCCGCGCGGCGACGCGATCGGCTTCGTTTCGCAGGCGGTCCGCCACCACATCGGCGCTTTCCACCAGGGCGGCGTAGGCGTCCGCGAGGGTGGCCGCATCGGGATGCGCCTCGCGCGCGCGCGCAAGCCAGTCGCGGGCTTCGGGGGAATCAGCCTTTTCCGGCGGTATACCGGCCTCCCACGCTTCGCGGGCGAGTTTCCACCCGGCCTGGCGTTCGCGGCGGACGCCTTCGAGGGCGTCGAGCGACGGCGCGTCGTGGGCCCGGCGCAGCGCCGCAAGCTCGGACTCCGCCTGCCGTAACTCCGACGCCAGGGCTTCCGACGCTTCGCGGCGGGCGTCGCACAGCTTTCGCGCGTCCCCCAGATCGATACGGAACCGCTCGATGGTGGCGGCGGACGGAACCGGCAGCGCCTCCAGCGACGCGCGGTCGCCGGACCACAGGCCGAGCCGCGCGATCGCCGCGTCGATGGCGGCCGCGAGGTCGCGGGCTTCCCGCGCCCGCGCATCCCGATCCCGTTCCGCGGCGGCGTCGCGCGCGGCCTGCTTCAGGGCGCGCTCGGCGGCGGCGGTATCCAAAACCGGCCCGTGCTTCTCGAGGGCTTCCGCCGCGCGATCGCGCTCCCGCCGCCACTTCTTCAGGGCGTCATCGGCGGCGGCGAACTGCGCCTTCAGGGCTTCACCGGCGCGCGAGAGTTCGTTGATGCGCTGCGCCTGGCCCGGGGCGAGCCGCAACTCCTCCACCTGATCGAGGGTCCAGTGGGGGCGCAGTTGTTGCAACTCGCGCGCAGCCTCGGCTTCCAGGCGCGCAAGCGCGGGCGCCAGCTCGCGCTCCACGTCGGCCAGCGCCTTCTGGACCTGCGCGCGGCGTTCGTTCAGTTCCTCGATGGGCTCCTCATGCGCCAGCAACACCGCATCCACAGCGATCCCCGCCAACTCGCGGTCAAGCTCTTCGAGCGCCTTCCGGGCGGCATCGTGGCTGGCCTGCGCGTGCGCGGCCTCGGTCTGGCAGCGCTGGCGGCGCTCGGAAAAATCCTCGGGCAGCAGGACAGCCCCGGCGAGTTCACCGAGACGCGCCCGGCCGTCCGCGCGCCGTGCGACAAGCGGCAGGGCGTCGTGGAGCCGTTTCAGGCGGGCCTCCTCCGCGCGCGCGGCCGCCAGGGCCGCGCCGATCTCGTCGCGGCGCGATTCCAGGTCGCGGAGTTCGGCGTCGAGCGCCTTCCAGTCTTTCGTGGACAGCTGCGCCGCCTTGATCTCGCTCCGTAGGTTTTTTAACGCGCCCAAGGCGTGGTTGACGCGGGGTTTCTTCCCCAGGGGGCTGAAGAGATCGGCGGCGTCGCTCTCCAGGCGGCCGAGCAGCTCCCGCAGGTGGCCGAGGCCCGCCGCGGCGGAGAACAGCGCCTGGCCCACGTCGCCGTGGCCCTGCACCAGCGCTTCCCCGCCGCCCACGAGCTGGGCGTGGGACAGGCCGAAGAAATTCTCGAATGCCGCCTGGTCCACGCTGCCGAGGAAAGCGTCCAGCGCGCCATCGGGCAGCGCGTCGCGTTCGTCCGCAGACAGCAGCGTATTCTTGTTACCCTTGCGGCGGACGAAGGCCAGGGTGTCCTTTCCGTTGTCCAGCGTCGCGCCGATCCGGAGGTTGGCCATGGGATGCTGAAAGTCGTCGCCGGTCCGGGCGGGAATTCCGTAGAGCAGCTGCGTGATGGCGCGGAGCGCGGTGCTTTTTCCAGCCTCGTTTGGGCCGTAGATCAGGTGGAGGCCTTCCTGGCCACCCGACAGGTCGATCGTACGCCCGGTGAAGGCCCCGAAGGCCTGGAGGTGGAGCTCGCGGATCCTCATGCGCCGCGATCCATCGCGAGCCACGCGGCCCGCACCAGGGACTCCGCCTCATCGAGCCACGCGGCGACGCAATCCGGATCGTCCAGCGGCGCCTCCGCGCTCCATTCGCGGGGCAGCTTATCCCGGAGCGGCGCCAGGACCGCCGCCGCCCGCGCGAGGGCCTCGGGATCGGCTTTCATCGCCGCCACAACCCCGGCCAACTCCGCGAGGGGACCGCCATCGAAGGCCGAGGTATCCACCGCCCGTTCGGGGCGCGTCCGCACCCGGACCTTCTCGATCCAGACCCGGTCGCCGCCGTAAACGTTGGCGATGCTCTGGATGTCGTACACCAGTTGCGGGGTATCCGCCGCGAGTTCGCCGTGCGCCGGGCTTTCCCCCGTGAAGATCACGCGGGCGGCCAGGAGGCGATCGTCGCACTCCGCCAGCGCGGCTTCGAGGCGTTCCTGAAACAGGTCGAGGCAAGCGGTGGAATCGGGGCATTTGGAGACGTCCACCGCCAGCTCGGCCCACCGGAGGACGTCGAGCGCGCGGAAGTCGACTTCGTGTTGGCCGCCGTCGTGCACGGTCACCAGAAGGCAGCCTTTCTTGTCCGTTTCGCGGATGTGGCGGCCCTGGATATTGCCGGGATACCAGATCGCGGGATCCGCCGCGCGCACGCACTGGAGCTGGTGGATGTGGCCGAGCGCCCAGTAGTCGTAGCCGAGGTGCTGGAGCCCCTCCACGGTGCAGGGCGCATACGTATCGTGGCCCTCGTAGCCCGTGAGGCTGGTGTGGAGCAGGCCGATGTTGTAGCAGCTCGGGATCGCCGCGGGGTAGGCGGCGGTCAGGTCCTGCGTCACCGCCTTCGTGGCGAAGCCCTGGCCGTGCAGCGCCACACCGAGGTCGTCCAGGCGGATGGTCTTCGGCTTCCGCACCGGAAAAACGTGGACGTTCTCCGGCAGCCGGACCCCTTTCGTCATCACGCTTTCCGCGTCGTGGTTTCCCGCAATGAGAAAGACGGGGATATTCGCTTCGCGGAGGCGTCCCATCTGTTTTGCGAAGAAGAGCCCGGTGTTGTGGTCCTTCCAGTCGCCATCGTAGACGTCGCCGGCGATCAGGAGGAAGTCGACTTCCTCTTCCAGCGCCACGTGCACCAGGTTTTCCAGGGCGCGCCGGGTCGCCCCGCGGATCGCTTCGGCCGGGGCGCCCTCATAGCGTCCGAGCCCGCGCAGAGGGCTGTCCAGGTGGATATCCGCCGCATGGATAAAGGTGAACATGCCGGTTACTTTACACGGCGCGGCTTCGCGCCGCAACCGGAAATGCGGGAACTCGGATAGCCTTACGCGGCGGCGCCAGGCCATCTCACCGGCTCAACACCCGTTCCCAGCCCCGAATATCATGCGTTCAGCGCAAACACCCTGTTCTTCGCCGGCCGGCTGAAAGGCTTTGAATAGTGGTAGATTTCGGTGGCGTCGGGCCCGTCCGGGTTCACCCGGGTGGGCTGTTCGACCACCCAATCGGCGAAGTGCGGCGCGTTAAACGCCACATACGCGAGTTGCAGCCGATCGATGGGCGCGGGGTAGTCCCGCGTGAAGTCCGGGTAGGCCACGGGGCCCGTGTCGACCTGGTAGCGCTTTCCGTCCAGATCCACGTTCATCGTCTTGGTCGGACACTCAATCACGGCGCGCCATTTTTCGTCCGCGCTCCAGATTTCCGTCTGCGTCACGATCGGGATGGCCGCCGCGGTCGCGTCGCGAATCGCCTCCCACGAGTCGAGCTCAACCGCGTTCGGGACCTCCCGCAGCTTCAGTTCGGGCGCGCCCCAGTAGGCGTCCACCGGGCTCACGGTCCGGTAGCGATCGCTGAGCCGCACGGGACGCCGGAACACCAGCCACTCACCGTCGCCGAGAATCGGAAGGAAGTCGTAGTTGTCCTCGTGGAAGAGGTCTTTTTCCGCAAAGGTGTGCTCGCTCTTGCAGGAACCGCACTGCAGAAAATCCGTGAAGGCCCCGGTTTCGGTGTTTATCACGCGCGTCCGGCTTTCCACCCAGAAGCGAACCGCGTTGAAGGACGCTGTATTGCAAATGAACGAGCGCCCGTAGTCCAGCGGCGTCATCGCGTCCGGCGCGGAAGCCGCCGCCGCGCTTGCCGGTTTGCCGGCCAACGATAGGACGCCAGCGGTGAGGGCCGATTGCATCATCTCTCTGCGCGATGGTTTCACGGTCAATTCCCTCAGTTGATTGCCTTGCTTTCGCCCGATGAGCTTACTCACATTTATCGACAGGCGTCGGGGCTACACAAGGTGACGATGTACGATGGAAGATACGGTCTACCTGCGGATATCGTAGCAATTTCCCGGGATTGGTACAATGACTCCAACGGCGCTGATGGTCGGCTGCGTGATGAGCATTCACAATGCGGCAATTTCCCCGACTCGTTTAACCCGCCATTGACAACTACAAATATTTTCAGTATCCTATCGCTAAGGAGAAAGCTTGTGGCACAGGACTCAACGATTGAGTGGACAGATGCAACTTGGAATCCGGTGACTGGCTGCACAAAAGTTAGCGCCGGGTGCAAGTTTTGCTACGCTGAAAGAATGGCAAAGCGCCTTCAGGCTATGGGCAAGCCTCAGTATGCAGCGGGTTTTCAACTGACGCTCCAACCGCACGCTCTCAAACTCCCATACAAGTGGGTGAAACCGCGGTTCATATTCGTCAACTCAATGAGCGACCTTTTTCACAGAGACGTCCCTCTCGACTACATCCGCCAAGTCTTTAAGGTTATGAATGATTGCGCGCAACACCAATTTCAGGTGCTGACGAAGCGCCCCGAACGGGTAGCAGAATGTGCGGATTCACTTGAGTGGACGCCAAATATATGGATGGGTACAAGTGTAGAGGACGAGCGCGTCGTTGGAAGAATAGACCACTTGCGATCAGTACCCGCACAAGTACGCTTTCTTTCAATCGAGCCGCTAATAGGTCCGCTCCCTACGCTCCTACTAGATGGAATTGACTGGGTAATCGTTGGCGGTGAATCGGGACCGGGCGCAAGGCCTATGGCGGAGGACTGGGTCATCGCCATTCAAGAGATGTGCATGGAAAGTGGCGTACCGTTTTTTTTCAAGCAGTGGGGTGGGCAGAATAAGAAAAAAACTGGTCGACTTCTGCTTGGCAGAACCTGGGACGAGATGCCGGTCCAATTGACGTACTAGAAAAGCACCGGGGAGAAATCAATGGCTGATGACTTCGACACAATTTGGGAGGCGAAGCGGCACACACTCGCGAAACACCAGATTCTACAGTCATACTTAGGCGCTTGGGTAGCGATACTCGGTCGCGAAGTATCAAATCGTAGTCCTTCAACGAAGGAGCTACGGGTTTTTGATGCATTCGCAGGGCCGGGAGTATACGAGAACGGTGAAGCAGGAAGCCCCGTGTTGGCGATAAATACAATCTTGAACCACGAGGCCGAATTGAAACGTCCAGTCCGTTTGACGTTCATAGAGGAGGACGCTAAACGATGCGCCACGTTGCGACTTCAGATCGCAGCCCTACAAGAAAAGATTGACGCGTGCAGCTCCATCCAGTCGGTAAAGTGTTTCGATGGCGATTGCATTTCACTGCTTGATGAATGGATTGACAAGATAGATAGTGAATCAAAGGAGTTGGGACCCGCCTTTTTCTTTCTCGATCAATTCGGATACTCAAAGGTTCCGATGTCGATGATCCAAAAGATAATGCGACACAACATGTGCGAATGCCTGCTATTTCTGAATTGGTCGCGATTTGGAGTGTATCTAAGCGACAAAACAAAGTGGCCAACATTCGATAAGGCTTTTGGAGGCGATGAGTGGAGAGCCGCGTTAGAAGTTCCATCGCAGGATTCCGCCCGTACGATGCAAGCTTCATTCAAGAAGGCCCTACAAGACAAGGCCAAAGTTAAGTACGTGTGGCATTTCGCGATGTGTGACGATCGGAACCAACTTACGCATTGGCTATTCTTCTGCACAAATCACATCCGTGGTCTCGAAGAAATGAAGAAAGCGATGCGAAAAACAGACGCGACAGGCGCCTTTTCGTTTTCGGACCGCGTAGACCCTGCCCAGTTTCAGTTACTCGACTACTATGACGAAACTGCCTTGCGCGAAGATATTCGGAAGCGTTTCCGCGGCGAGACCGTATCAGTAAGTGAAATTAGACACTTTGTAACACTTTAGCGGACTGAAGTGGACTTTGCGGGTAGCGGTGGCAGCGAGCCCGTCTCGAGGAATTGTTTGAGGGCATGGCTGATGGCGTCGACGGGATTGTGCCCGCGCTTTTTGAGGGTGAAGAAGACGCTCATGAGCAGGGCCTGTATGTCGGCGCCCGTACCGCTTCGGTTTCCGTAGCTGTTCTTGCGCAGGAGGACGGCGGGGCGAATGGAGCGCTCGGCGAGGTTGTTTTCGAAGGGGACGCCGGGCCGGTCCAGAAAGGTGAAGAGTTCGTCGCAGTGGCGTTTGAGGCGTTTGACAAGGCGCCGCGCCTGCGCGTCTTCCCAGGGCATGGCGTTGAGTTCATCGAGGCGCTTGGATAGCAGCGCGCGTCGCGAAGCGTAGGCTTCGGGCGTGTGTTCATCCTCGCGCCGGGAAAGGCGGATGGCGTCTCCGAGCAGGCGCCGCAGCTTTTTAGCGAAGGCCGCCCAGTCCTCGCCGGGCGACTTGTAGCGCTCGACGTGTTCGAGATCGCGCAGCAGGTGCACCAGACACTTCTGCGCATGGGCGCACGCCACGGCGTTGTAGGGCCCCCAGAAGTCGGCCACCAGCGTGCCCGCGAACTCCTCTATGAAAAACTTCTTCAACGCGGGCTGACCGCGCGACTGGTCGATCAGAAAATAGCTCAGGTCGCTGCTGGCGAAGCACCAGAGCCAGTGGGTCTTTCCATCCACGCGCCAGCCGGTTTCGTCGGCGTTCAGCACCGAGGACCTGAGCGCTTCGCGCTGGATTTCCTCGTGCCAGGGCAGGAGTATTTCCGCCAGGCGCCGCCACATGTGCAACAGGCCCCCGGGGGTGACCTTGAAGTAAAGGTGGAAGTTGAAAACGTCCGCGATCTGCGCGAGCGAGTTGCCAAGGCAGTAATGGAGCCAGGCGCTCAGCACCAGCGCGCGATTGCCCACGGTGGCGCCCGGCAGGGCCGCGCTTACCGGGGCTTCAACCTTCTTCTTGCACCTGGGACACCAGTCCCGGTGGATGACATGCTCGGTCACTTCCGGCCTGGTTTCGGGGATATCCTCGGTGTAGCGCGTCCGCGTTTCCTCGCAGCGGTTGAGGGAGCCGCCGCAATCCGGGCAGCAGGCCGCGCGGTGCGCCTCGCTGCGATCGATCTCCTCCGGGGCCGGTCGCCGGCTGCCCGCGTGGCCCGCTTTGCGACCGGGCTTCTTCTTGCCGCGACCGGAGGACTGGGGCTTGGTGTACACCGGCTTCGCGCCCGAAGGCGTCGAGGGCGTGTTGTGGGCGATCGCGGGCAGGGCGGCCTGGTGCTCGGCCAGCATCTTCGCCTGCGCAAGCAGCGCGAAGATTACAGATTCTTCGCCGCGAAGGAAAATCGCACGCGCCGCCTCTTCCGTCAGCGAGGCCCCAAGGGGAATATCTTGCAACAGCGAGTTCGCCATGCGCACACTATCGCATACCACATGCTGTGCGTACAACACGCGACAAAACTACATATAGATGCTTCAGACGGCTAAAGTGTTACTTTTTTTTTCTTCGTGCCCTTCGTGCCCTTCGTGGTGATCAATGCCTTGGTTGCGGCCCAAGGCTGCCCAGTGCCCTTCGTGGTGATCATTTCTTTGGTCGCGGCCAGGGGCTGCCCCGTGTTCGTTCGTGGTTGAAAAACCTCTTCGCTTCCGACGGCTAAACTGTCACGAAATGTAAATGCGATTACCCTGCCCCCGCATACAAACCGGGCGCCCGCGGTGGGGCGCCCGGCAATGCATGACGTTTCCAGTGGCCGATTATTCGGTCTCTTCGATGAAACCGTAGTACAGCCCCATGTAGTAGGGGAGCAGAAAGACCGTGCCGCTTCCCAGGCTTCGCCCGTTGCCGCCGTAATCGAGGTTCCACGGGTCGGTGTTCCAGTGGTGGAAGAAGCGCTCGGACACCGGGAGCACCTTGCCGTTGTTCCGGTAGCCCCGGTTGATGGGCCGCGCGGCCTCGGCGGGCTCGAAGGCCGCCTGACGGTTCAGCCGGACGATGTCGAGCCGGTGGCTGTTCTTGTGCGCCCAGTTGAAGCGGTCCAGCGGGAAGTCGTAGAGCGTCGCCATGCTGTCTTCCAGCCAGCCGTCCCACGGCGGAATCGGGTGGATGCCGTAGGGATTCCGGTAGAGCACATCGCGCCCGAAGGCGGCGTAGGCGAAGTTGAAGAAGGGATTCATCTCCGGCTCGGTCAGGATGTACTGCGAGTAGAAGGAGTAGAGCATGTCGTGCTTCAGCTCTTCGTTCTTCGTGTACTTGACCAGGTTGTAGTAGCACATCACCGCCATTTCGTCGTCCGACTGGTTGCCGGAGCCGACGCCGCGCTGGATCTTCGTGACCATCGCGTTGGTGTCGTAGGCGTGCTCTTCCATGAGCTTGTTGATGTGATCCGTGTATTTCTGGTCCCCAAGCATGTGCTCCGCCACGGTGAGGTACGAGAGCATGCTGAGGGACTTGAGCCCGCGCTCGGACCACCAAACCCAGTGATGGTTAAGGGCCTCCGGGCTATAATCCGACCAGCGGGTCGGCGTGCCGTCGTGATCGGTGAGCGTGTAGTTGTGCGCAATAATGTGATCGGTGAGGTCGCGCACCACCTCGCGCACCCGTTCCTTCTCCTCTTCGGTATCCGCAACCAGGTCGTAGTAAAGCGGGTAAAAGTAGTAATGCCCGTCAAGCTCGTCGGAACTCGTGTCGCTTTTCCAATACCACTTGCCGTCGCCGCTCTTCGGCCAGCGCGGCTCGTAGACCTTCCAGGCGGAGTCCTGGGTCTGCTGGTGCTGGCGATCGCGCTCGATGCGCCCCTCGTTCGGATCCGGAAGGTCGGTCGACAGGATGGTGCGGGCCACATAGCCCTTCGGCGGGCGGATATCGCCGGTCTGGGTGACTTTCTGCAGGAAGCGCAGGGCCTCAAAGGCGCGTTTGGCGCGGTCCTTCGCCTTGGGATCGCCGGTTGCGGCGTAGGCATAGCACTCGCCCGCGCCATACATCGCCGTCCAGAGGCCGTCGTTGTCGCTGTCGTGGTAGTGAATGACGCTCGTGTCGCCCGGTGTATCCGTGCTCACCTCCGAAACATACCCGAAGGGCGTGCGGCGGATATACTTCTCCATCGCCTCTTCGTAGATCTCGGCCTTCTCGGCGAGCGTCATGGGGACGCGGCGGATCGCGCCGACGCCGTTCGCGGTGGCGAACCAGGCCGTGCCATCGGCGTCCACGGCGACATCGCGCACGTCGTCGTTCGGCAGCCAGCGCTGGCCCTGGCGGTAGGACCACTTTCCGTCCTCCAGGCGGATGGCGCCGATTCGCGTGCCGAACCACATGGCGCCGTTCGGGGCGGCGGCCACGCTGGTGAAGTCATTGTAGGGGAGACCCTCCTGGCCCGTGTAGAAGGTCCAGGAATCGCCGTCCTGGCGACCAATGCCCGCGAGCGTGGCGAACCAGAGGCGGCCCTGGCTGTCGAAGGCCGCGCCGCGCACGTCGTGGGTGGCCCAGGTGCGGCCCAGGCCGTCCGTCACGGATATCGCCTCGAAGCCATTTCCGGTCTCGCGGTAAAGTCCCGTTTCTGTCGCCGCAACCAGATAGCCTTCGGGAGACTCGGCCAGCTGCCGCGCGGCTCCGGGGACCAGTTCGACGGCTTCGGCGCCCTCGACGCGCCGGAAGAGCCCCCGATCCGAGGCGACGACACGGTGATCGTCGCGCCAGACCGCGTCGTTGAAGAGGTGCTCCTGGGTGGAGTACGGGTCCGCCTTCCAGGCGCCATCCTCGAAGCGCGCGGCCCCCTGATCGGTAACGGCGACAACCGCGCCCTCGACAATGGCCAGGTGGGCCACATTATTGGAGGGCAACCCGTGCTCCGTGGTGTACTTCTCGGCAACGTCCTGGCCGAACCGACCGGACTTGGCCGGAGGATTGTCGGCGTGGACCGCCGCCGACACCAGCAGGGCCGCCAGCGCGGCGGCGCCCGCGATTCGCGTGCGTATCATGGCGTATGAACTCCTTTCGCTATGAGGGAACCCCGCACGGAACCGGCGGAAACGAAATTCAGCCGGTACCATTGCGCCCAGGGTGGACGCGCGGGCCTGTCGTTTATAGCATATTCACGAGAGCCTGGGAAAGACGGTCAACACATGAAAATAGCCCGCCGGGGACGTTTGCGGGGTCCACCGGCGGGCTTTCTCGTACAGGATAACTGGCCTACAGCGCGGACAAGGGCACGATCCAGCAGCGCACGCGCTCGCGCTGGTAAGTATACGTAATCACAACATCGCCCGAAGTCGTCTGGATGATGGCCGGGTAGGAAAACTCGCTCCGGAGGTCGGGATCCGCCTCCAGGTGCGCGACCGTCTTCCAGGTCTTGCCATTGTCCTCCGACATCGCAAGATCCAGCGGCGTGCGTGCGGCCCAGTTGCCGGCGACGGGGTTGTAGACCAGCAGGATGCGCCCATCCTCCAGGCGCACGGCGTCGAAGCCGCTGTTGTTGTTGGGGAGGCCCGAATCGTAGACCGGCGTCCACGTCTTACCGCCGTCCGAGGAATCGGTTCGCCAGGCGTGGCCGCTCGTGGAGCGCATCAGGGCGTGGACCTGCCCCGGTTCGGATTCCCAGAAGGTCGGCTGAATGATGCCTTTGCCCGTCAACTTCGCGGGATCGAACTCGAAGTTTGCGGAACGTTCCCAGGTCTTGCCCTGATCGCCTGATCGGTCCGCGAAGGCGTTCCAGCCCTGGTGCTCCGTCGACGCGGGGGCCAGCCAGGTCCCATCTGAAAGGATGATGGCCTTATTCTTGACCGGGCCGCGGCCACCCTTATCACCCGGGACCAGCTCCACCGGGTCGCTCCAGTCCCTGCCGTTCTCGCTCTGCATCCAGTAGGTTTGCCAGAAGGGGATTTCGGGGCCCACCTTGAAGAACAGATGGATCGTCCCCGCGTCATCGCGGAAAAGCACCGGGTTCCAGTGCGGCGTGTCGTTGATCTTCGCGGCGCGCTGCGGATCGGTCCATTTTTTGCCATCCCAGTTGGCGTACCAGATGCCCACGTCGTCGTCCTTCTCCGCCGTGCCGCCGAACCAGGCGGCCACGAGGCCGTCCTTCGTCTCGGCGACCGTGGAGGCGTGGCACTGCGGGAAGGGGCGTTTCGCGCCGAAGACGAAATTTACGGCGCCGCCCGCGTCGCGCACCTTGTTCGCGAATTCCAGCGGCCACAGCCCTTCCGCGCCCGCCGGATGCGTCCACCCCGCCATCATACCCCCCGCCGCAAGCGCCAGCGCGCCGCGCCGGACCAAATCAAACATGCGCATACTCCTGTTTCCTCTCTCATTCTCGTTTAATGCCTTTCCGGGCGGGAGTCGCCCGGCCCGGGACCAATCCGTATAATACGCACCGCCCGCGCGGGATGTAAACGCGCCTGCGGGGTGCAACAAGATACAGGCGGGAGGCGCCAGCCCATGGACCACGAACCGAAGTTGCCGCGCATTCGCGTTGCCGCGATCATCGTCGAAGATGGCCGGATCCTGCTGGTGCGGCATCAGAAGGACGGCCAGTCGTACTGGATGTTGCCCGGGGGCGGCGTGGACTACGGCGAGACGCTGGCGGAAGCGCTCCGGCGCGAGTTGCGGGAAGAACTGAACATCGAGACCGCGATCGGCGCCCTGATGCTGGCCAACGACAGCATCCCCGAGGATCGCCACCGGCATATCGTGAACCTGTACTTCGCCGCGCGGATCACCAGCGGCGAACTGCGGACCGGGGGAGACGCGCGTGTCGTCGAGGCGGCGTTCCACCCGCTGGACGGCCTGGAGGACCTGCCGGTGCGCCCGGTCTTCCAGACACTTCTCAAGACAGCCATCGCCGAGGCCAGCGAATCGGCGCTGGATCCCTACCTCGGAAATCTCTGGGTGGATTGAGTACCGTTACTCGGGGATGAGCCCGATTTCATGGATGACCCAATCGCTTTCCGGGGCGTCCGCGGTCTGCTCGATCCGGAGCATGCGCCCGGAGAAGGGCCGCGCGAAATCGATAGGGGTCACGCCCGGCGCGCCGACGCCCTCGGCAACGGGCTCGCCTGGAGGGGCGCCCGCCTCGTACAGGTAGACCCGGAACCCTCTCGGGAAGGCGTCCGGCGTGCGCGCCGTGTCCAGGACAATTCCCCGGAGCGCAATGGAACGGTACAGGTCAATCTCAATCCACTGTCCGGGGGTTTGCCCGCCCGGAACCTGCCAGAAGGTGTCGGTCCGCCCGTCGGCGGCGCGGCGGGCCTCATCGGCGGCGGCGGACGCCGTTGCGCGGAAAAACTGCCGCCGGATCGCCAGGGCCGCGACGTTCGCCTCCGCGCGCACCTCGGCGTTCGCGCGCAGCCGCTCCGCGAGGTCCAGGGCCGCGCTGCTTCTCAATTCGCCCAGGCCCGCCAGGACCGCGCGCTTGATCCCCGGCGTGTCGGACAGCGCGAGCGCACGCTCGAATCCGGCCACGCGATCATCCACCGGCGCCCCGGTGTCCAGCCGCAGCATGCGGATGAAGCCCTCAAGCGCGGCGTGGCGCCTGTCGGAGTCGCTCTCGTCCGCCGCGATCGCGTAAACCGCTTCCCGGGGCGCGGGCGTCCGCCAGCCGCAGAGCGCCCGCACGGCGGCTTCGCGCACGGGCGCCTCCGGCGACCGCACCGCGTCCCGCACCAGCGAAAGCAGGCGATCATCGCCCAACTCGGCAACAATTGCCAGCAACGAGGCCCGAGCATCCGGATCCGGCGCGGCGCGGAACACGTCATGAAGCGTATCGGCCCGGGCGCCGGTTGCGGGAATGCGCCGAAGCACGTGAAGGAGCGCGCGCCCTCCCTCGGAGCGGGATTCCTCCTCCCGCGCTTCGAAAAACAGCGCGACCATGCGGGGGAGGGCGTCCGCGCGGGCCAGCGCGCCCACAGCTTCCCAGGCGCCGCGCCGCACCTCGTCCGTTTCGTACGCGACGGTATCCAGCAGGATCGGGACAGCCTCGACGGCTTGCCGCGCCGCGAGCAGGGATGAAATCAGCGCCTTCTGCTCGGGCGTTGCTTCGTTGAAGGCTCTCAGAAGCGCGCCGTTGGAGCCGGCGTCCGGCAGGCGCGCCAGGCTGGATCGCGCGCGGTCCCCGGCCTCCTTGTCCGCGCCCGCGGCAATAGCCAGAAGCGCGGGAACCACCGTCTCATTGCCCAGCGCCCCGAGGGCGTCGATGGTGGCGAGGCGCACGTCCTCGTTGTCACTGCGCAGGCCGCCAGCGACCACATCGAGCGCGGCGGGGTCGCCGCGATCCGCCAGGGCGCCCAGCAGCGGGACCTGCGCCTCCGGCGGGACCGCCGCGAGCAGGCTGACAAAGCGCGCGGTGGACGGCGCGCCCCCCGCGTTCCGGATGGCGCCGCGCGCGGCCGCCATCCACACCGGCTCCGCGGAAAGGTACGCCTCCGCGATCATCGGCGCGGCGTCATCCTCCAGAAGTCGTGCGCGCCCGGCAAAGGCCCCCAGGCGCACGGGCAGGGGACGTTCGGTAGTGAGCAGTTTGCTGTACAGGCGGTCCGCATCCAGGACGCGATCCCGCGCGGCGTACCACTCCGCGCAGGCGAGCAGCGCGTCATAAGCCGCCGGGCGGAGCGTGTCGGGCAGCGAAGTCGCCGCCTCCCGTAATGCCGTTTCCGCCTCCGGTCCGCCGATACGTCCCAATCCGGCGATAGCCGCGCGCACGGTGTCGGGATCCTCCCGCGCGAGCAAGAGCACGAGCCTGGTGATTGCGTCGCGACCGCCCCGGGCGGCCAGGGTCCCGGTGAGCCCCGCGGCGGCAGGGCCCTCCGCCGATTCCAGGGCGGCCCAGATAGCGTCGTTGATTTCGGCGCCGGGAATCTTCTCCAGCGCATAGCGCGCGGCGGTCCCGACCTCGGGGTCGCCAAGCCAGGCGATCAGCGCGCCGGCCTGCTCCGTGCCGCCGATCAGGTAGAGCTGGCGGCAAGCGAAGACTTTGCCGGCATAGGTCCTCGATTCGTCGGAAAGTAGCCCGGCCAGCGCGCTGGCCAGGTCGTCCCGCGACACGGGGTCGCCCTGCGCCGCCAGCACACGTTCCCTCAGATATTCCAGTGGGGCGGGATCATCGCCGTAGTCCCACGCCCGCGCCTGCGCAAGCGCGGCGTCGAGCGAGAGGGCGGGCGGTTCCGGGGACTCCTGCGCGGCGGCGCCCGCGACGAACAACAACACAATCAACACTTGGCCTGTGAAGTATGCGCGGGGAATCATGTGAGCACCCACGGGCCGCGCATCGGGCGGCTCAGGAGGCGGTTGGCCTCGGGATCGTTTACGAAATGCTCGCCTTCCGGATTCCACTCCAGGCGGCGTTTCAGCCAGTAGGCGATGTTGCCAAGGTGGCAAACGGTGGCGGTATGGTGGCCGATTTCGGCGTTGCAGACGCAATCGCGGCGGGTTCGTATGCCCTCCAGCCAGTTCTCGTGGTGGTCCCGGCTCCGGTAGAGCCGCACCTCGCCGGCGCCGATCAAGTCGTATTTCAGTGACGCGGGATCCGTTTCCAGGTACTGCTCCCGGTTGACGCGCACCGCCCCGCGATCGCCGATCCATTCCACGGCCCCGCCCGGTCCGCTTCCCCCGGCGCCCCCGTGGTACATGCGGACGCCATTGGCGTAGCGGTACGTCAGCCGCTCCGCGCCGTTTACCCCGGGGGGCGTGATTTCAACCGGGCCGGTGTGATCCGTCCCAAGCCCCCATTGGGCAATATCAAAATGGTGCGCGCCCACATCGGTCATGCCGCCGCCCGCGTATTCCCGGTAGTGGCGCCAGCGCGGCCAGCCGTCGTAGGTCGCCGGCGGGCAGAGCACCGCGCTGTAGGGACGCCAGGGGCAGGGGCCCAGCCAGAAGTCCCAGTCGAGCCCTTCCGGTTGCGGGTCGGCGGGGAGGTAATCCTCCGCGGGCGGCCCGCCCACGTTCACATGCACGGAGTGGACCTGCCCGATCCGCCCGTTGCGCACCAGTTCGCAGGCGAAGCGAAAGTTGGCGTCCGAACGCTGCTGGCTGCCCACCTGAAGAATTCGCCCGTAACGGCGCACCGCGCGCACGATGGCCTGGCCCTCGGCAATCGTGCGGGCGAGGGGCTTCTCCAGGTAGATGTCCTTCCCATTGCGCGCCGCTTCCACCGCGTTGAGCGCGTGCCACTGGTTGGGCGTGGTAATCACCACCGCGTCGATATCCGGGCGCGCGCAGAGTTCGCGGAAGTCGTTGTAGTGTTCGCAGGACTGGTACGCCGTCTCGGCGAAGCGCGCGGCGTAGAAATCGTTCGTTTCGGCGGCGGCCCGCTCCCGGCGGCCTCGCTCCACATCGGCCACGGCAAGCACCTGGACCGTGTCGCGCCCGCGGAAACTTTCAAGGAGCGTGCGGGCCATCTTTCCCATGCCGATGAAACCGAGGGCAATGCGGTTCGACGGGGCCACCGCCCCGTCCAGACCCAGCGCGCGTCCGGGGACAATGGCCGGAAAGGCGCAGGCCGTGGCGGCCAGGCTGCGCTTCAGGAAGTGTCGGCGCGAGGGCGGCGTATACTCGGGCATGCGTGGGGTACTCCGTTGTTTTCGGCGAACGGATTCGTTGCGTCGATGCACCATTCGACCACGGAACACGGGAAAAGTTCAACGCGCCGCGTATTTTGTTTGACATGCCGCGCGGGCGCCCGTATACTCGCCCTTGCCGGTCGCCCCTGTGCGGCCGGTCCCGTGCGGGCGCAGGGAAGACGGTGTGAATCCGTCGCAGTCGCGCTGCTGTAACCGGGGACGAACGCCGCAATAGCCACTTTCCGCAAGGAGGGGAAGGCGCGGCGTGTAGGCCGATCCGGAAGCCAGAATATCTGACCCGCAACGGGGGTTTTGCAACAATTCGCGGGAAAGTTGTTGCGGGACAGGTCTCATGTGCGGTTCCTGCCCCTGATCCACTTCCCACACCCCTGGTACAGGTGTATTGCACCTGGAGCATTCGGGGGTGTCGTGTCTCCATGGGGAGGCGGGCCGCCGCGCGCGGGCCCTTTTCCCGTGGCGGCGCGATGGCCCCCCGAGAGAAAGGAACCTCCCATGCGCACCCTTCTGACCACCCTTTGCTTCCCCCTGGCCCTCGCGGCCGCCCTCCTGGCCCGGCCCTGCGCCGCGCGGGAATTCGTCGCCTACGAGAATTTCCCGCAGGCTGCGGAATTCGCGTTCGGCGTGACGGGGACGGCCTTGCCCGACGGGCGATTGCTCGTCTGGAATGGCGACGCCATTTTTGTTCAGGCGGACATCGATGCGGACGCCTTCACGCCAATCGCATCGGGCTACGCCGGCGATCCGGGCTTCATCACGCTGGCCCCCGACGGCGCCACGGCCCTGCTGGGCGCGGGTTTCAGCGGAAATCTGTACACCTTCGACACCCAGGCGCCGGCCGACTTCGAAGAAGGCGCCATGGTGGCGAACGCGGCGCATTACGACGGACTTTTTCTAACCGACCGGCTGGTCTTGCTGGACGCCGGGGTCTTTGGCGAGCCGAGCGAACTCGTCATACTGGACTTGCAGGCCGGCAAATCGCGGATGACTCCCGTGGTGCGGAAATCCGAGAAGTACCGCGCAGAGAAGGACACCGTGGTCGTGAAGCCAGAGGGCAGCTATTCCGCGACGCTGGCGAAATCGCCCGTGGACACGGACGCGCTGCTCGCGATGGACGGCAACACGGGCGAGTTGCGGCAATTCAGCATCGCGGCCCTGATCGCGGCCCATGAGGGATCGGCTACGCTCGACTGGGAAGCGGACGGCGCGCTGCTGTCGGCGGAAACGCCCTTCCTAACGGGCGGCATCGCGGGCGTGACCGATGCCGGGGCGCTGGTGAACCCGGGCGCCGGGGCGGTCCGCCTCTACAGCCCCAAGGCCGCGAAGCAGGATTTCACCCACACCCTCGACGCCACACTCCAGCCCGTGGCGCTGGAGAGCGCGTATTACACCGTGATCTTCAACGCGGCCACCAGCGGTATCAATATCCGGGTGGGCGACTTCACGCCGGGCTCCGAAATCAACGGCGCGGTGTTTCGGTACGACGCTGGCGGCATGGGTGGCGAAGGCGAAGGTGAAGGCGAAGGTGAAGGCGAGGGTGAAGGCGAGGGTGAAGGCGAAGGTGAGGGAGAAGGAGAAGGCGAGGGCGAAGGTGAAGGCGAAGGTGAAGGTGAAGGCGAAGGTGAGGGTGAGGGTGAACTCCCGGGCCTGGAGGAAATTGCGCGGGAACTGCGCGACGCCTTCGCGAGCGCGGACGCCAATGCGGACGGCTTCCTGTCGATCGCGGAGGCGCGCTCGGTGATTGCTGGACTCAATGACGCCGTCTTCGAGGTGCTCGATACCAATAACGATGGACTGCTCAGTGAATCCGAGCTCGATGCGCGCATCCCCCTGGCGCCGGGCGGCTGCCAGTTCCTGCGCGGGAAGTCTCTGGACGACCTGCGGAAACACATCGCGGACGTCTTCCTGTTCGGCGTGATCGCGATGGTCCTGGGCTGCTGGGGAAGCGCCCGCCGCGGCGTTCCCGTGGAATAAGATCTGACGTCCAAAACCACGCTGTTGCCCGCTGGAGTGCGGGCAACAGCGTGGGGCGGGCGGACAAGGGACGGACTCGCGCTGGTGACCCTGATCTCGTATCGCCAGACAGGCGTCCAGGGGTCGGCGCGCGTGTTGTCCACGCGAGCCAGAAGGCGCGTGCCCGTCCCGGTAGGGGTAGCACGCATTGGCCTGATGCTACCGCGCGAAATTGCGCTGTGCCGGCCCAGTCTCTCGTGGAACCTGAAGGAAATGTATGAATTCGCCCGGCATTGGCGCCATCCTTCCGCAGGGGCTATAATCCCCGCACGCCATGGAAAACCCGACACCAACAGCACCGCCCCGGACGCCACCCGGCCCGCGTTTTTATGCGGGCGCGATGGCGATCTACCTGGGGACCGTATACGGGCTGAGCCTGTGGGCCGCGGGATGGCGAGGGGCGGTGGAGGCGCTCGGCGCGCACCCGGAAATCCCGGGTTTTACGCGCACGGTGCTCGACGCGCTGGGCGCGCTGACCGGAACCTCGCTGCTGGCCCACGCCATGGTGGCCGTTCCCCTGATCTACGCGTGCATGCTGGCGATCTTCCACGTGACTCGCCTGCTCGTGAAGGGACCGATCTGGCTCGGGTCGCTCGCGGGGACCTCCTTCATGGCGCACCCGGTGAAAACCGAGGCGTTGTTTGAAGCCAACGGCGTCTATTACCTCGCCGCGGCCCTGATGGCGCTCCTTTCCGTATTCGCCTATCTCCGGGTGATCGAGCGCCCATCCCCGGCACGTATCGCCGCCGCGCTCGCGATCTTCGCGTTGGCCGCGTTTCCGTTCGCAATCAACGCCCCGCTATTTGGTGTGCTCCTGCTGCTGGAGTTCTACCCCGCCCGCCCGGAATCGCGAAACTGGCTCCGGCTGGCGCCCTTTCTGGCCGTGGCGACGCTGGCGAATGGCCTTCACATCGAGGCGGTGTACAGCACCCTGCCATCCCCCGTTGCAATGGCCGCGCCGCTGATTCTGTTGATCTACCCCATCGGCCTGCTGCCCGAGACCGTGGCGCACCTGCACGCGCACCCGATGATCGCGTGGAGTTGGGGCCTGTTTGCGCTGGCGCTCGCGATCATCGCGTTTGCCTGCGTGAAAAACGGCCCGTTTCGGCTCTGTCTACTCGCGATCCTGGCGTTTCGCTTCTTTCCTGGCGCCGAGCCCATCGACTACACGACGCTGGCGGGCGGCGCCCAGCTGCTGATTCCGCTCGCACTGGCTTGCATAGGGCTTGCGGGATTTTCCCGCTGGCTGATGCGCTTCGAGCCATGGGGCGCGCCGGTGGTCGCGCTGACCACCATGCTGTGCGTCGTGCTGTTCGTGCTACAGATCATTGCCCACCGGGATTGGCCGCATCTGCGCGACGCCCAACTGCCCAGCGTCGAGCGGCCCGCCGCGAACGGGTCCGCCCTATGAGCCGGGTACGCTTCACGGTAGCGCTCGTCGCGCTTGGCCTGCTGTTGTGCCCGCTCGAATCGCGTGCCCAGGAAAACCTGGCCCCCATCCTCGAGCGCGGCTATATCGCGCACTGGCTCGTCTGCGGGCCCTTCCCGCCCGATGTCCCCGGCGGCATTCTGGGGGCGGTCGCTTCCGGCGCGCCCGTGTTGGGCGACACGGACCACATGGCGCCGCTCGGGGGTATCGCCCGCACGCGTCCGGACCATCTGCTGCGCGTGACGGCGCCGGATGGGGGAGAGGCCATCTGGCAGCGCGCCGGAACCACGGGTCCCGAGCTCGACCTGAAACCCTTCTTCCCCGCGCGGCAGGACGGCATCGCGTACGCCGCGTTCTACACCGTCGCCGACCGGGCGACCGCCATCTTTCTCGACGTGCAGTCGCCGCTGGGCGTGCGGATGTGGGTAAACGGCTTCCCGGCGCGCGCGTACGAGCCGGCGCCCCCGGACGCCGCGGGCGTCACGCAGGTCGCGGTGCGGCTGCGCGCGGGAAACAACCTGGTGGTGATGGAGGTTCCGGGGGCGGATAGCGACGCGATCGCGCGGGCGCTGAACGTAACGTCGCGGGAACTGGCGGCGACAACCTTCGCGAACCGGCCCCGCCTGCGCAACACAAGCGGCTTCGCTATCTCGGCGCGCGTCCGGCCCGCGGAACCGCTCGGCAGCCTGTATTACGTCCCGGAACTGGAAGAGGCGGGCACGTTCTCGGGCGGCGCGGGCGACGCGCGCCAGGACACGTGGCTCACCCTGCACAACCCTGTGGATTCCCAATCCGAACCAGTGGACCTGATCGTGTCCACGCCCGCGTCGGCCATTCCGGACCTGATCGAGGTCGCGCCGATCGATGCGCTGGGAACCGTCCGCGTACCGGTTCCCGTTCCCGTGCGGGGCCTGGCGGACGGCGCCGCCGCGCAGGTGACGGTCCGCATGCACAGCGGCGGCGCGGAGGCTTCGTTCCGCGACGCCATCACCGTGCGTTCCGGCGCGGACCAGCCGGGAATCGTGCGGATCATCACCGGGCACACGCTGCACCGACCGGAAGGAGAAGCGGCGTCGGAAAGCACGGCGCGCTCGCTCGAAACCTATCGGAATCAGGTGCTTTTCCTGCGCGAGGGGACGGGATACGGGTTCGACCTGGGTCACCCGTCCGCGTGGCACGCGCCGTACACCGCGCATCCCGAATTGCGGGCGGACCTGCTGGCGGCGGCGCAGCGGGGGGCCGTGACGGTGCGCGCGCGCTACGCGCCGGTCGACGAGCGTATCGCGGGCGGCCTGTTGCTGTGGCGCAACCTGCAAATCGGGCTCTCGATGAATCAGGGCATGCTCAAAAGCGCCACCCCACATTTTCTGGCGTGGAACGCGCCGGGATTGGCCCCGCAAACACCACAACTCCTGCAACACACGCCGATCCTGGGCCTTATCGGCAACGCCGGACGGGCGGGCCTCCCGCCGCTCGCGCGCTACCTCGACCTGCACGGCGGCGCGCGTTATCTCCGGCACAAACAGCCTTCCCCGGGCCCCGCAAACGTCGAGGATTTGCAGGACCTGGCCGCCGTGCAGCGGCGGGAATTGCTCGCCCTCGGCAGCCCGGGCGATGTACTCGTCGTGGATAGCGCCGTGAATCCGCCCGAGCCCTTCTACCGGGGCGCGGTGGCCAACCTGGCGCGCTCCTTTCCCCGCATCGTGCTGGACGGAGGCGGGGGCGCCGCATTTTTCGATGAAATCGCCGCGGGCGGCCCGGCGCTGGAAACGGCCATTCCGCCGGCCTCGGCCTACCTGAACACCGGCTATACGGGCGACCTGCTGTCCTGGCCCATGCTCAAGCGCGCGCAGGCGCGGTCGGAACGGCAACTCGCAACCGCCGAGACCCTGGCCACCTTCGCAAGCCTGGAGGGCGCCGTGTGGCCCCACGCGGCCCTTGACGTCGCGGCGCGGCAACTGGCGTTTTACAGCACTCCCGCCTACCTGAGCGCGCCGGCAACGCGGGACGACGCGCTCGATGCGCTCGCCGGCTTTCGCGAGGTCGCGGAAATCGCGGGGGAGACTGCGGGCCGCAGCCTGGCGTACATCGCGGAGAAGATTGACACCGCCGGCGCGGTTCCCCTGAATGCCGGCCAATTTGAGGCCATCGTCGCCTTCAACCCCACGAGCCAGATCGCCACGCTGCCGGTACGGGTGCGACTGCCCGCCACGCCCAACGCCGGGGTGATCGTACTGGATGGCGAGGGAACGCCCGTGCCCGCCGCCGTGCGCCCGTACCAGGAAACCGCGATGCTGGAGTTCATGGGACAGAACCTGCCCGCGCTGGGCCACGCCACCTACTTCATGAAGGTGGAAGGGCCACCGTCCGCGCCGGCGTCAGGCCGTGAACTCCAGATCGAGAACGAGTACCTGGCGCTCTTCGTGGCCCCCGCCACGGGAGCCATCGCGCGGATCGAGGACAAGCGCACGGGTGCGCGCCTGGAGGCCGGGCCGCTGAATGACATCGCGTTCCTGGCGTCCAACGACCTCGAAAACAATGGCGGGCGCGACCTCCATACGACCGGCCCCGCCAGCGAGACCTTGCCGCCGCCGCTTTCGATTACCTCCGAACACACCGCGTTCCGCGAGACCATCGTGGTGACTACCCCCATGCGCGGCGGCCTCCTGGAGCGGCGCTACACGCTTGCGCTCGGCCAGCCATGGGTGCATTGCTACACGCGGCTGCGCGACGTCGACCTGCGCGGGCGCGCGGCCTTTGCGGCCTTCACATTGCCGCACGCGGGACGCGGACTGATCGCCGGCGAACGCTTCGGCGCGATCAGCGGCGCAAGGGGGCACACGGACGGGGTCATCCAGACGGACCGCACCGACAACCGTACCGGCAGCGTGGTGTATCCCGCGCACCGGTGGGCCGCTGTCGCGCCGGGCGACGCCATCCAAGTTGGGCCGGACCGCGTCTTCCCGCTGGAGCCCGCCGTGTTGGTGTACGGCGACGATCCCGTGCTGCGCGGAGCGGCGGAGGGGCTCCAGGCCGCTTTGATCCGCCGCGCTATCCCCGCCATACTGCACCAGGCGCCGCCCGAGAAACCCGACTTTCTGTGGACGGACGCCACGAAAAAGCAGGACCTCAACGCCTACCTTCACGACGGCTACCGCATGCGCGTCGTGATCGGCAGCCCGGAGCAAAACCCGGCGGTGCGGGGGTTGCTGGCGCAGGCCGATCCCGAGATGGTGGCCGCCTTCGCCGAACGCATCCCGCAGGGCGCGCGGCTCTTCCTGCGCGATGCGGAGGTTCCCAATGGTTTTGAGCCCGCGCCGTCAATGATCCTCGCCGGGATCACGCCCGCCCAGACCGCGACACTGGTGAACGCGCTCGCGGACGCCGTGAAGGACGGACGGCGCTACCTGCTTCCGCCATCGGCCTGGGCCGGATTGCCCGCCCCGCGCGAACCCGAGGGCGGGTGCGCCATCCTCTTTCCGGGCAGCGCCGGTGTAACCTGGCAGCGCGACGGGCGTCTGCTCGTCGGCCTGGCGCACCGCACCGCGCTCGAACGGACGCCGAGCGGGGGGCAGCTCGCCGCGCTGATGCCGGAATTGCAGTTTGAGTATGCTATCCATCCCTTCAGCGGGGACTGGCGTCGCGCACAGCTCCATACCGCCGCGGAAGCCGCCTTCACGGCGGCCCCCGCCGTCCTGACCGGTATTCACCCCGGGCCCCTGCCCGTGCGCCGCTCCTGGTTTGGCGTGTCCGCGCCCGGGCTGCACCTCACCGGTTTCAAGCCCGCGGGTTTTCCCCACGCAACCCAAACGCGCGATCCGTTTCATCCGCGCAACGGATTCGCCCTGCTCGCATGGGAAACCGCGGGCGAGCCGTGGCAGGGCGAGATCACGAGCGCCTTCCCAATGCTCGAAGCCCGGCGCGCGGACGCCTTCGACATGCAACGGGAGCCCCTGACCGCGGCGGGCCACGCGGTAACGCTCGAAAGCCGGGGCTTTCAGGTCCACCCGATCTGGCTGCTTCCGGGAAATGCCGCGCCGCCGGACGGGCTGGCCGCGACGGGGCGCACGGAAGACCCGCATGGGCCGATACCCACGCGCTACTGGGATGAACACCGGGGCGCCGCGCCGATCCAGCACATGCCGCTGAGCGTGCTCTTGCGCGGATCGCTCGATGGCGATCACCCGATCATTGAGGCCGTGATCAGTAACCACCTCAACGACAAGACCATCGAGGGCAGCGCGCGTCTGATGTCGTCGGCCGGCATCAGCTTCGGCCCCCGGGAATTCCCGTTTTCCCTGGCGCCCGGCCGCCAGCATGTTGAGCCGATACACGTCGCGTTTACGCCGGAGGCAGGGACGGACCGCGCGCTCGCCCTGGAGGCGACGTACGAGCGCCAGACCGCGCGCGATGTGCTCGCCGCCACGGACACGCCCGCGGTGCTGACCCTGAGCCGCAGCGGCGCACAGTTGCGCGCGGAGATTCGAAACAATGGCGGACTTGCGGTGCAGGGCGTGCTCGACGCGATTGTCTCGCCTGCGCATTGGCCCGAGACCGGCCGTTTCCCCGAGGTTTCCGTTCAACCCCGGCGCCAGGCGGTGAATGTGCCGCCCTACAAGTCGCAAACGCTGCTGTTCACCCTGTCCGACCCCGCCGCGCAACCGGAAGTCTGCGCGCGTCTTTCGGCGAACGGCGCGGCGCAGTACCAGTTTTTCCCGGCGGGCCGGGCCGAGACCAACGCCCCCGCGTCAACCACGCCGCCCCCGCCGCGCGGCAGATAGGGCGTGCGGCGCTTCGCGCGTTCGGCGGCGGGTTTGCGCGGCCGGCATGCCCCCCGCTAGGATCGGACCTTTGGCAGGCGGCGCGCCCGCACAATCGGCTTCACGCACCCAACAACACACCGCTACCCGCGACCTCACGGGAGTTTCCAGGAATCCAATGAATCTCAAGGGAATCGCTGTCTACCTGTCGCTCAGCTACCTGCTGGTCTTCCTCTTCGTCTTCATTGGCCACGCCGAGGGCGCGCTCTCGATGGCCTCGCCGAACCTGTTCCAGTTTCTGCTGCTCGCCGCGCTCATGGGCATACCCGCGCTCTGCGCCGCAATCGCGCGGCACTTCTGCCCCGACAACGCCCCGGCGCCGCACCCCATCTGGCCGGTCCGCTTCGACACGGTCGCGCGCGCCACGCTGCTGCCGATCGCCGCCTTCGCGATCACCTACCTGATCGCAACCCTCGCTGGCCTGACCTATCCCCAGTGGAATCTGGCGGGCCTGCTCAACCGCGTTTCCGATCAAATGCCCGCGCCCCTGCCGCCCGAGGCCGAAGCGGTGGCGCCCGTGGCCGCGCTGGTTTTCTACCCCTTGATCAGCATCGCCGTCGGCGCGACGCTATTCGCCCTGCTGGCGCTGGGCAGCGAAATCGGGTGGCGCGGCTACCTGCTCCCCCGGCTGATGCCCGCCGGGCGCATTCCGGCCTATGTCCTCACCGGTCTCCTCTGGGGGATCTGGTTTGTCCCTTTCCTGCTCGCCTGGTATCGGGAGACGGAAACGGCAGGCGGCCTGGAACCCCTGCTCCGGGCGCTCGCGCTGGCCATCGTGCTCGGCGCGGTGCTCGGGCAGATCGCCGATCGCGCGCGCAGCCTCGGCGCCGCCGCGCTCTGTCTCGGCGCCTTTGCGGGCCAGGCCAGCGGCATCTGGGGCCATCTCTTCCAGCAGTCAAGCCCGCCGTGGACCGGCGCGGCCGGCTGGATTGCGATCGGCGTCTGGGGGCTGCTCGCGTGCATGCCGGGCCTGTATACGCCCCGAAAACCAACCACCGAACCGGCTGCGGAATCCGGCGCCGCGTTGTAATTTCAGGCCCCAGCCCCTAGAATACCCGTTTGACCACACGCAGACCCCACCGTACGGGAGCACACCTTCATGAAAAAGAACCACCTCACACGGCGGCAATTCCTCGGCAAGTCCGCCGCCATCGGCGCCGCCTTTGCCGCGCCGGCGATCATTCCCTCCTCGGCCCTTGGGCTCGGGGGCAGCACCGCGCCCAGCGAGCGCATCACCATGGGCGTCATCGGCAGCGGCCTCCAGGGCACGTCCAACATGACCGGCTTTCTCGCCTTCAAGGACGTGCAAATGATCGCCATCGCCGATGTCGACAAAGCCCACCGCGAAGCCGCCGCCGCGATCGTGAATAGGAAGTATGGTAACAGCGATTGCGCGCTCTACAACGACTTCCGCGAATTGAATGATCGCGACGACATCGACGCCGTGATTATCGCAACGCCCGACCACTGGCACGCCCTGAATGCGCTGGACGCCGTCAGGAAAGGGAAGGACGCGTATGTTCAGAAGCCGCTCGCGTGGTCCGTACAGGAGGGACGCGCGCTGGCCGATGCCGTGAAACAGCATGGGCGAATCCTCCAGACCGGGAGCCAGCAGCGCTCCGAGGGCGGATTCCGCCGCGCCTGCGAGCTGGTGCGCAATGGGCGTATCGGCGCGCTCAAATATGTCAACATCGGTATTCCGGGGAACAACCGCGAATGCGGGCCGACCTGGACGCCGGAGCCGGTTCCGGAGGGCTTCGACTACGATTTCTGGCTCGGGCCCGCGCCGTGGGCGGAATACCACCACCAGCGCTGCCACTACGAGTTCCGTTTCATCCTCGATTACTCCGGCGGACAGGTCACCAACTTCGGCGCGCACAACCTCGATATCGCGCAGTGGGGCCTCGGCATGGACGACTCCGGGCCGGTGGAAGTCTATGGCAACGGCGTCTTCCCGGAGTCGGGCCTGTTCACCACCGCGACCAAGACCTATTTCGAGTGCCGCTACGCCAACGGCGTGGAGCTGGTCTGCAAGACGGGCAAATTCGGGATGACCTTCGAGGGTACGGAAGGCACGATTTATGTCGACCGCAAAACGATCAAAGCCTGGCCCGAGGAAATCCTCAAGGAAAAGATCGGGAAGGACGAGGTCCAGCTCTACAAGAGCGACGATCATTACCGGAACTTCGCGGACTGCGTAAAGAGCCGCCAGGATCCCATCTGCACGGCGGAAATCGGCCACCGATCCGCGACGGTCTGCAACATCGGCAATATCGCGATGCGCCTCGGCCGCAGGCTCGCGTGGGACCCCGTTGCCGAGCGTTTTCCGAACGACGAGGACGCCAACGCGCTGCTCGGCCGCGACATGCGCGGCGAATGGGCCCTGTAGGGGACTGGCTCGGTTTGCAGTTCGCGCGCGTACGGCGCATGCCGCCACGCGATCGCGGACCAATCCGTGCCTGCTCCGAAAATAAGCGACACAGCATTACCACAACCGCCTCACACAAACCAGAGGACGCCAAGATCAAACAAGGAAGCGTCAAAGGCTGGGAGCGCAGGCGTCCCCGCCTGCCAGGCGGCGAAGCCGCCGTCTGTTTTTATCCTTAAAGGCTGACGCAATGCGTCATAAAAGGCTGTACCCCGAAAAATTCTAAAGCATACCGCCACACCCGTCTCGCGGCGGGCGACCCAACAAACGAAAACCTCATAAGGCAACGATACAATGGCAGAACCCATCTGGCAAGACCTCTTCGACGGCAAGACCCTGAATGGCTGGACCCAGCGGAACGGCAAAGCCCAATACACCATCGAGGACGGCGCCATTGTCGGAACAACCGTACTCGGGGAGCCGAACAGCTTCCTCTGCACCGACACGATTTACGGCGATTTCGTCCTGGAACTCGAGTTTCTCGTGCACCCCAAAATGAATTCCGGCGTCCAGATCCGGTCGAACAGCTACGCGGAGTACAAGGACCACCGCGTCCACGGCTACCAGGTCGAGATCGATCCCTCCGACCGGGCGTGGACCGGCGGCATCTACGACGAAGCCCGCCGTGGCTGGCTGTACAACCTGGAGAACAAGCCGGAAGCCCAGAAGGCATTCAAGCAGGACGGGTGGAACCACTTCCGCATTGAATGCCGGGGAACCTCCATCAAGACCTGGGTCAACGGCGTGCCCGCCGCGGACCTGGAAGACGGCATGACCGCCCGCGGCTTCATCGCGTTGCAGGTCCACAGCACGAAAGAAAAGGATCCCATGCAGATCAAATGGCGCAACATCCGCCTGCAGGATCTGGATCGCGCCTTTCCCGAAGCGAAACCCGAAAGCGAACAGCGCAAGGGATAAGGCCCACGTACGGCGATAGAAGAATCAGCCAGTATCGTCGAGTATCGCATTCCGATATACTTTATCCGTCTGAAGCAAGGCGTTCGCCGATATGAGATGCCTTATTTACAATGGCCGTATTCGTCATTTCCGCGAAGGGGATGTCGATTTAACGTGTGCGGTGAGCGCATTTTCTGCAATTCTGTGCTAACGCCCTATGGCGTCATTCCCGCGAAGGCGGGAATCCAGTGGAATTCGGAGGTTTGTGCGTTCGCGTCGCTGGATCCCCGCGTTCGCGGGGATGACGGATCTGCTCATTCCTTCCATAGTGTAGGGTGAGTTAAGTAAGCCGACAGCCCCTTTCGTGGGGATGACGGTGTTCGATCACCGAGAGCCGCCGCCGTCGGGTGCGACGAGGGTGACTTCTTCAGACGGCTAAAGAATAATCGCATTCCCAGTCTTCGACAGGATTAGCAGAGTTTCTTCCAATCGTGTCAATCATCTAAATCGTGTCCAATTCAAAACTCGCTGGAGCTTTCCGCTATGCAACGCGCTCGCAGAACACTTCGGGTGGCTTTGATTGCCGCCGCAACACTCGGATGCGTACCGGCGCTCGCCGAACCCGCCCAGCCCATCGATATCGGCGATCGCCGGGAACTCTTCATAGACGATCATCTCATCGACGCCATGGAGAACGTCCAGCTCCTGGTGCACGCGCCCGAACCGCAAGAGATCGCGGTGCACTGCGACGCCCCCTGGGACGGCAACGGCGGCGGCTACTTCACCGTGCTGCACGACGCGCGAGAATCCGTCTACCGCATGTATTACCACGCCTGGCAGATTCCCACCGGTATCGAGCCGGGCGGCCCGCTGACGATCGCCTACTTCGAGAGCGAGGACGGCATCACGTGGACGCGCCCCAACCTGGGCCTGGTCGAGTTCAACGGCTCCAAAGAGAACAACATCATACTGGACACGATGGCGGATGGCGGCGGCTGTCACGATTTCTCGCCGTTCATCGACGCGAACCCCGCCGCGACGCCCGAGGGGCGCTACAAGGCCACGGGCGCCGGCGCAAAGACGGATGCTGGCGTCTTTGCATACCAGTCCCCCGACGGCATTCACTGGTCGCCGATGTCGGACACGCCGGTGTTCGACAAGGGCGCCTTCGACTCGCAGAATGTGTCGTTCTGGTCCGAGACCGAGCAGCAGTACGTGCTCTACTACCGCGTCTTTTCCGGAGGCGGCTACAAAGGCACCCGCCTGATCAACCGAGCCGTATCCCCGGACTTCCTCACTTGGACCGACGAGGGAACGATTGCCTTTCCCGAAGGGGAGGGCCCGCAGCCGCTCGCCCAGTTCTACGTCAACCAGATCATGCCCTACTACCGGGCGCCGCACCTCTACATCGGTTTTCCCGCCCGCTACGTGGACCACGGACTCACCGAATCAACCCCGCTCCTTCCCGAATGGGACCTCCGCGAGAAGCGCATGACCGTCTCCCCGCGTTACGGCACCGCAACGACCGACTCGGTCTACATCACGAGCCGGGACGGCCGGAACTTTCGCCAGAGCAACGATGTCTTCCTGCGCCCGGGACTCAAGACCCGCCACAACTGGTCCTACGGCGACAACTACATCGCCTGGCACGTGGTGGAGACCGCGTCCACCCGCGACGACAGCCCCCGGGAGCTTTCGCTCTACGCAACGGAATCCTACTTCACCGGGCGCGATTCCCGGCTGCGCCGCTACACCCTGCGCATCGACGGCTTCGCTTCCGTCCACGCAAAATCGCGGGAAGGTGAATTCACGACGAAGCCGTTCACCTTTTCGGGCAGCGAACTTTCGCTCAACGTCGCCACGAGCGCGGCGGGCATGGTGCGCGTCGAAATTCGTGACGCCGAAGGGAAACCGATACCCGGCTTCGCGCTGGACGAGTGCGACCTCGTCTACGGCGACAGCCTCGACCGCCGCGTGAGCTGGAAAGGCAACCGCGACGTGTCCCGCATCGCCGGCCAGCCGGTGTCCCTGCGCTTTGTAATGCGCGAGGCGGATGTCTACGCGCTGAAGTTCGAATAGGCGCCGCCAACCAGGATCGCGGTCGTTCCCCCCGGCAAAAGCCGCCGCGGACAAGGGACGTACCCGCGCACACACGCCCGCTCCTGGAATGCGCACCCCGGCGTCAACCATATCCCCGCCATCCAATCGGCAAGCGCGCCAGAGCGGGGGTACGTCCCGGCCGGGGTAGCCCCAGCACGCGCCCTTCCTCACATTGCAGGTTCGTATGGCGCTCGCCGCGTGCTGGAAGTTGAGTAATTCGTAATACGTTAGCCGTATGAAGCAATGAGCAGGAATGATTCCAGGCGCTTCGGTAATCTACGAGATAGCACGGCTAAGGGATCGCGGGCATTCTTGCCTGCGGCAACGCCTGCGTTGACTTTCAACGGGCACGGCTGATCTGAAATAGAATCGCGGCGTCCCCGGCAATGGAATCCAATGGGCACCGGGGGCGATACAAAAGCGCGGTGATCGCATAAAGTGGTTCATCCGGTCTTGGCGTACTTGGACCGATCATTAATGTCTGGCCGAACGAAGATAACCCCAGTGTCTACATGGGCGGCCAACGTGGGTTAGCCTTCCAGGCTGACGCAGCGCGTGCGGCGCCTTCGAACGGCCCATCAACGCCACAAGACGCGGCCCCGGACTCCCAAGGCGATACGATACTTCCTTCATTCGTGACCAATCGCGGTTGAACTCATCAAACTCCTTCTCTATCCGTGCAATCCGTGTAATCCGTGGTCAAAACTTCAGATCGCGGCCAAAGGCCGCGCTGAGTCCATTCGCGTTCATTCGCGGTTCAATCAAATCTTTTGTGTTCTCTGTGCTCTTTGTGGCCCCCGATCCAATCCCTCCCGCGCATCGACCCCGCATCCCGACTCGGCTCCATTCCAAACTCATTGGCATGCCCCCCTTCAAAAACTTCCTCTCTTCGTGACCTTCGCGCCCTTCGTGGTGATCATTTCTTTGGTTGCGGCCAGAGGCTGCCCTGTGCAAATCTGTAGGAAAGCCCTGCTCTTCAAGAAATCAAAGGCCGACCTGCTATCGTTCCGTTTGAGTCTTCGAACCCGGTCAATAGTCTCTCTTATTCGTGTGAATTCGTGTTCATTCGTGGTTGAAAAACTTCTTTGCTTCAGACGGCTAAACGGTTACGAAGTTGAAATGCGATTGCACCGCGCCCGTAGCCTTTTCGTGAAGGCGAACGCGCCGGCGTAGTTTTTCCCGGGGGATGGGAGTGTGAACCATGCCTGTTTCGTTTCTCGCGCGTTGCGCGATCGTCGCCGCCCTGCTCTGCCCGCTTTCATGCCCCGCCGAGGCGACCGGCGCCACCGGCCCCGATCCCGCCACTTTCCGGGATCCCCCGGTCGACTGCCGCCCGCACACGCGCTGGTGGTGGATGGGCAACGCGCTGTCGAAGGAGGACATCACCTTCCAGCTCGAACAGATGCGCGCGCAGGGCATTGGCGGGGTCGAGCAGATTACCATGGGGCCGGTCTATGAAAAGGGCAACGTGGACTATCTCTCGCCCGAATACCTGGATCTCGTCCGCCACGCCGTCTCCGAAGCCAAACGCCTCGGGATGGAGTTCTCCCTCAATTTTGGCGGCCCCGGCTGGGTCATCGGGAACGACTGGGCGCCGCAGGAGGACCGGAGCCAGAACATGGTTCCCACGGCGATCGAATTGCGCGGGCCGGGACGTTTCGCGGGGCCGCTGCCGGTTGAGGTGGAGGCCCGGAGTGGGGGATTCGGCGTTTCCGGTAAGGAAATCACCGCCGCGGACCGGCTGATTGCCGTGGTTGCGGGGCGGATTGCGGACGGGAGCCTGGATCCCGATTCCCTCGTGGACCTCACCGCGCAGGCGGAAGGCCATAGCCTCGCGTGGGAGATTCCCGAGGGCGACTGGCGGCTCATGGCCTTCTGGCTCACCTACACGGGGGATGGAAACGCCATCGACCACTTCAACACCGGCGCCATGGAGCGGCACTGCGCCGTGGTGGGCGGGAAGTACAAGGAGGCCCTCGGCGCGGACTTCGGGACCACCGTGGAGTCCGTCTTCTGCGACAGCTTCGAAGTGGCGCTGCTCCCGGGCGGCATCTACTGGAGCGGCGGCCTGCTGGACGAGTTCGAGGCATTGCACGGCTACGACCTTCGCCCCTGGCTGCCCGCGATCTGGTGGGAAGTGGGGGACCTGGCGCCGCGCATCCGTTACGACGTAAACGCCTTTCTCCACCACGCCGGCATCGAGCACTTCTTCAAGCCCTTCCTGGCCTGGTGCGAGGCGAATGGCGTGAAGGGGCGCATCCAGCCCTATGGCTTTCCCACCGACATCCTCGAAGGCGCGGGCATGACCCACCTGCCCGAAATGGAAATCACGGCGGGGGAGAAGGACACCGTGCCGTGGTTCGACACGCGCATCGGCCCGAGGGAATACACGGCGTCCGGCGCGCATCTCTACGGGCGCAATGTCATCACGGTGGAGGCCTACACCTACATCCACTGGGAACCCTACCGCGCCACGCTGGAGGAGCTCAAGATCGCCAGCGACACCTTCTTCCGGGCGGGCGCGAACAAATTCTACAACCACGGCTACGTCGCCACGCCGGAACGCGACATCGCGCCGTCGCGTGGGTTCTTCTCCGGCGCGCGCATCAATCACGAAAACACCTGGTGGAAGTATTACCACCACCTCGCGGACTACGTGGCGCGCACGTCATACCTCATGCGACAGGGGCATCCCGTGGCGGATATCGCGATCTATTCGCCACTCGCCAGCCAGTGGACGAAGGACGTCCTCAACGCCCGCAAGTGGACCCGCGGCTTCGAGTGGGGCGCGCTCGGGGGCCTCCTGCACGCCAACGGCTACGACTTCGACCTCATCAACGACGATGTCCTGCAGGGCCGCGCCGTATTCGATGGGCAAGCCATTCGCGTCGGGGATCTTGCCTACCGGATGCTGCTCCTCCCCAATATCGAGGCGATGCCGTTGGATTCGCTGGAGCGCATCCGTGTCTACGTCGAAGGCGGCGGCGTGGCGATCGCCCTCGAACGCGCGCCCGAATTCGCCACCGGACTGCGGGATCACGCCGCAAACGACGCCCGGGTTCGGTCCATCGCCGCCGAACTGTTTGATACGCCGCGCGGCCGGGACGCCACCGCGCCCCGGCGCGTGGGGGACGGCCAAACCTACCACATCCGCGAGGTCATCGACCGCTCCGACCTCCTGAGCCTCCGGGCCAGCGTGTTCGACCCCTTCGTCAATACGCTGCGGCGGCATGTGACGCCGGACTTCGGCATCGACTTCGTCCGCGAGGATCTTCGCGAAAACAACGGGCTGGTCTACGAACACCGCCGCGCTGGCGAGACGGATATCTATTTCGTCGCCAATATTCAGGACCGTCCGGTGGATATGCGCGTTGCGTTTCGGGTTTCCGGAAAGGAACCGGCGGAATGGGACCCGTTCCGCGGCGCCGTCACGCCCCTGCTTGAATTTGAGCGCCAGCACGAGACGACGGTGCTGCCGTTGCGGCTCGGCGCCTGGGGCTCGACCGCCATCCGCTTCACGCCCGACACCGGGAAGCCCCACCTCGCGCGGAGCGACCTGGCGCGCGTTACGGCGGTCGGCGAACAGCGGGTCGAGGGCCTGGCCGACCACAACGGCGTGGTCAGCGCGACATGGCCCGACGGACGAACCGCGCAAACATTGGTTGAGGGCATCCCGGCGCCACTTGCCCTGGGCGGCGCGTGGCGGTTGGTATTGGAGAGCCCGACGTTCTCCCGCTACGAAGCCACCCTGGAGCACCTGGAATGCTGGACGAAGCGCGCCGAAACGAAGCACTTCAGTGGCACGGGCGTGTACGAGCTCGACTTTACGCTCCCGGATCGCTATCTGGATGAACGTCTCATTCTGGAACTGGATCTGGGCGCTGTGGGCGGCGTCGCGGAGGTCGAATGGAACGACAAGCCCGCCGGCGTCGTCTGGATCCGGGATCAGCGACTGGATGTGACGCCGCATGTCCGTTCCGGTTTGAATCAGCTTCGGGTTCGCGTAACCAACACCCAAATCAACCGAATTGCCGGCCTTGATCGCCTGCCCCCGGTTCCCGAACCGCTTCAAGCGCGCTACGGCGCCGGAAAAAACGACGACGGGGACGGCGCCAGCACCCTCCTGGGCTTCGCGCCGCTTCCCCGCTCCGGAATGCTGGGTCCGGTGCGTCTGATCCCCGGCCAGCGGATTCATTTCAACACGAAATAATCCGAAGATCCGGCGCCGCAAGCCTTTATAAATTCCTTCGAGTTGAACATAATATTATCGATACGCGCGGTATACGCGATATGAATCTACGGAATTATTGTTTTACCAGCTATAATGACTGTTTTTATTTTTTTTATTGACGAATAGGGACTTCCCTGCTATATTGGAAATCACGAAGACGGTGGCTGCGACGGAAGCGGGAAGTTGGGTCAGCTTCCCAAAGGTCGAGCTCAACGGCGTGGGTGCTGTCCTCGTGCGTAGAGAGTCAGTTTCCTTGTGTTTCATACCCCTTTTAATTTAACGAGGAGAGAGCAATGCGTAGAAAAGGTTTTACTTTGATCGAACTGCTGGTGGTTATCGCGATCATCGGCATCCTGGCGGCGATTCTGCTGCCGGCGCTGGCCCGCGCCCGCGAGGCCGCACGGCGCGCAAGCTGCCAGAACAACCTGAAACAGTGGGGCCTCGTGTACAAGATGTACGCGAACGAGTCCCAGGGCGAGAAGTTCCCGCGGATGTCCACGGGCGTGGAGCGCCTGCCCTGTCAGAGCGCGGGTGATCCGGGCGCCGTTGGCAGCGCCTGCGGCCCTCACAAGATGTTGAGCGCGCCCCAGGGTGTGTTGATCTATCCGGAATACATTGCCGACCTGAACATCTACTGGTGTCCTTCCGGTGTGGATTCCCACCAGAACCCCGACAACTTCATGTGTCCCTCGGGCGGATGGTGCCGCTCGCCGATTGATCAGACACTGGGCTGGGGCCTGAATGCGACGCTGTTCGACGACCGCAATTACATCTACGTCAACTGGCTGGCGGATAACACCCACACCTTGGATACCATGCGTTACGTTTGGTCGACGTGGCGCAGCGCTTTCCCGGGAACGGTGGATGCCGCATCCCGTGCGGCGTGGGTGAATCTTGCGAGCAACGACATCCGTTTCGGTTCCGGCCACCCCTACGGCAATACGGCGACCCTGGCGGCCGCCCAAGCCTACTTTGACAGCGTCGAAGCACAGTACAACGCGGTCGGGGTCAGCAAGACGCTCGTTCAGGGCAGTGGCGGAAGTCGCGATTCGATCCTGGTGCTCCGTGAAGGCGTCGAGCGCTTCCTGATAACCGACATCAACAACCCGGGCGCGAGCGCCAAGGCCCAGAGCGAAGTCTTCGTCATGTGGGACCGGATTGGTGTGAGCGGCCGCAGCAAGGATGGCTTCGCCCACATCCCCGGCGGCATCAACGTACTCTACATGGACGGCCACGTGTCGTTTGTGAAGTACGAGGCGCCGGACGGCGACATCGGCGACGGCCGCACCGCAATCATCGGTCGCGCGACCTGATGCTGGCTGGTTAGTTTGACCGTGAACTGGAGTAGTTGAGCGTGGCGCGCGCCCGGGCTGGGCGCGCGCCCGTTTTTTTCACCGAAGTGCGGCTCCCCGCGGGGATGCCGGGCCGAGCTTGGCTCAGGGAACTGGAGGCGCAATGAAAACGCGTTGGACGTGGGTAATCGTACTGGCCGCCGTGGCCGCGGGGTGCAATAATCTGAACGAAAAAAGCGCTCCGGCGGTTTACCAGCCAATGGACGATATCTATCAGGCCGCCGCCGCCGGCGACCTGGAAGCCGTGCAATACTTCATCGCGGCGGGTGACTGGGACCACAACCTGATCAACCACGAGGGCATGACGCCGTTGCACGCCGCCGTAAAGGGCGGAAACGTCGACATTGTGGTGCTGATGGTGCAGCAGGGCGCATTTATCGAGATGACGGACACCTCGCGCAGGACACCGCTGAAATACGCCCAGGAGCTTGGTAAGACAGAAGTCGCGCAAGTGCTACAGCAGCTCGGGGCGACCCAGTGAGGGCGCCATCGCCGGGATTGACGCCAGCGATCCACCCACTTATACTTGAGGGCGCTTGCCTTGGCGGCGCCCAAATGCAGGGCGTGGGTTGATGTTTCGTCAACCGGGCCACCTGGCCCGATGAAAGAGTCCGTGTTACCATCGCATGGTAAGCAAGGCAAGTGCGGCGCCGGCTTCGGCCGGCGCCGCCTTTTCACGGCTTTCGGACGGGAGATTCTCGCGACATGGCATTCTGGTCCTGGCTGACCGGCGGCGGGCGCGCCCCCGGGGAACTGGCCGAACGCATTGGCCTGCCCCTCGCCGATCTGGAGGCGGTGAAGGTCGCCTACCACACCTTTACCCTGCCCAAGCGCGGCGGCGGGACCCGAACGATCAGCGCGCCCGATCCCGAACTGAAGGCCGCGCAGCGCCAGATCTATCAGCGCCTCCTCAAGCGTCTCCCGGTGCACCCGTGCGTCACCGGATTTCGCCCGGGCTATTCGATCGCCAGCAACGCGGCCTGCCACGCGGGACGCGCCGCCGTCATCCGGATGGACATCCGCGATTTCTTCGGCAGTACCGATGCAAAGCGCGTCCGGCGCTATCTCCAGCGGATGGGCTGGAACCGCGCGGCGGCCAAATTGCTGGCCCGGATCTGCACCCACGAAGGCGGCCTCCCCCAGGGCGCGCCGACGAGCCCCGCGCTCAGCAACGCCGTGAATTACCGACTCGACGCGCGCCTGGACGGCCTCGCGCGGAAGCATGGCGCGGTGTATACCCGCTACGCCGACGATCTGACCTTTTCGCTCGCGGAGGACCGCCACAACGACATCCAGGCTATCCTCTACCACACCAAGCGGATTGTGGCGGAGGAGGGCGGCTACAAACTGCACCAGAAGAAGAAGCTCCGCATCCGGCGGCGCCACCAGCAACAGCAGGTGACCGGGCTGGTCGTCAATGAACGCGTTGCGTTGCCCCGGGCCACCCGCCGCTGGCTGCGCGCCGTCGACCACCGGCTGCGCGCGGGTAGCGGGGCAACCCTGACCCCCCAACAACGCCAGGGATGGGCCGCGCTGGAGCAGATGGTCGCCGCGCACCAGCCACCCCGGTCGGATCCCGCGTAGCCCCCCGGCAGCGTTATTCTGCGCCGCGCACGGGCTGGGCGAGGCAGGCGCGGAGCACGTCCGCAAACGCGCGCTTCTCCACAAAGTTGTTCATGGTCAGCCGGTTGATGACTTCGTGTACCGATTCTTTCGAGTCGCGGTAGAGGTTTGGCGTGCCCGGCCACGGGTACGCGTATTGGTAGACGCCCCAGATGGAACCTTCCTCGTCGTCGTTGACGTATTTCCAGGTCCAGGGCGACCAGTGCCAGCCGTTCTCGTTGAACATGGTCAGGAAGTGGCGCATTCCCTCGATATCGTTTTCCGAATCGCCCATCGTGCTGAATTCGCCGAGATAAATGGGAACATTGCAGCGATCCTGCTCCATTTTCCCGAGCCGGAGCACTTCCTTCGCGCGCTTGACGTGATCCGCCGCACCGGCGTTCGTCGTGAATAGGGGATCGGCCCCGGAGTAGAAGTGAAACGAGTAGACCACATTCGCCCAGCCCAGATCCGATGGTTTCGGGAAGAATCCGGTGGGGGACCACTGCTCGAACTCCAGCTTGTAGCCATCTTCCATTACGATAATCGTATCCGCGTCAACCTCGCGAATGGCGTCGTAGATAAGGTCGTGGGCCTTGGTCCAATCCTCGACGCCCTCCGCGCTGAACGGCTCATTGAGCGCGTCGTAGGCGAACACCGTCGCATTGCCGGCATAGCGCGCCGCGATGTGCTTCCAGAGCGCCGCGGTACGCTTTTGAAATTCCGCGTTCTTGAAAAACTCGCCCCGGCTCAGTTCCCCGGTGTGGTCCCAGGGGCTCTGGCCGCCCACCGCGCCGTGAAAATCGAGCATGGCGTAGAGGCCGTGCTTTTCCGCCCAGGCAACGGCCTTGTCAAGGTAATGAAAGCCGTAATCGTGGTACTGGTAGGGCGTGGCGTCGTTCTCAAACCAGCGGTACCAGAAAGGTATGCGGACAAAGTTGAAGCCCATGGCCCGCGCTATCTGGAAATCGGTCTCGGTGATCCAGGTGTCGTGAAAGTGGTTCCAGATGGCCGCCGCGCCGAAATCGCCAAAGCGTTTCCGCAGGAGTTCATCCATTTCGTGCGCGGCGAACACGCTCGGCTCTTTCTCGAATAGCGCCAGATAGCGTTTTACCCCTTCGGCTTCGGCGTGCTTTGGCAATTCGGCGTGAAGTTGGGCGATGTAATCGTTAATATTGTGCTCATCGTCGAGAAACTCGCCCACCACGGCCATGGCCGACTTCAAGCCGTCCAGAATACCCGCCTCCTCCGCCAGGCGCGGCAGATGATCGTGCCACTCCATCTCGATGCTGGGGATCCACGTTTCCATCATAAGCCAGCCGCCGAAGTTTGTGCCCCGCAGCGACACCACGTCGCCCCCGCGCGTGACGATGTCTTTCCCGCGCACCGTCAGCGGTTCGAGCGTAAGAGCGGGAATGGCCACGAGGAGGGAGAGCAGGAAAAGCAATTTGCGTCGCATGAGGGTCTACTCCTGTTTGAACGGCCCCGAGGGGCGAAACACAAACGTTACGCCAGGCGGCGTGAGCTGCGCGGCGCCTCAGAATCATAGCAACGGCGGCCTTGTCTCATTCAATGGGCAGGGCTGGCAAACCTATTTCCAAAGCTATCATCCCGAATCCGTCATCAAAGTCTGGCATATAGCGCCGGTAGTCTGGCGGATTGTTCCCCGTTTTACACGTCTCCATATCGAACAAGTCATGTGCTAGAATTGCCTTGTAAGACTCGGAGGAGAATCATGCAATACGACGGACACGTGGAAAACGGAGTCATTGTGCTGGATGTGCCCGCGAAACTCGAGAATGGCACACGGGTGCGGATTGAATTACTTCCGACCGTCTTGGAAGGAAATTCGTCGCGTGCGCTGCGGGGGACGGCCTATCGCTATGATGCCCCATTTGAGCCCGCCGAAGAGGTCGATGCCTGGGACTCGGTTCGGTGATATTGCTCGACACGCACGTGTGGGTCTGGTGGGTCCAAGGCGATAGCCAACTTTCACGTGGGGCGATCGGGGCCTTGGATGCTGCACAGGACACGGGCATTGGGGTTCATATCATTTCCTGTTGGGAAGTTGCCATGCTCCACGCGGGAAACACGGTTGACTCTGCCCTGCCCCTTGGACGAATGGCTCGACCAGGCCTTGCAGTATCCCGGCGTGCAACTAATACCGTAACAGTTTAGCCGTCTGAAGCAAATAAGATTTTCCTAATTCTTTAGCCGAACGAAGTACAGTGGCCAAACCATAGCGACTTGCTGAATAAAGGCTACGTGCAACTATGGAGCGCCGGCGGCCCGCCGGCAGATTGCGCCCCCGGCGCAATACAGCGTTCTGGAAACGCTACCGTTGCATCAGAAGCCGCGTGTCCTCGGAGGACTCCGGCAACGTGTTCTTGCACCTTCGGTGCAATGCAGGCGAACCACTGGCGCTCCTGCAAAACGGCTCCAATAGTAAGATCACATCCTGTTCCGCACTTCATTCCGCTAAAGTGTTACAGATTTTCAACCACGAATGAACACAAATTCACACGAATAAGAGAGACTATTGACCGGGTTCGAAGATTCGTAATTCTTTCGCGGAATGAAGCACCCACCGTTTTGTAGGCGAATCTCCGTCAAGACGGGCGTGAATAGCAGGATCGTGGACATTCCTGTCCGCGGCAAAGTGAGCCCGGGAAATAAAGTGACGTACGTGGTTTGGAATAGAATTCCGGCGTCCCCGGGAGCGGAAAGCATTGTGAACCCGCGCCTCTTTACATACACATCGAGCACGATATGTCTTGCGCTCGTCCTGCCGCGGACACGAATGTCCGCGATCCTTTGCCGAGCTTCCTCGTTATTAACGGTCCGTTCGTGCTGTTTACACGCGTTGCTGCTTCAGGCGGCTAAAATGTTACCTGATTCCATTGAGTCGGTCGGTAGCCGTAAACGCAAGTCGCTTGCCCGGCGAGATACACCGCGATCCGGCGGATCGAATGCTTGTTGCCGCCGCTATCGATCTCGCATGCCCCCTGGTGACCGCGGACAGGAAGATTCTAGACTACAAGCATGTTCGGTCCCTCCATCCCGTGGAGTTCGAAGCCCGATCAAGGTAGCGTTCTGGGTCCATATAAACCCATCCACAAACCTGTGGACGAGATCCTGCGTGCTGATACTGGTGAAATGGCCTCCGCAAGTGACGATTGAAAGCGTTTTGGTCGACTATCCGTTCTATTGGTAACTTGCCCGACATGATAGTCTGGCATATAGCACCGGTAGTCTGGCGGATTGTTCCCCCCAGGTTATGTCCCTATACTGTCTTCGGGCGGCGATTAGGGTGTACGCCGCACAGGGTGACGAGGTGCAGTATGACGAGAATGCTTGAGCGGCGCGCGTCCGTGCTGGCCGCCCTTCTTCTGCTATTCGGAGTGGCCCTGGCCGCTCGCGCACAGACGGCGCAAAAAGGGGCCAGCACCGAACTCGCGCCCGACCAGAAGCTACGCATCGACCGCATCGAGTACCGCCCCGCGCGCTGGGAGACGGAGGCGCTGCGGGAAATCGAGCAGGACACCCCGAATCAGGGCGGCCTGATACACATTTACCTTACGAACACGAGCGACGAATCGCGGCGGCTGCGCTATTACCGGCTGAACGGCAAGGACGAGTCCCACTGGCTGCTCGGGCGTTTCCTGGCGTGGCACCGCTGGTACGACACCAACCTGCGGCCCGGCCAGAGCACCGTGCTGGAGGTAAACGCGGTCAGCGCGGAATTCGCGGAGGGAAATCCGCTGTCCGTGGCGATTGTCGACGGCACGTGGGAGCCCGTGGGATTCGGCGAAACGGCGCTGCGGCCCGATCCGGTCCGGGTGGCGTCGATCGTCATGCCGGACAACCTCTCGGAGATGACCTTCCACGTTCGCTACACGGGGACCGGCAGTATCCGGTTCACGTCGGCGGAGGTATTGAACCACACGGTCAAAAACGTGACGTGGACCGCCGCGGAGGGTCAGGGGCCGGCGCACACCATCGGGACGCTCGCGCTCGATAAGCCCATGGCCCCTTCCGAGCTGCTGATCCTGCGCATCGGGGTGGAGGAGAACGGCGAGACGCGCCAGGTGTATGCTCACCGGCGCGCGCATACGAGCCGCTTCCCGATTGGCGCGTGGAGCGGCGATGAATCGACCTATGCGTTCCAGCGCCGCATCCACATCGACACCCTGGTCCAGGGTGGGCGCAAGGAAGATCCGTTCTACGCCGAGCTCGTCCCCAAATATGGCCTGCACACCATGGTCCACGCGAGCGGCGTGGGGGCGGCGGTCGACACGCTGCGCAGCCTGGGCGGCCACCCGGCGGTCACCTGCTGGATGCTGTACGATGAGCCCGACTGGTCGATTCTCCCGTCGGACATGCTGCTCAAGGATCAGAGCACCAAAAGCATCGATGCCAGCATCCCAACCATGATCACGCTCTGCCGGAACGTGAAGTTCTTCGAGTATGCCTCTATCCCGGATATACCCTGCCACGATCACTACTGCGTCGGCGCACCGACCAGCAGTGTGTGGCCGCATATCTACGGCACGCGGCTGGAGGAGACCGGGTACTACACCCGGGATCTGAAGGAGGCGTCGGAACCGAAACCCATCTGGGTCTGGTCGCAGGCCATCGCCGACTGGGATCAGCGCCCGAAACGCTACTGCCCGACGCCGGACGAGATCGCGGCCCAGCTCATGTTCAACCTGGGGCGCGGCGCGAAGGGGATCCTCTGGTTCAACTTCAGCCAGAAGGAAGCCGATCGTTTCCCCGACGCCGTGGAGGCCATGCGCGACTGGGGCCGCGTGATGCGCGTGGTGCGCGACGACCTGCTGCTTGCCGATCCGGTGGCGCTGCGCACCACCGCGCCGGACCAGGTCGACGTGGCGCCCCTGGTCGCGCCGGACAAACTGCTCCTCTGCGTGACCAACCAGAACTACGAAATTCACCCGGAGTCGTATCCCTTCACGCCCCACGAGAATGTCACCATCGAAACGTCGCTGCCCGCGTGGATTGATCCCGCCCGTGTCGTCGCGGTGACACCAGAGGGCGTCACGCCCGTCGAGTTCGAGCGGACGGATACCGGACTGCGCATCGCGCTCGGCGAACTGCGGGTCTGCACGCTCCTCGCGGTGTTGAACGATGCCGCGGATGAATCGGCCTACCAGAAGGCGTACGAGGTTGCTATCACCGGTGAGTCCGCCACCTTTGAATGATCGGCGCCGCCAGAGACTCCCAATGCAATCCACTTCTTCGAAAATACATAGGCGGGACGCCTGTGCCACATCCCTTCGAGGGTACTCTTACGAACCAACGTGAAGCGTCCAAGGAACGTGGCACAGCCGTCCCGGCTGTGTACCGGTTGCGAAGCAACCGGCTTTTCATCCTTAACGAGTGACGCAACGCGTCACGAACGGCTGCTCTGAAAAAACACGCCTCAGCATCACCACAACTGCCTCATACAAAACAGATTACAGCATCCAAAAAAAGGAAGCGTCAAAGGCTGGGAGCGCAGGCGTCCCCGCCTGCCAGGCGGCGAAGCCGCCGTCCATTTTCATCCTTAACGAGTGACGCAACGCGTCACGAAACACGGTACCGAATCGAGGAGAGGAAAATTGAAAACCCGACATCATGCAATCTTGCAAACGGGCGCGGTTGCGCCGCTGCTTCTCGTCTGCTTCACGCTGCACGGCGCCTCCCCCTCGGACGCAATCGAGAGCTGGGTCAGCACCCCCGACCTGCGACATGCCCTGGCGCCGCAGCCGCCCCTGGAGGCCGGTGGCGAAGCGGACGTGGGCGCGCAGACGATCCGGATACACCCGAACACCACCTACCAGCGCATACTCGGGCTGGGCGCGTCCCTGGAGCACACCACCTGCGCCAACCTGTGGCGTTTGTCCCCAGAAAAGCGCGCCGAGGTCATGGAACGCCTGGTGTCCCGCGAGAACGGCATCGGCATGAACACCATGCGCATCTGCATGGGGACGCCGGATTTCACGGGGGACCCCTGGTACACCTACAACGACATGCCGCCGGGGGAGAAGGACCCGGAACTGGCGCATTTCTCGATTGAGAAGGATCGCGCCTACATTCTGCCCGTGCTCCAGCTCGCGCGGGAGAAGAACCCCGAGTTGTTGTTCTACGCCTCGCCCTGGAGCCCGCCGGGCTGGATGAAGACGGGCGACGACCACATCGGCGGGCATCTGTACCCGCGCTATTACGATGCCTACGCGCGGTATTTCGTGAAGTTCATCCGCGCCTACGCGGCGGAAGGCATCCCCATCTACGCCGTCACGGTGCAGAACGAGCCCGGCGTCAACAAGCGCGACGATGTCCGCAGCTGGTGGTATCCCTCGTGCCAGTGGTCCCTCGTGGAGGACGAGGATACCTGGTGGCCGGTGAACCGCGACATCATGGGCCTGCCCGAGCGCGACTTCATCCGCGAACACCTCGGCCCCACCTTTGACCAGGCCGGTATCAGCACAAAGATCTGGTGCTTCGACCACAACTTCAACAACCTCTGGTACCCGCGCAACATTCTGAGCGATCCCGAGGCCGCGAAATTCGTTGACGGCACGGCGTTTCACCCCTACGTCGGGGAGCCCGAGGCGATGGGAGAATTCCTGAAGGAATTCCCGGATAAGCCGGTCTACCTTACCGAAGGCTCGACTTTCGGCCTGAAAGGCGCCGCCGACATTATCGCGTTCTTCCGCAACGGCGCCAGCTCCTACAACGCCTGGGTGACCATGATCGATTCCAACGGCGGGCCGAACAATGGGCCGTTCGTAGCCACGGAGACCTGTATTGTGCTGGACGCGGAGACGTTGGAGGTGCGCTACAATTTCGATTACTACATGTACGGCCAATTCATGAAGTTCATCGAACGGAGCGCGGTGCGCATTGACTCCGGCGAGAACCTGCCGGACATACAGCACGTCGCGTTTCGCAATCCCGGCGGCGCCATCGTGTTGATCGCGGTGAACCAGTCCGAGCGCGATATCCCCCTGACGGTATCGAGCGGCGGAACGCAATTCAACGCCACGGCCGCCGCCCGGTCGGTAACGACGTACCGCGCGCCCGCGAACTAATCAGTGCCCGGCGGCCACCTCGGCGGCCTGCGCGCGCAAATAGGCGCTCACCGAACGGTAGAGGCCGTCCGAGTGCAGGTCGTGCGCTTCCAGCTGCTCGCTTCGGGTCGCCTGCTCGCTGAATACGTCCGGAATGCCGATGCGGTGAATGCGCAACTCCTGGAGGCGGCCGGCATTCGCGAAATGCTCCAGCACGGCGGATCCGAATCCACCGTCGAGCGTGTTCTCTTCCACCGTAATGATGGGGCGATCGATCAGGCTGTCCAGCAGGGCCGCATCGAGCGGCTTGACGAAGCGCGCATCGGCGACGCCCACGGAATAACCTTCCCCGGCGAGGCGCTCCGCGGCCTCGATACAGGACTTCAGGCACGGCCCCAGGGCCAGGAAGGTGGCGTCGGTTCCCTCCCGCAACACCTCGCCCCGCGCGATGTCGCGCCCGTCCGCCGCTCCGATGGTGGGGGCGCTGCCGCGCGCATAACGAATCGCGATCGGGCCGTCCTGCTGGAGCGCCCAGCGCAGCATCAGGCGCGTATCCACGTCGTCGCGCGGCGCGAGCACCTGGAGGTCCGGAATGCACCGGAGGAAGGAGATATCGAAGGTGCCGTTCTGCGTGGGGCTGTCCTCGCCCACAAGCCCGGCGCGGTCAATCGCGAAGACAACCGGCAGCTTCTGAATACACACATCGTGGATGAGCTGGTCGTAGCCGCGCTGGAGGAATGTCGAGTAGATGGCCGCCACCGGGCGAAGGCCCTTCGCCGCCATGCCCGCCGCCATCGTAACCGCGTGCTGCTCGCAGATTCCCACGTCGAAAAAGCGATCGGGGTAGGCCTCCTCGAAGCGTGACAGGCCCGTGCCCGTCGGCATCGCCGCCGTAATGCCCACCACGCGCTCGTCCGCGGCCCCGGCCTCCAGCATGCCCTCCACAAACGCGTCCGTGAAGCTGCGGGCCGGCGGCGCCTGGCTTTCGCGCTCGTTGGGAAGGGGCTCGCCCTCTTCCTCCGCCGGCTTGATGGCGCGCGGGGAGACGCCGTGGTACTTGAGGGGGTCTTCTTCGGCGGCTTTGAGGCCCTTGCCCTTTTCCGTCCGGCAATGCAGGAGGATCGGCCCGTGCATGCTCTTGATACTCGTGAGGCATTCGATCAGCAGGGGCAGGTCGTGCCCGTCCACCGGCCCCAGATAATTCACCCCGAGCTCCTGAAAAAGCGCGCCCTTGGTGATGTAGCCCTTCACCGACTTCTCGATGTCCTGAATCGCGCGGGTCATGCGGTTGCCGATAACCTTCTTTACGAAGCTACCGGCGTCTTCCTTCGCCCGCTTGTACGGCTCCGCCATGATAAGGCGATTGAAATACTTGTTCAGCGCGCTCGCGTTCGGCGAAATGGACATCTCGTTGTCGTTCAGGATCACCAGCATGTCCAGACCCAGGTGCCCGGCGTGGCTGAGGCCTTCGAGCGCCATCCCGCCCGTTATCGCGCCATCCCCAATCAGCGCGATCACCGAATAGTCCTCGTTCAGCCGGTCCCGCGCGACCGCCATGCCGACCGCCGCCGATATCGAGGTCGAAGAGTGGCCCGTCCCAAAGCAGTCGTAGGGGCTTTCCGAGATTTTGGGGTAGCCGCTGATGCCATCCTTCTTGCGGATCGTGTCGAACACGTCGCGCCGACCGGTCAGTAGCTTGTGCGGGTAGCACTGGTGCCCCACGTCCCAAATCAACTGGTCGCGCCCGACATCGAACACGTAATGAAGCGCCAGCGTCAGCTCCACCACCCCCAGGGGGGCTGAAAGGTGACCCCCGTTGTGGTTCACTACGTCCAAAACGCGCGCGCGCAACTCCCGCGCCAGCTCTTCGAGCTCGGCAATGGAGAATGCTTTAAAATCGGCGGGGCTGTTGATCGAGTCGAGTAGGGACATGGTCGGTCTATATGGTTCCGTTGGTTATCGGCTACCTGCAACGAATTCATATCCGGCCCGCGAAAAAGGTTCCGAACAAAGGCGTTCTGGTGTCCCGGGAACCCGGTTTGGCCTCGTCCGAAAGCACGCGCCGCAGGCCCGGCGCAAAGCGCGAGTATACCACAGCGCAATCCAGCGGGACCACAGCCGCGCGATTCCGGAGCCGCGCCGCGCCGGAAAACCCAGGTCCAGCGCGAAGCCGTTGACCTTCCCATCCTGCTCCCGTAGACTGCGTGTGGCGGGGGCCTTATGGGCGTCTTTGCGGGAGAATTCACTTGAATCCGGCTTCCGCGCGCATTATAATGTATTTGGAATGCATGTTAAAGCCGCATGCCGGTCGGGAACACCAACCAGATACGGGGAGATTCGCCGCCATGAAACGCATCCTGTGCACCGCCGCCCTGGTACTCGCCTCAACCGCGCTCGCAGAACTCCAGTCGGTCCAGGCCGGCGGGGAGATCCGCATCCGTGGCCGCTTCTGGAACGACAACTACAGCAACGCCATCGCCGGCCCGGCCACGCCCCGGTATGTTGGATACAGCTTCGCCAACCGCCCGCTCGGCCCTTTTGGACTGAACAGCCGCTTCGATTTCGACAGCGCGGGCAATGATCTGGCCTTCGTCGAGCACCGCACCCGCCTGAACGTCAAGGCGGATTTCACCTCGGACGTTTCCGCGTTCGCCGAATTCGAGAGCTACGATCTATGGGGGCAATCCTTCCGTAGCAACGTTATCAGCGGCGCGGACCGGGCCGCAGCCAACGGATCGGCCGACCTGTACCAGGCCTACATTGAGACGCGCAAAACGTTCGGACTTCCGCTCCGCGCGCGCCTGGGACGCCAGGAAATGCGGCTCGGGAAGGGCTGGCTGGTCGACGACATCGCCACCGCCATCATCGGGCGCTCCTTCGATGGCGTCCGCCTGACATGGACGCCAGCGGACTTCGAGGTGGACGCGTGGTGGATGAAGCTGAACGAGACCATCGCGGGCGATGAGGATCTGGACTTCTACGGCGTCTACGGAACCTGGAAGGGCCTCGATAGTGTCAAGCTCTCGCTGTACTGGATGCTGGTCCGCGACGGAAACGAACCCGTGGACACAACCCTGGGGCCGGCGGGCGAGTGGTTCGAAAGCCTGCTCGGCCTCGACGACTACCGGGCCTCCTGGCAGCACACCGCCGGCGCGCGGATCTGGGGCAGCCACGGCGCCTTCGACTACGACTGGGAGATCGCCTACCAGTTTGGCAATGCGGACCACGTGGGCGGGCTCTTCACGCCGGTAACCTACGGGGATACGGACGCCGACTACGGAAACTTCGCCACAGACCTCGAAGTGGGGTATACGCTGGACATGGCGTGGAATCCGCGGATCTATGTGGGCGGCGCCTGGTTCCAGGGCGAGGACAACCGCGAATTTCGGTGGGAAGACGTCCTATTCCCCGGCGAGGGCCGCGCGAGCGTGAGCTTCAACCGGCTGTTTCCGGGAACGCCCTACAGCCTGAACCTCGGCATCACCCAGGAACTCTCCAATTTCTGGCAGATTCGCGCCGGCGCGACCGCGAAACCGACCGAGAAGATTACGCTGGGCGCGAAAGTCGCCTATTTCGAAATCGATGAACCCTTCGAAACCCCCGTGCTCTTCTTCTACCCGGCCTGGACGCGTCCAAACGACAAGGAGCTTGGCTGGACCACCTTCCTGATGGCGAAGTACCAGTATAGCGCCGATCTTTCGCTCGCGCTGGTCTGGGAGCACCTCTTCGTCGGTGATGGACTCGAACAGGGCCATTTCTTCGCGCGGAACGGCCTTGAACTGGTGGCCGGCACGGACAACGACGACGCGGACTATATCCACTTCGATCTGCAGCTGAAATTCTAGCGCACGGCTCATTCGGTTTGAAGGTATATCGGCAACGATGACGGAAGATATGAGTCGATCGCCCGGATCTCGTTTCCGGACGGCGATGTTATGAGCGGATAGAAGATTCCTTGGAGCTTGTCTGTAGCGCAGACGGTATACTCGGCAGCAGAACTGGATGCCAACGCATTCTTTCGGCCCGAAGGGCCAATGCAGTTTTCAGCCCTGGGCATCGCCCAGGGATTGAGCGGTAGGTTTCTTATACGCCCTGAAAGGGCAGCGCAGTTGAATTTCGGAAGCGCTGCACTGACTCACCACTGCGCTGCCCTTTCAGGGCGGGGAAGGCGGTGTCCCCGTGTTCCCCGGGCGTTGCCCGGGGCTGGGAGCTGCACTGGCCCTTCGGGCCGAAAGACCAGTCGAAACGATTTCGCCAACAGAGGCTCCAACCGGCATACATTGGGGGTTCCGGATAATTCGGGCACAAAAAACGCCTGTGAATAATCCCGTGCGCTCAAAACGGATGAATCTAAAGCACGATACGCATCCCACCCGCAATGTAGGTTACCCCTCCCGCCTGTCCAGCCTACCCCTCTCGCCGCGCGCGGGTAAGCTGAATTGCGCCGGGAATCAGCACAACCGTCGCCGGTAGATAGCCTACGAATTCCCCGTCGATTTCCACCTCGACCGCTTCATCGGCGCTGGCCTCGACGCGGGTCGCGCGCAGGTATGTCACCACGTCGCGCCGCTCGCTCAACCGCCCGGTGTAGAGCTTCGGCAGCGTGCGCAGGGCGTCCAGAAATCCGATCGGACCCACGTGGAAGCAATCGAACTGGCCGTTGTCCAGGCGGGCGTGGGGGGCGAGGTGCAATCCGCCCGCGTCGTAGCACCCTTTCGCCACGGAAAAATCCAGCGCGGGGCCGTCCAAGCGAATGGAGCCGTCCAGCGTGATGTGCATTGCCTTCGCGCGATAGCGCGCCAGCATAACCAGGATCGCGCGCAGATACGACAGGAAACCGCCCAGGGCCTTGCTGTGCTCGTTCACGTAGCGGCACGCGGCCCCGCCAATACCGAAATGCGCGATGTTCAGGAAGTAGAAGGTGCGCGCCGGCCCGCCCGGGTCCGTGGCGCAGGTCAGGCAACCGGCATCCGCCAGAACGGCCTCCGCGTCCCGCAGCGCCGCGATCCCGCGAAGTCCGGGAGCAATCCCCAGCACTTTGGCCAGGTCCGATCCCGTGCCCATCGGGAGCACCGTGAGGCGCGCGGCGGGGTTGATAGCCTGGCCATGCTCGAACCAGCCGTTCACCACTTCAAAGTGCGTCCCGTCGCCACCCGCCGAAATCAAGTGGTCGTAACCCGCGCGCAACAACTCCCGCGCGAGAATGCTGCCGTGGCCCGGATACTCGGTCGGACAATACTTCAATGGACCCACCGCGTCCCGCAGCGCGCCCTGGCAGGCGGCCCAGCGGCGCTCACAGCGGCCGTGCCCCGCGCGGGGGTTCACGATGGCGGCGGTCTTCATGGGTCGAGGCTCAGACCCGCACGTCGGAGGTAATCCCCGCGCGGCCGGCGTTGCGCGCCAGGATGGGATCGATCTCGCCCGCGATAAACTCCACCACCTGCATCGGCGCGCGGCCGACGAGCTCCTCGAGATCGATGCAGTCCTGAATCTCTTCCAGGGTCATGCCGATGGCGGGATCGCCGGCCAGGCGTTCGAGCAGGTCGTTGTCCTTGCCCTCCTGCTTGACCACCGCGCCGGCCGCGTGGCTGTGGGTGCGGATGACCTCGTGAAGCTCCTGGCGATCGCCGCCCTTCTTCACCCCGGCCATGATGATGTTTTCGGTGACCATGAAGGGCAATTCCGCCCAGAGATGCTTCTCGATGACCTTCGGATAAACCGCCGGGTTCTCCATGACGTTCAGGTAGAGATTGAGCACGCCGTCGGCCGCCAGGAAGGACTCCGGCAGGCTCAGGCGGCGTATCGCGGAGTCGTCCAGCGTCCGCTCGAACCACTGGGTGGCCGTGGTGAACTCGCTGTGCAGCGGCTGCACCATCAGAAAGCGGGAGAGGGCGCACGCCCGCTCGCAGCGCATGGGATTGCGCTTGTAGGCCATGGCCGAGCTGCCCACCTGGGTCTTTTCGAAGGGCTCCTCGATTTCCTTGAGGTTCTGCAGCAGGCGCATGTCCGTGGCGAACTTATGGGTGCTCTCGCCGATGCCCGCGAGGACGCGCAACACGAGCGTGTCCACCTTGCGCGGGTAGGTCTGGCCCGTGACGCCGTAGGAGCTTTTGAAACCCAGTTTCTCCGCCACGAGCTGGTCCAGCTTGCGCACCTTTTCCGAATCGCCGTCGAACAGCGCCATGAAGGAGGCCTGGGTGCCCGTCGTGCCCTTCACGCCCCGGCAGCGCAGCCGCGCCAGGATGTCCTCCAGATCTTCCACGTCCATAGCCAGGTCCTGCGCCCAGAGGCACGCGCGCTTGCCCACCGTGACCACCTGCGCCGGCTGGTAGTGGGTGAAGCCCAGCGTGGGGAGGTCCTTCCACTGAAGCGCGAAGTCCTTGAGACGCGCCAGCACCGCCACCGCCTTCGCCAGAATAATCTCCAGCGACTCGCGGATCTGGATTAGATCGGTGTTGTCCCCCACAAAGCAGCTCGTGGCGCCCAGGTGGATAATGGGCTTCGCCTTCGGCGCGATCTCGCCCAGCGCGTGAATGTGCGCCATCACATCGTGGCGCGTCTCCCGCTCGTAGGCCGCCGCCTTCTCGAAATCGATGTCCTCCAGATGCGCCTTCAACTCCGCAATCTGCTCATCCGTAATATCGAGGCCCAGTTCCTGCTCCGCTTCCGCCAGCGCCAGCCAGCAGCGGCGCCACGTGGAGAATTTCTTCTGCGCGCTCCAGATCTCGGCCATTTCGCGCGTCGCAAAGCGCTCCACAAGGGGGGAGGTGTATACGTCGTTCATGAGAAACCTTTTTAAAATGAATTGCATCTATCTTGGACTTCGTCAAGTGGCTGAACGCTTGAAAGCTGTGTATCCGAGTCCACGCCGTCCACTCTGTCCACTCCGTCCACTCTGTCCACTCTGTCCACTCTGTCCACTCTGTCCTTGCTGTCCTTGCTGTCCTTGCTGTCCCTGTGCCTCAGCCTTGCGCCGCGTCCATCGCGTGCAAGTCAAAGCCCGCACCGTTGTCCAGCGCCGCCACCGCCGTCACGGGGTTCGTCCGCTCGGCAAAAACGCCCTGACCCAGGATAAACTCGCAGGCCCCGGACGCGCTGGCCGCGTCATACGCGCCGGACTGCGCCAGGGAAATGCTGTTTTCCTCATAGGTCGCCACATAAAAGAACCTGCCCGGCTCCAGCGGCAACCGGCGCACTTCGACGCCGTCGTGCCGGACCACCGCCAGCCAGCCCGAACCGTCGCGCTTGTCGGCCACCGCGCTGATTCGCGGGGTGTTGTAGTCGTCCTTCTCAAAGTCCAACGCCAGGCTCGTCAAGGCCAGCGCATCACGCACCGGCATGCCCTGGGCAATCTTCTCGGCGATGGGGTCGGTCTGCGATCCGTTGGTCACGACCGCCACCTGGCCGCCGCACACGACCTGAACGCAGTTATACGCAATATACGGATTCTTGTGGATGTCGCCCTCGTGGCCCGCCTTCGGCACAATGGCCACCTTGTTTTCGCCGGCCACCGCCGTGCGGTTGGGAAAGGAACGGCTGGAGACGCGATATACCGCGCCCAGCTGGCCCGCGGGCGTCTGCACAACACTCACAATGCGTCCGATATACATGGAATAAGGGCTCCTCTTCGGAAAAATGGGGGAAATGAGCCGGTAGTATAACGAATGGCGCGCCGGGCGCGCTAGCTGGCGCATGAGGGCAACCGCATGTAAACTCGATCTCGGAATATGGGCGTAAGCTTGAATCGATTTGGAACCTTGAATCAAGGAAAGTGAGCGCTTTGGAGCGCCGGCATCTCTGGCAAGGTCAGGGATTCGCCGCGCTCAACCCCACCGCTTCAGCGGATGGGTGCGCGCCGCCAGCGGCAGCGTCACCCGCCCGCCCTGGACGCAGGCATCAAAGGCCGCCTGGATCATCTCCCAGGACGCCAGGCCGTCGTGCACGCTGTATGCGGGCCGGCGGTCTTCCTCGATCGCGGCGATGAGGTCGTCCGTGATGATCCGGTTGCGCGCGGCGGGCGGTATGGCCGGTTCGACCGCCGGGCTGTCCGGCAAGGGCCGCCACGTCGCTTCCTTCCCGACCGGCGCCCAGGACGATTCGTCCAGCCAGCCCACACGCACCGTCTCATCCCCCTTGGGAATGCGAATCGAGAGCACGCCACGGCTCCCATAGAGGTCGATGCCGAAGCGCCCGCCATTCCCGTCTGGATTCTTCATGGAATCGAAGTATCCGACCGCCCCGCCCGGGAAGCCGTACATGGCGTGGACGCGGTCGCCCACAATCGGCCCGAGGGGCTCGGTGGCGTCGCGGACATCCGCGGGGGTGGCGGCGCGGCCATCGACGGTGATATCGGCGGCGCACCACTCCGGTGAAGCGCCCATGAAGAAACGCATCAGGTCGAGCACGTGCGTGCCGAGGACAATCAGGTCCTCGCCGCCGGCGCGATGGTCTTCCTTGCCGCGCCCGCGGGCCTCCAGTACGGTTCCGATGAGTCCTTCGGAAACCAGATTCTTCGCGCGCTGGACCAGTGGCATGCCGCGAAAGTTATACGCGATGGCCCACTTCAGGTTTTTCGCGTCGGCCGCGGCTATCATTTCGTCGCCGGCGTCCAGGCGGTCGCAAAGGGGTTTCTCAATAAACCCGTGGGCGCCGACCTCCGCGCAGGCCAGCAGGTAGTCCCGGTGCTTCACCGTGGTACGGGGCCCGATGGCGACGAGGTCGGGCCGCTCCTTGTCGAGCATCTCGCGATAGTCCGCGTAAGCGCGCGCCGCGCCCACTTCGTTGCCGTAGCGCGCCCGGCCCTTCTCGTCGGGATCCGCCAGCCCCACAATAGCCACATCCTCCCGAAAAGCAAAAGCGTTATGAATCTGGTGCCCGTAACCGCCCAGGGTGCTGTCGCCGATGATACAGGCCTTGTATTTCTTCTCTGGTGGCCCGCCCGCCGTCGCGGCTGCCGCAAGACCAGAGGACGCCGCAAGAAATCCCCGCCGGCTGAGATGCATCTCGATACCTCCCCGTTGTTCAAGGTCGATGGCGCCAGCATACCCGGGACGCCGCGACGCGTCAAGGCGTTCGGGAGTGCTCGGGAGGCGCAAGGGCGTATGCCGTGCGTCGATGTTCTCGGATCGGACAGCAAGCGCCAAAGAAAATATTCTCTCACCCCCTACGACTCCGGGGGGCGCCACCCTCAAGCGGGCCGCTTCAAGCGGACATCAGCTTGTGGGTGACGGGTCGTCAACTCGTATCGCTGCGTTTCCTCCTGCGCCCCCGCCGCCAAAAGCAGTCAAGCCTTGTGAGAGCGCCGCATTCCTGAAAGGTATGGGATTCGCCAGAGGCAAAAATAACGGCGCTCCCAAAATCTTGTGAGCGAGTGCTATCCGGTCCCATAAATTCCGAAACTGACTTGACGGCATTTCTCTCACCCTTCACTCTTCACCCTTCTCAATTCACCCCCGTCGGCGGCTTCTCGCCCCGCAGCACGGCAATAATATTCTCCGCCGCCAGGTTGGCCATGGCCGATCGCGTTTCCAGCGTGGAGCTGCCGATGTGGGGGAGGAGCACGATGTTCTCCACCGTCAGCAGGTCGGGGTGTACTTTCGGCTCGTCCTCATAGACATCCAGCCCGGCCGCGAAAATCTCGCCCGCGTGAAGCGCCGACGCCAGCGCCGCTTCGTCCACCACGGGACCGCGGGTCGTGTTGACGAACACCGCGCTTTTCTTCATGGCCTTGAACGCCTCGGCATTGAAAACGTGCCGTGTTTCGTCCGTCAGCGGGCAGTGGGGAGATACGATATCCGATTCCGCCAGCAGCGTGGGGAAGTCCACATAGGCGACACCGAGTTCCCGCTCCTCGGCCTCGGGCAGCCGCGTCTGGTTGTTATAGATCACCTTCATGTTAAACGCTGCCGCGCGCCGGGCTACCGCCTGGCCGATGCGCCCCATGCCGTAGATGCCCAGGGTTTTGCCGTAGACGTCCACGCCAAGCATGAACGTGGGGGACCAGCTGGACCACGCTCCGGACCGGAGAAAGCGTTCCGACTCGCTCAAGCGCCGCGCGGTCGCGAGGATCAGCGCAAAGGCCAGGTCCGCCGTTGTCTCCGTGAGCACATCCGGCGTATTCGACACCGCGATGCCCCGCGCCGTGGCCGCCGGCACGTCGATGTTGTTGTAGCCGACCGCCATGTTCGCCACGATCTTAAGCTGCGGCCCCGCCGCGTCGAACACTTCCGCGTTCATCGCCTCCGTGAGCATGGAAAGCACCGCGTCCGCCCCCTTCACCTCCCGCAGCAGGACCGCCCGCGGGATCGGTTGATCCTCGGGGTAAACAGTCACATTCTCGGCCCCAAAGGCCCCATTCAACTGGGCGATGGCGCTCTCCGGCGGACGGCGGGTGACGAAAATCCTGGGCATGGAGACCTCCGGGGGCTTGTGTCTTGAGGGTAACGCCGCGTAGCGTCGCACAGGCCGCCCGGACAGTTCAAGGCGCGCCCGCCCAGGGGCGATCGCGTTTAAACCCGCTCGTGGCGGATGGGCGTAAACTCGTGTCGACTCGAAACCTGGATTCAAGGAAAGCAAGCGTGTTGGAGCGCCGGCATCTCTGCCGGCAAGGTCAGAGATTCGCCGCGGGCGAAATGCCAGCGTTCCAGCACGAGTCCTATTCTAAGTTCGAAATTCTTCAAACGGCCATCGGCTTGTGCGCAAGATTTGAAGTGCGATTGCCCTGGCGGGACGCCCTTTGAAGCGCCCGCGCGCGGACGCGTATACTACGGGCCGGGGCGCGGGACGCAATATCCGGCTGCATGTGGTAGTTCGCCGCGCCCCCGCGGGCTGCGTGGCGCTGGCCCGGCTCTCGCGGTATACAAGCAACCCAACACGGAACCCATGGACGAACCGGCGCATTCGGAACAGACTGTCGCGCGGCGCGTGCGCGTGCGCACCGAGGCCGCGCCCATACTCCAGCGAATGGTCGAAGCGCAGCTCATCGATCCGAAGGATCGCCTCCTGGTCTTCGGGTGCGGGCGCGGGGTGGACGTGTCCTGGCTGCAACGCCGCAAGTTCGACGCCCAAGGCTACGACCCCCACGTCCCCTTCGGCTTCAGCCAACTCCCGGCCACCCGCTATGACCTCGTCATGATGGTCTACCTCATGACACGCCTCAAAAGCGACGAGGCGCGCCGCGCCGCCATCGCGCAGGCCTTCTCCTACGTGCGTCCCGGGGGCAGCCTGCTCGTCGCAAGCCGATACTGGACCCGCCTGCCCACAGGCGGCGCGCCAACGCGGGAAGACGCGCTCGCCTACTTCAAGGAACTCTTCTCCGCGTGTGATTGTGATCGCGTCGAATTGCTCGACGTCACCTCGGAGGACAACGCCATCGCGGTAACCGCGCGCCGCGCCGGGATCTACCAGCCCCGATTCCCGATTGCCTGGGTGGATAGCTACGACGAGATGACCGCCCTCTGCGCGCGACTCGCCGCGGAGCCCATGGTCGCGCTGGACGTCGAGACGACCCTGGAGGAACCCCGAACCCTCTGCACCATTCAACTCGGCATCCCCGACCAATCCTGGATTATTGACGCCCTGGCCATGCCCGACCTGGCCCCCGTAAAGGCGCTGATGGAGAACGAGGGGGTGGAGAAGGTGATTCACAACGCCTTCTTCGAGGAACAGATGCTCGGAAAGCACGGCATACGGATCCACAATGTGTTCGACACGCTCCACTCCTCCCGGAGCAAACACAAAAAATCCGTGGGACTGAGCCACAAGCTGGGCGATGTCTGCGAGCGGGAGTTGGGAATCTACCTGGACAAAACGAATCAGACGTCCGATTGGACGCTGCGACCGCTGGCGGAGGATCAAATTCTATACGCCGCGATTGACGTGGAGGTATTGGTGGATCTGTATCCAATATTCAAGCCGCCGAAGCCCCCGGAAAACCTCGAACTCTTCGGCTGAACAACGATAATTCAGGCGCTGAGCGGCTGCTTCTCGTCCGCGCGCGCGCGCTCCGCGCGAATGTCCGCCCGGCAGGCATCCAGGCAATGCGGACAATACGTGTGGCTGGCGTCGGCGCGGCCTCCCTTCCCGTCAAAACGCCACCCGTTGCCCCACTTGACCATCTTGCATACACAACATTGAATTATCATGGCCTGGACCTCCGTGTCCTCGTGTTCATTCCAATAAACTCTATCGGCGCTTCCCGACAATACTTGAGCAACGGCCCCGCAAAAGGACGAACATGGAATCGCTACCCCACATCGACAACACCCCCGAATCCGAACGGGAGTGGCACCAGGCGCTCATTAACCTCGCCCGCTACCTCCGCAGCCCCGAGGGATGCCCTTGGGACCAGAAACAGACCGCCCTCTCGTTCGCCCGCTATCACGTCGAGGAAGGCCGGGAGTACGTCGAGGCCCTGGAGCACGGGGACGCCGCCCACGCCCGCGAGGAATGCGGAGACGCACTCTTCACCCTGCTCGCCAGCGTCGCCGCCGCCGAGGCGGAAGGCCTCTTCACCTTCGAAAGCGTGCTCCAATGCGCCCACGAAAAAATGGTGCGGCGCCACGACCACGTCTTCGGCGAAACCCGCGCCACCACCCCCGAAGAGGCGATCGAAGCCTGGAACCAGGCCAAAGCGCGCGAACGCCGCCCACGTGAGGACTGAACGCCGCGCCGAGTCGCCAGAAGCGCGAAATCTCACGCCGGTGAATGCTATACTGCACCTCGGGAGAGCGAAACACGGGAGTGTACCTGGCCGGAATCCACGTTTTCCCGGTTTTACGGCAAATCGTGTCCAGCAAAGCATAGAATTCCCGGCACAGATACAATACAAGCTCGAAATTCGCGAAAAAATGGTGTATGATACCGTCAAGAGGCGCTGGGCGCGCGCTCCGCGCGTGGTCGTGTCTGAACTGAGGAAAGGGCAGTGTATGAGATTTAAGGTCGAAGGAATCATCTCCGCCATGGTCACGCCGTTTACGGCGGGCGGAGAGTACGTGGACTACGACAAAGTCGGGCCAATCGCGGAGCACCTGGCGTCCCGCGGCGCCGAGGGACTGTTCCCCTGCGGCACCACCGGCGAAGGCCACCTGTGCACCACCGAGGAGCGAAAGACCATCCTCGAAGAAGTGATCGCGGCGGTTACGAAGAAGACCAAGGTCATCGCGCATACCGGCGCCATGGACACCGCCACCACGGTGGAGTTGACGCTCCACGCGCAGAAGTCGGGCGCCGCCGCCGCCGCCGTGGTTGCGCCATGCTTCTACGGCTACGACGACAGCGCGCTGTTCACCTTCTACAGGACTGTGGCGGACGCGGCATCGGGCTTCCCGATTCTGCTCTACAACATTCCCAGCTGCGCGAAGAACGCCCTCTCCGCCGAACTCATCAGCAAGCTGGCGGACGCCTGCGAGAACATCGTTGGCATTAAGGACAGTTCCGGGAGCATGCCCTTCATAACCCGCCTCATCGGACAGAGCAAGAACGGCTTCGCCGTCATCAACGGATCCGACGAGCAGGGCTACCAAGCCATCCTCGCCGGTTCGAAGGCCGTGGTTTCCGGTTCCTCCAACGGCTACATCGATCTCTACGCCGAGATCTACAAGCAGCTGCAAAAAGGCAACCTCAAAAAGGCCTGGCAGGCACAGGTTCGCCTTGAGCGGGCGTGTCGGCTGTTTATCTACGGCGGCGGCCTGGCCGGGCTCAAGGAAATTATGCGCCACCGCACTGTCGACGGCGGCTGCGTCCGCCCGCCCCAGCGCGAGCTCACGGCGGTCGAGAAGAAGAACATCGCCAAAGGCCTCGAAGAACAGGGCCTGATCTAGCGCAACAACCGCACAATCAATTGAACGACGTCCAATCCCCCAGAGTCACTCTCCCGGGGGATTTTTTTCACCCGCCAACCACGCGCCGCCCGCCACACCCACCTCGAAAGAAAAGTGGCACAGCTCCATGACGCGCCACGCGATCGCGCCCCGGCGCGTTCGTGTGCCCGGATCTGCGCGTTCCGAAACCCACCGGCCTCGAACCCGCGTTTCACGCCACCGTCTGTACGCCCTTGACCCGGGCGTACACGAGCTTCCCGGGGGCCAGCGCGAGCGCGTCGCGGGACTTGGCGGTGATCAGGGCGACCAGACCGGGGCCTCGGGGATCGCCGGGCGGGCCGAGGTGCACGAGCATTTGTCCGGGGCCCGCCGCCTGGATTTCGCGCACCTCGGCGGGCCATTGATTGAGTACACTGCTTTCCGGATCGTGGTGGAGGCCGATGGAGACATCCCGGGCGCGAATCTGCACCCGCACGGTTCCCCGGGAAGCGCCCGGCATCCACAGCGGACCAAAGGGCGACTGGCCTTCGCTCAGGTGGTAACCGGCATCGTGGCGCACCTGCGTGACTTCCAGGAGGGCCATGGCGTCGCCGCCCTCCTCCGGCCGGTGAGCCAGCCGCTCCAGGAAGGGCCCGGTCGCGCCGGCGTCCGTCGCGTGGCCCGCCTCCACGCGCACCACGGTATGCGCCAGGCGGGCGAGCTCGCGGACGTTGTGGCTCACGTACATCACCGGCACACCGAGCGCATCGTGGAGCCGCGCGACGTAGGGCAGGACCGCGGCGCGGCTCGACTCGTCCAGGCTGGCGACGGGCTCGTCCATCAGCAGAAGCCGCGGGCTCGTCAGGATGGCTCGCGCCATGGCGACGCGCTGCCGCTCGCCGCCCGAGAGCGCAGCCGTGCTTCGGGAAAGGAGCGCCGCGATGCCCAGGCAATCCACCGCGTCGTCGAAGGCAACTTGGCGCGCGCCCGGCGGTACGCGCCGCAGCCCGTACTCCAGGTTGCCGCGTACGTCGAGATGCGGAAAGAGACTGGGTTCCTGAAACACATAGCCGGCGCGCCGCTTGTGCGCCGGCACGCACACGCCCGCGCGCGAATCGAGCCAGGTTTCCCCGCGCATCCGGATGTGCCCGCGCGCGCGGCGCTCCAGTCCGGCCACGGCCCGGAGCAGGGTGGTCTTGCCGGATCCCGAGGGGCCGAACACCCCGATCACGCGCACCTCGGGCACGTCAAAGCGCGCCGCCAGTTTGAAGCCGGGCAGCTCCAGGTTAATGTCGACGGTGAGCCCGCTCATGGCGCGGGCCTGGCGTTGCGGTTCAATGCGTACACGAAGAAAAGCACCGTAAAGGAAAAGGCCACCAGCAGGCCGGCCATACCGTGCGCGGCGGCGAAGTCGAGGGCCTCCACGCGCTCGTATACCGCGATGGACACCACCTTGGTCTCCCCTGGAATGCTTCCGCCGAGCATCAGCACGACGCCGAACTCGCCCACGGTATGCGCAAAGCCGAGCACCGCCGCCGTGAGCAGTCCGCGGCGGGCGAGAGGCAGGGAGACCGTCAGGAAACGGTCCAGGGGCGAAGCGCCGAGGGTGGCCGCCACTTCGAGCGGGCGCGGCCCGATCGCGGCGAAGGCATTCTGGATCGGCTGCACCACAAAGGGCAGTGAATAGACGACCGACCCGATGACGAGCCCGGGAAAGGAGAAGACGAGCCGCTGCCCTCCGAGCGATTCCCAGGCCCCTCCGATCCAGCCCTTCGGTCCGAGCAGCACGAGAAGGTAAAAGCCGAGCACCGTGGGCGGAAGCACCAGCGGCATCGCCACCAGGGTCTCCACCACCGTCCGCGCCCAGGTGCGGCGCCGTTCGAGCCACCACGCCAGGGGCGTGGCGATCAGCAGCAGCAGCACGGTCGTGACCGCGGCCAGTTTCAGGGTGACGCCAATTGCCTGCCAGTCCATCGTTGCTACCGCGCCGGTTCGGGGACGCGATAGCCCGCCGCCTCGATAATCCCGCGCGCCTCCGGCGATTGGAGGAACACCAGGTAGCGCCGCGCCCCGTCCGATCCGGCGCCCGCGCGCAACAGCACCGCGTCCTGGCGGATCGGATCGTACAGATCGTCCGGCACGCGCCAGTAGTGCGATGCCGGCCGGTCGAGCACCTGCGACAGGGCCACGAAGCCCAGCTCCGCGCTGCCCGTGGCGACAAACTGATACGTCTGGGTCACATTGTCCCCCAGCACGAGTTTCGGCGCCACGGCATCCCAGCCAACCAGCCGCTCCAGGGCCTGGCGCGCCGCGGCGCCGTAGGGAGCCAGTTCCGGCTTGCAGATCGCCAGGCGTGTAAATGCGCCCGCGCGCAAGGCCCCCGCGCCGCCTTCCATCCCGTCGGGACCGAACAGCACCAGGGCGCCCAGTGCATAGGTGAACCGGCTGCCGGCGACCGCCGCGCCCTCGGTCTCCAGCCGAGCGGGGCGTTCCGCGTCCGCCGCCAGCAAAATGGCGAAGGGCGCGCCATGCGCTATCTGGCTGTACAGCGCGCCGGTTGCCCCGTAGCTTGATTCCACCGGAATACCTGTCTCCGCGGTAAACCGCGCGGCCAGCGTTTCCTGAACCGACGTGAAATTTGAGGCCACCGCCACACGCACAACCTCATTGCCGCCGGACGCCGCGCACCCCCCCTCAACAACCCCCAGCAGGACGAAAATGACGCAGGCGCCCGTCGCGGTCGCTGCCGCGCGGCGAAGCGTGTGTATGTGTTTTGGAAGTATCACGTTTCGTCCAATTCAACAAAGTGCCTGGCATAGCTGTAAGTCAACGAGAGCCCCCGGGGACTCCCGAGAACCCGCCCCGAAATCTCAAGAGGAACCACGGGCGCATCCTCCCGCAGCGTATCTCCGGCCCTCAAGCTCCGCCGCGAAGGCTTGCGGGCGCGGCGATTCACTTGAACCCCGGCAGTCAGGGGCGCCATTTGATCCTTACATGCGTCATGAACGGCCGCACACACCGGGCGCGCCCATGGACTCGGCTGAACTCTATCACTCCTTCGCAGGCGAAGGCTACCGGGAGGCCCGCACGCACAAAACGTCGGGCCGGTTGACTCACAACCCATGGAGCCAGAGAAGCCGCCGCGCGCGGCGCGCCGGCCCGCGCAAGCAGCCTGGACGGCGGGGCGGCTCCCTGGCGAGTTGGGAATGCGCCGGCGGCTGTTGTACACTTTCCCGGACGCGCCGGCGGGGCGTGTATGCATGGCCCCGGGACGCGCCCCGGCATGGAGGCGTGGGGGCGGCCAGGTCACTTGCAGCGGGAAAGGATCGATCGGTTGGAGAAGCGGCCAGGCGCTAAGACGATCATCGGTTGGTCGGAGTATATCTCCTTTCCGGATTGGGACATTCACGCGCTGAAGGCGAAAGTGGACACGGGTGCGCGAACGAGCGCGCTGCATGTGGAGGATCTGAAGGTCTGCGCGCCGGGTTGGGTGGAGTTTTATGTCGTGCTGACGACGAAGGGCGCGAGGCACCGGCGCCGGGTCCGGGCGGAGGTGGTGAAATGGGCCCGGGTGCGCTCGAGCACGGGGGACTACCGGCGGCGCTGTTTCGTGAAAACCCACGTCAAAATCGGGACGACGCTCAAGGAAATCGAGATCTCGCTGGTTTCCAGGGAAAAAATGCTGTTTCGGATGTTGCTCGGGCGGAAGGCCCTGGAGAAGGATTTTGTTGTTGATGTCAGCAAGCGAAGTATGTTGGGCAAGCCGCGGCCGCGCCACGATGCCGGGCATGGCGGCCACGTTGCCCTCGGGGCGCATGAGCCGGAGTAAGGGCGGCGCCGCGCGGATTCCGGCCGCATGACCAGGCGCCGGGCTTTCGTTATCGCGGGCCAGCGGGTCCCGCTGGGGGAGTCCCGCACGATCTCGCTCAAATTCAGCGAGTCCTACCTCGGTTCGCCAGCGGTGGTGCCAATCCACGTGATTCGCGCGAAAAAGCCAGGACCGCGCCTGCTGCTGACCGGCTGCGTGCACGGCGACGAACTCAACGGTATGGGAATTATCCGGGAACTCCTGTACGACCAGCCCCCGAAGCTGATGTGCGGGTCGCTGGTCTGCATTCCCGTGGTCAATGTCTACGGACTGGAACACCACACGCGCTACCTGCCCGACCGCCGCGATCTGAACCGCGATTTCCCGGGAGCGGAGCGCGGAAGCATCTCAAGCCGGTTGGCCCACGTGATTTTCAACAAGGTCGTGCGCCAGTGCGACCTGCTCGTGGATTTTCACAGTGCGGCCGTCCGGCGCACCAACTACCCCAATATCCGCGCGGACCTCACCGTCCCCAAGGTGCGCGCCCTCGCGCGCTCCTTCGGCTGCGAATTGATCGTGAACGGCAAAGGCCCCGTGGGTTCCCTGCGCCGCGCGGCCACGGCGGCCGGCATCCCCTGCATCATCCTCGAGGCGGGCGAGGTCTGGAAGATCGAGTCCAGTGTCGTCGAGGTGGGGGTGCGCGGCGTAATGAACGTCCTGAAAAACCTCGGGATGGTGCGGGGGAAGGTCACCCCGCCGCGCTACCAGACGCGCGTCGACCGTACAACATGGGTGCGCGCGGAGCGGGGGGGCACACTCAGTTTTCACGTGAACCCGGGCGACCTGGTGGAAAAGGGCCAGTTGCTCGCGTCGAACTACAACATCTTTGGCGATGAGCGGAACCAACTGGTGTCGCCGGGGGACGGGATCATCCTCGGCATGACCACAATGCCCGTGGTCAAGCCGGGTGACGCCGCATTTCACATCGCGCTCATTTCCCGGAGCCGGCTGCTGCGGATCCGCAAGAAGATCCAGGAAAGCTCCTCGCGTGACTTGTTCAATCGGGTCCACGCGGACCTCGCCACGAACGTGCACCAGGTGTAGGCGTCGCGGCCCCGATCAGGCGCCCACGTGCAGCGCGCGAAAGGCGTCCCGAGGATGCGCGTGGCCGATGGCCGCGAGCGGAGCCGTATTGATCCGCTCGGCGACGTCGCGGGGCGCGAGACGCTGGGTTTCGAGATAGTGCGCCGCGAGTTCCGCAAGATCGGCAATCGTGCCGCGAAGAACGGGGTTGAGGGGCCGCGAGTATTGAATTTCGCCACCTTGGATATCGATCAGGCGGCGGTACAGGAACTCGAAGCCATCGCCGATTATCTGGTCCCGGAGATGCCCAAAAAGCGCCGATTCAAACGTGTTTTTCCGGTTTATACGCTGGCCGGAAAAAAGCACCGCGTACAGGGATGCGGTGTTCAGCGCCACGATATGGGGCGATCGCGCGGCCGGGAAAACATGGCAGGACCAGTCCGCAAACGGATTGGCGTTCAGGGGATGCATCTCCGCCGGCGAAACGCCTATTCGCTTGCCCAGTTCCGGTGTCAGCCGTACGATCATCGCGCTCTATCCTCTCCCGCCGCCACTGTAACGCATGGCCGCGCCCCGGTTCGACCCGAAATCATGATAGATCGCTTGTATGGCGCGGTTCCGCGCGCTACACTTGCGGGATGATTACACCGGGATCGGGCGCGCTGGCCGCCCTGATGTTGATAGCGGCCCCCACCCTGCTCGTGGGAGACGGCCTCGTCGATGAGCGCTTTCCCGATTCGGGGGAGCCGGGCGGAACCGTGCGCGTGGCCGCCGCGCGCGGCGAGTCGGAATCTATCCAGCTCTGGATAGCCAACGATGGCGAAGACCGTGTGCTGACCGGCTGCGAGCTCGTATGGCGCAACGAATTCTCGCCCGAAGCGAGGTTCTACCGACGGCCAACCGGCCCCGAACAAGGCCTGGCGCCGCTGGACGAGACCCCGCTTGCGCCCGATGCCACGCTGCGCCTCCTCGCGCGGTTTACCGTTCCAACGGACGCCCCCCCGGGCCCGCGAAGCGGTTCCGCCATCGCGACCTTTTCGGACGGACGCGAACTTCGCGCCGAAATCCTGCTGGATGTGTTCGACTTCGCCATTCCGGAGCAGCCGGTAATGCCCGTGCTGATCGGATTGGATCGGGCGGCCTTTCAGCGCGCGTGCGGCGTGGATGAATCGCTGGAGCGCTGGGCGCCCGCATACGCCGCGCTGGCGGAGGCGCGCGCCGGGTTTCAGGTATGGCCGGAACCGGAACCGCCCGCCGCTCAATTCTACGATTACGCCAATATCGGCGCGATCAAAACCCATCTCGGACACGTTTCGGCCCTGAATGGCGTACCGGCGATTGAACTGGGCGGGCAGGCGGGCGATCTCCTGCGCAACTGGCCGTCCCCCGTGCTGGATTCGCCCCAGGACCCCCTGCAACTGCTCTTGTTCAGCCTCATGGGCGCACTCGGCCAGGCCGGCTGGAGCGGGGAAACCCTCCTGTTGCCCGCCGCGCTCCCGCCGCGAGACGCCTGGCAGGACGTGCGCAGCGCAAACGCGCGTGTTCGCCGGGCCGACGGCCGCTACACCCGATTGCTCGCCGCGCCGCCCCATCCGTTTTTCGAACGCTACACCGACATCTGGGCCCTGCCGCCCGGTATCGCGCCATCGGCCATCACCCAGCTTCGCGAGGGCTGGTCCATCCTCCGCTACCACCAGCCCGATTTCGAGACCATCGCCGGGTCCGCCGGAACCCAGGACCCCACCGGCACGTACGAGACCCGGCCCGCGGATGCCTTTGACCAATGCGAATTGAGTCCCTGGCGCGGCGGCGGAGCGGGGGAGGAGCCCCCCTGGCTCGAAGTCCAGTTCCGCGACCCAACGCGCCTGGAGCGCCTCGCAATTATCTGGCAAGGTGACGCGCCCGGCCCCCCGCCCCGTGTGGAGACCGCCTACCACCCCGGGACCTTTAGCGCAGCCACGGTCCGCTGGGAGAACAGGCTGACGCTCTCCGAGGCCGGGCAGCCGATTCGTCATGGCGTGTTCCGCTACGCGCGGGACTGTATCGGGCTGCGCCTCGTCTTTGACGGGGCGGAGCGGGAAGTCTCCGTTGCGGAAGTCCTCCTCAACCAGGATGGGCGGGAGACCGAGAAACAGCCCGCCCCGCCGGTGTCCCCCTGGGTCGACCTGCGTTTTTCCGGCGCGCCCTGGCGGGGGGAGGGCGATCTGGCCCCGCGGGTGCTTCCGTGGCTCTGCTGGGTGCGGGGCTTTACGGGCATCCTCGGCCCCATCGCCGAGCCCGGCGGCGCGCCGGCACTGATTTCCTGCGCGCCGGGAGGACTGGCGCCGGGGGAGGCGCTGTTTGAATTGGCCGATGGGTTGGAGGATTTGGCCTACCTTCGGGCGTACTGGATCGGGGCGCACGCCGGTGACTTCACGCCGCCCGATCACGTGAACCCGGGAGTTCTGCCTCCCGTCGAAGCTGACGGGGATGCCGGACACCAGCGCGCGGCGGTGCGCGAACAGCGGCGCCAGATGGGGCTCCTGTTGTCCGGAAGGGCTGTGGTTACGCGCAATTTCGGGCCGCGCCGTTGAGAATCGGGCTAAGGTGAAGCCATGGATCGCCCGGTGGGCGCCGGAGCGGATAAGGGGCTGAAAACCCGCCGGAGCAGGGCTCAGAAACCGCCGTCCCCCTCCCAGACAAGAGGCTGGCGAAGTTCCGCGGCCAGCAGCTCGCGCAACTCGAAATAGCCGTGTTCCCTGGGGAAACGCCCCTTGAATCCGGCGCGCGTGAACCGGTGCGGCTCGGGAGCCTCATTGGACAGTAGGTACACCGGAAGCGCGGAAGGAACCTCGGGGTCGCCCTGCAACATTTCGGCAAGCTCGTAGCCACTGAAAATGGGAAGTTCCTCTTCCGTAAACACCAGGTCCGGATGTTGCGAAAGCGTCATGTCATACGCATCCTTGCCATCCGCGGCCCAAATCACGGTGTGGCCCTCGCCGCTGATTTCAGACGAGAGGACCTCGTAGAGCAGGGAGTCGATGGTGGCGATCAATACGGTGGACATGGAATCCTCGGTTTCCGGCGGTGGAGAGACAACCCCGCCCATTGTACTGCCCGGAACCCCATCAGGCAAACCAGGCCGCCCGCGGCGTTTGACGGTATCCCGTATTGGACCGTACAATTACGTGGTGGCGCGGAGGTTCATCGCTTGCAATGCTGGGTACCCTACATTCTTATGGCCAGCGTATGCGCGGCAACGGGCGGCGGCCAGGGGCAGGTTGCCGCTGCGTCCGGCCTCGGCGCCGTCCCTGCCAGTGACACGGCGGCCCAGCGGCCCACCGGCGACCGGATTGTACTCAAGTCTGGCCACGCGCTGGACGGGGTTCGACTGCTGCGCAGCACGCCAATTCACCTGGTGCTGGAAATCGTTCCGGGCATTGAACCCCTGCTGATTCCACGTGGCCAGGTCGTCCGCGTCGCACAAGGCGGACATACCGTGGTGCACGCCGCCGCCGCACCCCCGGATTCACAGGCCGTTTCTTCGGAGCCCGACGTGCTGGCGGCGATCCGGATGACCCCGGAGTTCGTTGAGCGGATCTCGGCGCCCCTGGCCGAGGAAGAGCGTGTTTTCGAACGGCAGGACATTGTCAACGTAATACGCCTCGCGGGAACGCTCTGCGGGGTTGCCGTGAAAATCGAACCCGAGGTGGAGGAGCAGCCGATGGAACGGCGCATCGGCCGGTGGACGCTGCCCGCCAACGCTTCGTTTGAGGATTTCCTCCGCGTGCATCTGGCCAGTCAGGCCTCATGGCTCGAATGCACCTTCGAATCCGACCTGGTCCGAATTTCCATCGCGGAGGAACTGGATGACACCGCGCCGGGTCCGGAAACCTCCCAAAGCCCGGATCGCGGTTCGTCACAGCCACTCCCGTCGCGGGAATAGCCAGTACGCCATCACGTGGACCGCGTTGGCCCATCGCAACCGGAAAACACTGAATCGGCGGGTGTGGAAATGCATCCCCGATTCGCCTCAAAGCGATTGGAATGTCCGCCAGGGGGAGGCGCGATCGACCCGTATTCCCAATCAGTCGTCGTCAATCGCCAGACTATCCCCCAGCACATCCGAATCGCCATCTTCATCGATATCGACATCGTCCACGATCGCTTCCGTATCATCGTCGATGCCGCTGGCGAATTCCGCCTCGAACGCTCCCTCTTCAACCGCCACCTTAACCCGGGGCTTCGCCTTCCGCTTCGCGGCGCTCTTCGAAAGCGAGGGCGCGGCGGACTCTCCCTCCGGCAATGTGCCCACGCGATACAACGTTTCGCCCGGGCAATCGGGGCATTTGAAGCCAAGCTTTTCAGCGCCCCAATCGACGAACCGCTTCTCACATTTCGGACAGAAGTACTTTAACGGCATCGGAGCCAATCCTTTCTAAACATTGCCCGGACACAGCGCGGGCCGGACCTGTGCGGGGACGTATTATATCAACTCGGCGGTATTTCGCAACCCCCGATGAAAAGCACGGTCTTACCGCGAATCGGCGGAGCCGGCGGCCTCGCTTTCGCAGGAATCGTCCTTCGCGCACGGCTCGCCCGACCGGCAGCAAACCTCGTTCCCGAAGTCGTCCGTGACGGGGCCGCGGCAGCCGATCTGGCGCGCACCCATCCGGTGGCGGGCGAGCAGGTGGATCCCAATCCAGACCCCGAAAATCAATACGAGGGCCAGGATCGCAACCACGGCATTCAGAAGAACGGTGCTCATCAACATTCCTTGCAGGATGGATTACAGGTAGTGGAAGCCTGTTTCGCCCATTATACCGCAGAAATCCCCCGGGCAGGCAAGCGAAGAGCCCGCGCCACACCACAGGGGGCGGGCGCGGGCCCGGGAATTAATCAGGGGCTTGTCCGTCAGGGGGCCGGCAGGCCCTCCGCCGCCACAGTCAGCGTGGCCGGCGTGGCGAAGTCAGCCGTGAACACGATATCAAACTCCTGCTCGCCCTCGGGGAGGTTCTCGCGGATGATATGAATGGTCGTAAACGACGTCTGGCCGGGGCCGGCGTTGCCGGATGTATCGCTGAGCTCGAGCCACGCCGGGAAGGCGCCGGTATTCACCCGCCAGACCAACGTGCTCTGGCCCACATTTGTTATCCCGAAATCCTGCGAATCGGGCGTAAACCCGAAGTTGATGAAGGTCTCGTCAAGTTCGATCGCGGGGCGCTGAACATCATAGTCAATGATAATCGGGTTGAGAACCCCGGAGACATTTACGGAACCAAAATTGTACGTTACAAATATCCGGCCCCGCCGTGGACCGGGCGGCAACACGGAACGATCAACATCGATAAACATGGTCGACGGGGTGAACGTTGAGGTAACAAAACCTTCCTCCGGCGTGTTTTCCACGAAACTCAGGAAGGTGGAATCGGAACCGATCGCCGCCCGCCAGCACAGCCCGATATTCACGATCCCGTCGCAGCTGAACTCCCCGGTTATAGGGTGCGGCGCGGCGCCGGGCGGCACATGCGACCCGCCGAGATTGTAGACATCGATCTCGACCCGATCCGTCGCGTCGTCCAGCGGAATGATGAAGCTCGCGTCCGTGTCCTGGGGCGCGGGACGGGAATCGAAATAGGGAGCCGGGAACGAATTCGCCAGAAACGCGCCGCCGCTCACCAGGATGCTATCGGGATGCGTGAAGTACTTGGTCTCGAAGTTCGACGCCGAATAAACGGGTTCGACTACTTCGAAGTTCAGCGTAAACGCCTGGGTCACGTTCGATACGGTGATGTACAGCAGGTCCCCGTAGTCCGAGAAACGGAGTGGGGCGCCATCCGGCGAACTGAAGGTATAGGTGGGCGGAGCGCCGCCGGTGTCCCAATTGGAGATGAGGCCACCGGCTGTTTGCGGGGCCCGGGCGACCGACAGCGTGGGGGACTCCAGGCTGGACACGCTGATATTGAACGAAAGCCGGGTAATGTTCCGCGGGATATAGTCCGCGCGCACAACCACCACCGCCTGCCCGCCGGAGATGCCTTCGGTCTCCAGGGCTATCTGGCCCGCGCGATTATCGCCCTGTATGGTGGAGAAATCCTGCTGCGGATAGGACACGCCGGCGCTGATCTCCCCCTGCTCCGGAAGGCACGGCGAATTCTGGTCGTTGGGGTCGTTGAAGGTAAGGTTCGCTTTCACGAGCACGCTGGGCTCGCGGTTGAGCGACGAATAATTCAGGACGACCTGGTTCGCCAGATCATTGGGAAGCGACTGATCGCAGACATCGCCCGCGTCGAGCGCGCACCAGTCCTGCAATTCCGAGACGAGCGGAATCCGGATCGGTACCCCAAACGGATCCTGCGCGCCCGTGGCGCGCGAACGCGTGGAGTAGTAGTGGCCGCCGGTACTCGTCGCCAGACGGATGATCGGGTCCGTGTTGACCTGCGCGCCCCAGCCGACGATGAACAGGCGCACGCGGCGCTCAATGGCGTAGTTCGCCGCGTCGGTGACGCGCCCCAGGCTGGTGTCGCGCCCGTCGGTAACCATGATGATCCCCTTGACGTGCGCATCGTCAAACGGAATCAAGTTCTCGTTCGCATCCTGGGCGACAACAATGTCCGTGCCCGCAATAACAGCGGGGATCAGGTCCGTGGCCCCGTTGTCCTGCACATTGACTGAAGCCAGGCGGCTCTGAAGAATGGCCTTGTCGCGCGTGAACGCGGGTTCGCCGTCCGCCGGGTTGATCATCCGCACCACGCCGGACTCGGGAATGGCGTGATCGTTAAAAACACCCAGACCGACACGGAAGTGGGCCGGAAGCTCGTCGAGCAGTTGAGGTATCGCCTGAAGATACAGGGTCTTGAGCGCGTCCTCGGTAAGGCTTGCGGGATCGCCGAGCTGGCCGTCCGCAAGGACCGCCTCGGCGGATGCCCGCATACTGCCCGAGAAATCAAGCAGCACCAGCAAGTTCGCGGTGAAACGCTTCTTGAGGAACTGGTTGGTTTCCGTCAGCTCCAGGGGAACTTCGTTCTCCGAAATCCGGAACAGCGCCCCGACATCGTTCAGGCGGCTCTCGGGGAGCGGGATTATCTCCGATCGCACATTGCGAAGCATCAGCACGTTGCGCAGCAACGAAGGCACGCGGGTCGAGGGGAGGGCCGATTCAATGGTGAGCCCGGCGGCTTCCACCGTAACCGGGATCTCCAGCGTGGCCACGTTCGGATTCGGCACAGCAACACCATTCTGGATCAGGAAGGCCGAAATTATGAGGCGGCCCGAAGCGCTCTCCCCGTCCAGGCGCGAGCGATCGACGGACACGCTGTGCGGCTGGAAATCCTTCAACGCCGAGGCCGTGCCTTGACTGCTGCCCGTGGCGGGCGAAACCGCAAGCCACTCCTTGTTGGAAACGACCTGGTAGTTCAAGATGGTGCCCGGATCCCCGTCGTTGTAGATCTCGAGTATTTTTGCGTTCTCATCCTCCTGGAAGCCGATGGAACCGGGGCGCGCGCCAATAACGATAACGGGAGCAACCGAAACGGAAACATCCAGCAGGGCCCGGGGGCGATCGGGATCGTTGGTGGTGATCTCGAGAAATGTCTGCACCCCCGGGGTGGAAAGTCCCGTGCGGTTTACCCGCAGCGTCACCGTCTGCTGCACGTTCGGCTCAAGGCTGCCCTGCGATGGGTTCAGCGACGCGATCCAGCTCGGCAACGTCCCAAAGCTCCACGCGAGTGTACCGTTGCCCTCGTTCCGGATCACGAAGGTCCGCGTATCAACCGTGGCGGGCACGGCAAGCGTGGGGATGCCCCGATCATCGATGTCATCGGACTGCAATACAAAAACCGGGCTCTGCGCGATGGCCGCGGTCAGGTTTACGGTAACGGTATTGGAGGCATCGCGGGACGCCGTAATCGTAAAGCTGTGCTGCAATTCGAATACGCCCTCGGGAGCCCGCGAGCGATCAATGCGAAGAACGACTTCATCCGTTTCATCGCCGGTTACGCTGCCGCTTGCAACGCCGCCGCCGTCCGTGGGTGAGAGGGACAACCAGGCCGGAAAGCCGCTCGAATTGATCCGCCAGTCCACCGTGCCGATGCCAACGTTCCAGATGGCGACGCGGCGTTCGATCAGGCTGGTTCCAAAAACGATGTTTCGCGGAGAGGCTTCCAGCCGGGCCGGCTCGGGGCGGCTCATCGACACGGTTACCGTCTCGCGCAGCCCGCTACCGGCCGCGCCAAGCACCACTTCAACCTCGGCGGTGTAATTCCCAGGATCCACCGCATTCGGATTCGCCGTAAGCTGGATCGTACGCAACGTCGAAACGTTCCCGTTCGTCGGCGAAACACTCAGCCAGGGATTGCCCGCCGGCACAGTAATCTCGAAGGGAAGGGGATCGGAGGTCAGGTTCTCTATGACAAAACTGCTCTGACGGGTCGCCGTAATGGATCCAAAATCGACCGTGTTCGGTGAAATTGCGAACCCCGCCACATCCATGCTGACCGCGATCGTGGCGCTGAAGCCCTGGGAAGCGGACGTGACCGTTATCGTGCCCGAATAGTCACCCGGGTCGAGGCCCGCCGGGCTGGCCAGCACATCCAGGGAAACGGTCGCCAGGGGCTCGATCGAAGTGACCACATTCGCGACGGAAAACCAGGAAGGCGATCCCGACGCCGGGGCGGAAGAAATCTGGACGCTGACGGCGGTGTCGGAGGGATTTGAAATGGTGAAGCTTCGGCTCGAAGGCGCGGCAAGCGCGCCAAATTCAATGCTGCTGGTGGATACGACCAGCGGCGGCACGGACATGGTCACCGTGATTTCGGCATCGCCGCCGTTGGAGGTAACCGGCACCTGCGTGGTGTAATTGCCCCCGGGGAGACCGGCGCGATTAACCGTGAATTCAACGGAGTCCGAGCTTCCCGCCGAAACATTGCTGTTCTGGGTACGCGAAGCGGCAAGCCAGGGCGCGTCGGCCGGAATCGCGAGGGACCACGAAAGCGCCTCGGACCCCGTATTCCCAATGGTGACCTGCATGGACGTGGTCGCCGACCCGAAGGAGAGGGCGGTGGGAGAGACATTCAGTTGCGCGGGCCCTGCGGCCGCAACGCTCACGCTCACGGTCTGGGTTCCCGCATTGGAGGTTACGGTAACGGTGGCGGTCCGGGAAGTGGACTGGGCCAGCAACGCGCGGTTTACGTTCAGCGCGATCGTATCGACCTCGGTCGTGGATTCGCCCTCCACCATCTGTGCCTGCTTCGCTCCGGCAACGGACTCCAGGGTAAGCCAGGGCGCTTCGCCGGTTACCTCGGCGGTCCAGGTGAGAACGCCCCCGCCCGTATTGCGGATGCGCAGGGTCTTGGAGTCTTCGTTCACGCCGAAATTCAGAGCGAGCGGAGATACGGAGAGGCCCGGCTCCAGCGCCGTGGGGCAACCCGAAAGGGCAATCGCGGCCAGAACCAGGCCGAACAAGACTGTGCAGCGCAGTGGGCGTAGCATCCCGAACTCCTTATCTTCGTATTGACTCATTCGTGTCGCCACCATACCTTCTCTCTGTACTCCGTCTACGGGTTCGTGATCAGCGTGATCGGTATGCTTTCTGGCACGAAGAACGTGTATTCGCTACTGCTCAAATCGAATTCAACCAGGGCCGTCTCGGTCGTTCCCGGCGTCTGTCCGCTCCGATCCACCACAAAATGGACCGTCTCGGATTCGCCCGGTAGCAAGGTGCTGCGCGGGACCAGGCCCATGGCCTCGCCATACCGGATTTGCGAAGCAGGCAGCCACGCCGGCAGCGTCGCGGCGTTCACGGCCCAGTTGAAGCGGTCAAGCGTCGTGTTTCGCACGGTCAACGTGAAGGTGTTCACATTGCCGGCGATCTCGAACGGATTGGGGAGGATCGGGGTGCCCGGACGCTGATCGTCAAAGGGGAACGGATCGTTGAAATCGGGGAAGGAGTCCTCGTCGATATCGAAGGCGAAGGCGGATTCCGGATCGAAGCCCTCGATGCCACTGAGAAAACCGAGTTCCTCGGCGGGAGCCGCAATATCCGGGCGGTTGAACTCCACCGACAGGCGCCGGTTCGCGTTCGCCAGGCCTCCGGGATAGAGGAAGAACTTCGTGCCGGACGGCTGGCGCTCCGACGCGGGGGAGACGTAGATCTGGTTGTCCATGCGCATCGCGACCTGGAATTCCGGCTGGCGCGCGCCATTCCCGAAGGAACTCACGAAATCACCGAGATTCGTGAACGTCAGCTTGAGGAGATTGCCGAAAGAGCCAATGGGCAGCGAGTTTTCCTCATCCGTGATGATCCGGTAACGGCCTTCACCATCGGAGATCAGGCGCCAGTCCGCGGTCCCCACGTTATCGTCCGCAAGGATGCCGTCCGCCGCCAGCGCCACCTGCATCCGAATGCCGTCCAGCAGGGCGGCGCTCTCGGCGGGGATATCGTCGGGCGCCACCAGGTGGAAACGGAACGAGAACGCCGTCACGTTTCGCGGAACGTAGTCCGCGTATACATACACTTCGGCGCGGTAACGCTGCTCCGGGTCCACCGTCGTGAGATCTTCGAAAATACCGGCGGTGCGCAGGGAAACCTGCCCCGCGATCGGATCGCCTATGAAGAACGTACCGTCCCGCTCAAACGCGCCCTCTATCAGGCGCCCGTCGTCAAGGCGGTAGCGGCCGGAGAGCAAATACGCGAAGGGCGCCTCCTTCGGCGTCATATACGTGACGACCGACTGGTTGTTGAATTCCTCCCAGATCGTACCCGGCTCATCCCGAACCGCGGTCGCGACGTTCGAGACAGAATTGTTCGCTCCCGCGCGGAACTGGACCGCCACCGTGCCGTTGCCGTTGCCGGCGGTCACACGGAGCGCACCCTGAAGTAGTGTGCCGGGATCGGCGTCGCCCGGATTCAGGGCGACGGTAATCTGCTTCGAAGCGTTGCCAGCCACGACGCCGGTGGGTTCCGTGATCGCGCCGAGCCACGGCGAGGATCCGTCCCGGGTGACTTCATAGAAAATCGCCTGCGGGCTGAAATTCTCGATAAGGAATCCCGCGCGCCCGTTAAAGGTCCCCGATTGGGGCAACAGGCGCATATTGCTCCGGGTCCCCAGGGCATTCCGAAGATCGGCAACCGTGGAGACGCTGTACAAATAGCCGCCCGACGCGCTCGACAGTTCCAGCATATCGCCGATATTCACCGGATCGCCGTTCGGGCTGTAGGTGACCGGAAAGAGGCGCGTGCGCGTTTCTTCCGCGCGGCTCTGCACGTCGCTCAGGCTCAGGCCGGATACGTTGTCTTCACCGTCGGTGATAAACACCACCGCCCGCACGTCCGCGTCGTCAAAAGGCAGCACCCCGGCCGGATCCTCCTCGGCCAGGTCCCGCATGGCCTCCCCGAGCGCGTCGTAGATGTCCGACACGCCGAACAGGGCGGGGGAGAGCGTGAACCGGTCCAGGGCGTCGCGCAGGCGCTGGCGATCGCGGGTGAACGGCTGAATAACCCGGTCTTCCCGGGTGCGATCGCTGAAGTACATCAACTGAAGCTGGAAATTCGGGGGCAGGTCATCGATGAAGGCCCGCGCCGCCTCCCGCATGAGTTCCACCGCCTCGCCATTCCGCAGTGCGTTTTCGCCGGTGGTTCCAGCGCGGTACATGCTCCCGGTGTAGTCCAGCATGAGCACGACGTTCCCGCGGTAGTCAAAAGTCAGGAACTGGCTCGTTTCGTTCAGATCCAGCGGGATCTCGTCCTCGAAAATATCGTAGGCAAGCCGGTCCCGGTCGGCCCGGGTTTGAAGCGGCACGATCCGCCCCAGATCATCGCGGTTGCTGAATACGAATCGCAGCAGGTTCGGCGGGCGGCTGCGGTTCAGGGCCCCGGTGATGACGAAGGGTTGCTTCTCAACGCGCACCTGAATGGTCACCGGCTCCACCGTGGAGACGCGGTTGCTGAAGCTGCGATCAAAGGCCCGCACCGTAATCGTCCGCGTTTCGACATCCTCCACCAGGGCGCTGCGATCAATCGTGACCGTGACCGGCACGCCGTCGGTGTACGACTGCTGATCGGGCAGGAAGAAATCCTGGTCCGGGCCATTGGTATTGCCGCGAAGCGGCGAAACCGAAGCTATCAGCGGGCGCGCCGCATCCCGATCATCGTGCGTGACTTCGAAAAAGAGCTCCGAGTCCACGCTTCCCGTATTGACGACCCAGAACTGCTGCTGGATCGACTCAATTCCGAAATCAAGCAGGGTGGCCCGTACAACCGGCGGTTGGAGTACCTGCCTGTCCGGCGGGCGCGACAAGACAATCTGGGGAAGGGGAAGCACGTCGATGACAATCGGAACCGAGTGGAACGCTTCGCCGGAACGTACGATGAGTTCGTAGCGGCCGTCGCCCTGAATTACGCTGCCTGGCGCCGTGATACGGACCGAAACCTCACTTGCCGCGCCAACGGCGGTGCTTCCAACGATCGGCGTGGCGGCCAGCGGCGGCGTGGCGCCGCTGTCAAGGCGATCGGCCAGGCGGATGGTCCAGTTGATCGGGGTGCTGCCCGTGTTTTCGATCGTCAGTATCGACGCCGGCTGCGATGGCGCGCTGGCGCCCGCATTCGACACCCGCAGTGTCGAGGGGCTGATAAGAAACCCGGTGAGCCCCGCGCCGATGCGGAAGGTAACCCGTTCGGATCCGGAATTCGAGTTGACCAGAACCCCAAAGCTTTGACGGCCCGCCGGAAAAGTCAAGGTGACCGGCGTGCTGGACGATGCCTGGGTCGTGCCCGTACCCGGGCTGACCGTGAAGCCCGGGGGAAACGCGATGATGGTCTCCGGATCCTCGGGATCCGGGAGGTACGCCAGGCTCCAGTTCAGCGGCGCGTTTCCGTTGTTTTGGATGGTGAAGGCCGCCGACGTGTCGGTCGCCGAAAGCGATACCGTGGATGGGGACACGCGAAGCGCCGACTGCACCGTTATCGACACCGGCACCGTTACCGTGCCGCCATTGCTCGTAATCTCCACGCCGGTGTTGGTGTAGAGGCCGGAACTGAGGCCCTGCCGCGACGCCGTAAGCGTGAGGTTCTGGTTGGCCGTGCCGATAGACCCGCTCGTGGCGCTCAGCGTGAGCCAGGGGATGTCGCCCGGTGTCCACGGCGCGTCGACATTGGCGCGCGTCACCGTCTGCGCAGTCCATTCAAGCGTACCGCCGCCAAGATTTCGCAGGGAAATATTGCTGGCCGTCTGTTCCGCCCCGAAATCAATGGCGCCAGGCGTCGCGCTCAGGCTGGGCGAAAGCTCCAGCGGGCATCCCGCGACCAAGGTTGCAGCCAGGACCAGCGCCAGCTTCCCAACACGCGATTTCCATCCAGCCATTGTGCCTACCTCAATAAAAGCGTTTGTTCTCTTGCTCCCCTTGCGAGGGTGCGGGGCCGCGCCACCGGAATTAGAAATGTCGTGCGAGATCCGTCACGCGCCCGGAGCGCCGGTCTCCGTCCGCATGTCATCAAAGAGCACGTTTACACCCAGATTGATGAGGGTGAGATAGTCCTGCTCCCAGTAGTCGAGCACTTGCCCCTGGGAATCCAGGGTCGTGTTCACCGGCAATATGACGGTATCGCCCGCCCCCAGCCCGCCGTTGGCCGCGTTCGCGGTCAGGGGGGACCAGTCCACGATATCCATGTTTGGCCCCGACAGGGTCAACTCTTCCAGCAGGAAGAGCCCGGAGATCGCGCTGATCTGCTTGACCCGGTTGTTGCCGAGGTCAAGCACGCGAAGATTGATGAGGTTCTCCAGAGGCGTGATCGACACGACGCTGTTCGATCGCAAGTCGAGCACCGTAAGGTTCCTGCACCCCTCAATGCCATCCAGCGTCTGGATGTTGAGGCCCGCCGCGTTGAGCTCCGTCACGTTGAGCAGGTCCGCCTGGGAGAGAATGCCCAGCGGCTTGCCGAGCGCCGCGCGAATTGCGGAATCGAGCGCCCGGTCACGAATGAACGCGGGGCCCCCGCCTGCCAGGGGACAGCCGCTGAGCGCGAGGGCCAGACCGGCGATCACGCCGCACAGAAGGATTCTACGTGCAGATTGTCTAAGCATTTCAGCCACCTCTTCACGGCGATCTCGTCGCAACGCGGTATGTTGTGAAGTCTGGAAACGGGCTCACGCGAGCTGCGGGCGCTCCTCAATCACTAGTACACTATACCAAAAACAGGCCACGCTGGCGGCTGTGCGATTCGGCTCGCCGCCGCAGCTTCCCGGATGCGGCGATTCCAGCCAGCGGTTTCATACAGTAATGAAACGGGGCGGGCGGCGCCTCTGGCGCCGGCAGCGCCGGATCAGTTTCCAGGCCCGGACCCCGGATCATTGGGGACGGGAATCGCGCATTTCTGCTCGATGAACGTGGTGAAGGGCAGCAAACCACCAATAATGGAAAGGAATGCGTTAATCCCCTGGGCAGTGAAGCAAATGAAATCCTGTACGGCGTCGGCACGAACCGGCTGCGTCTTGGACATGCGGGTCAGGTGTTTCACGAATCTGGCCTCCAAGGCTTGTTACCGAGATTTGCGCTAGCCTGGGCGCGATTAACCATAAAGCTAGCAGTTTTGTAAACAGTTTACTAGACTCAAACGCCCTTGTCAAGTGTTCTAAAAAGGGAAAATGAATAAAAGTACCAGATGTTGTGGTGGCCTCCGCGGCATTCCACGGATCATCAACTATATCCCGGACCCAAAATAAGGGCCGGCGCGCCACGCATCCACAACGCGCCCGCCAGGGCCGCCTTCCCAGATGGCCATGCCAGTCCGCCCCGGGTCAGTTCCGGTATTGGCGCGTGTCGACGCCGTATTTGGCGACGCGCAGTCCCATGAGCCGCTCCGTGATACCCAAATCCCGGGCCGCCTTGGCCTTGTTTCCCTTGGAGTGCTTGAGAGACTCGATGATCATCTCGCGCTCGACCCGTTCCAGGCACTCTTCCAGGGTGCCCTTCATGGGGGTGTTCGACGCCTCGGCCGTCTGGAGGGTGGGAGGGAGGTGGTGGCCGTGAACAACGTCGTCGTTCGTGAGGAGCACAGCGCGCTCGACGCAGTTTTCGAGTTCCCGCACATTGCCGGGCCAGTGGTAGCTCATCAGCATATCAATGGCCGGTGTGGATATCCGGCGCACATACTTATGGTTGGCCTTGCTGTACTTCTCCACAAAGAAATTGGCGAGTTCCAGGATATCCGTGCGCCGCTCCCGCAGCGGGGGGATGTGGATCGGAAAAACGTTGAGGCGGTAGTACAGATCCTGCCGGAACCCATTCGACTTTATCATCAATTCGAGATCGCGGTTCGTCGCCGCCAGAACGCGGACATCCACCCGCAGCGTTTCCTGGCCGCCCACCCGCTCAAACTCGCGCTCCTGAAGAATGCGAAGCAGCCGAACCTGCGTCTGCGGCGAAAGATCCCCGATTTCGTCGAGGAATATGGTGCCGCCGCTCGCGAGCTCGAAACGCCCGCGGCGCTGCTGGGTGGCGCCCGTAAACGCGCCTTTTTCATGGCCGAAGAGCTCGCTTTCGATGACCGATTCCGGAAGCGCCGCGCAATTCACCCGGATAAAGGGCTTCGCGGCGCGCTGGCTGTTGTAGTGGATGGCGTGCGCCACCAGCTCCTTGCCCACACCGCTCTCGCCGCGAATGAGCACGGTCGCGTCGCTCTTCGCCACCTGGGCAATCAGATCAAACACGTCCTGCATCGCGCCCGAACGTCCGATAATGTTGGCCGGCCGGAAGCGCTCCTGGAGCTCGCTCTGCAGCCGCGAGTTCTCCTCCAAAAGACGCTTCCGCTCGTCCTGGTGTTCCTGCCGGAGCCGGACCGCCTGCGCGATCATCGAAGCGATAATCGACATGAGCCGAACGTCCTCGTCGAGGGATTCGTCGTCCGTGAAGGGCCGGTCCGCGCTCAGTGCGCCGATTACCTGGGTCTCCATCCGGATCGGCACGCAGATGTGCGAGACATTGTCCCGTTCATCCTCCCGCGAGCGGGTTCGGTTCAGGAAAAGCGGCTCCTCCGCAATGCGGGGGACCACCACCGGGCGCCCCGTCTTCACGGCCTTGCCCACCACGCCTTCGCCGGGCTTGTAGCGGCCCCGCTCCAACTCATCGCCCGAGAGCCCGTGGGCCGCTTCGATAAACAATTCGCCCGTTTCCCGATTCACGAGCGTGATCGTGCCGCGCAACATACCGGTGTGCTCGGTGATCGCCTTCAATACGGGGCCCAGCTCATCCCGCAAGTCCATGCTGCGGTCGAGGATACGGCTGATATCGAAGAGAAGGGCGAGTTCGGAGATTTCGTTGCGGATCTTGGGCGCGGCGGTGCTCATGCGGGGACTTTCCGGGAAAAGGAACTGATTTCGACTCGAACGTACGAGATCGTAGGAAAATCAGCACGGAAAAGTCAAATTTTGCCCCGGCAAGGCAAAAAGGAGCTACAGAAATCGCCAATCCTGGAGCCGTTTCTTTCCGTATGGTAGGGCGCGTATCCGGCCGGGCCTGCTCCGAAAAAACACCTCGGCATCTCCGCAACGGCCTCATACAAGCCAGATTACAGCATCTCTCCCAAGGGATCGTCAAAGGCTGGGAGCGCAGGTCGAAGACGCGCCGTGGTGGGCGTCCCCGCCCGCCAGGCGGCGAAGCGCCCGTCCATTTTCATCCTTAATGGGTGACCCGAAGCGTCAAGAAAGGCCGTTCCGGGCGACCGCCTAGTAGCCAATGCGGTCCAGGGCCCGGTTGAGGCTGTCGGAGTTCTTCAGATCGCCCGGATCGAGCGCGCCGACGGCGTTCACGGCGGAAACGGGCGTACGCGCGCGTTCGTCGTCAGCGGCAATGTGGGCCTGCTCTCGACCGGCGTCCGGATGGGTCACCCGGCCCGTCTGGTTGTCGTACAGGAACTGGAGGCCGCTCGCCGTCCGTGGCGGTGTGGGCAGAAAATTGGGATAAAGTTCGTCGAGCGACGCCGGATAGAACCCGGTTCGCGTCCCATAGTTGTAAATCGCCGCGTTAATCGATTCCATCAGCAGGTAGTCGGCGGGGGCGGGGCCGTCCGCATTCTCGAAGACCTGGCCCGTAACGGGATTGTACCCGTAGGGGCGGCCGTCGGGCAGCAGCGGTACAGCGGCGAGATGGTTCGGAACGAGTTGCTGCAAATCGCGCGGATAGGCCCCATTCTCGGCCTGATACGCCTGGATCGCGTTGCGCAGGAGCGCGATGTCCAGATCCTTCTGGGCCTCGCCCATGGTCTCCATGATCTCGGCGGTATTGTTGGCCGCCATGTCCGAGGTGATCGCCGAGGTCATCAACAGATCAACAAAACAGCCCGAAAACGAAAACACCGGTATGATAAAGATTGCCCAACGCATGCTGCTTCCTCCGCGCCGCTACCCCAAGCCCTCAAAATCTCATCCTCGCCACACGGATTAAGTTTAGCATGCGACGCCCGGAATTGCCACGAATATTTTCGTTCTTTCCCACTTATGTCGGACAGGAACGCATGCCGGGCAAATCAGGCAATTCCGGCGCGGGAATTCAAGAAAAGGTATCACTTTAGCCGAACGAAGTACGGTGGCCAATCCAAAGCGACTTGCAACTATGGAGCGCCGGCGGCCCGCCGGCATTGCGCCGCAGGCGCAATACAACTGCAGAGCGCCGGCAGATTGCGCCGCAGGCGCAATTCAGCTAGAGAGCGCCGGCTCCATTAGTAAGAACACATACTGTTCCGCACTTCAGACCGCTAAAGTGTTACAAGAAAAGTGGGGCGCCCCGCGCGCGGCGGAGACGCCGGGCGCACCGCAATCAACCCAGGGCAATCGCATTTCAACTCGATTTCGGTATATGGGCGTAAACTTGAGTCGATTCGGAACCTTGAATCAACGATAGTGAGCGTTTTGGAGCGCCGGCATCTGTGCCGGCAAGGTCAGGGATTCGCCGCAGGCGAAATGCCAGCGCTCCAACACGCGCCCTTTTTAACAGAGTAATTCTTTAGCGGAATGAAGCTGGCTTGATTCCTCGACGATACAATCCCGCGCCGCAACGGAAGTGCGGACGAATGGGAGCGCGGGCGGCCCGCCCGCAACGCGCCGGAGGCGCGAGTCTGCTAATCAGCGGTAGTCCGGCTCCAATTCTCTCGCCGATCAAGTGTGCCGATATTGCAAACGCGCCATGCACCTCCGGTGCATTGCAGGCGGGGACGCCTGCGCTCCCAGCCTTGCGCGCTCTCGTCGTAGTGTCGCGGCATGACAAGAATGGGCTGGCGCTATTTCATACGGCTAAAGTGTTACCTAACTTTGAAGGTGCTTCATAGGGCGCTCGGCTGAAATTGGAAGTCTAAATGCGATTGCCCTGGCAATCAACCGGCTTGCCGGCCACGGGCGAATTCGGATATGCTGCCGTCAGATTGGTGGGAAACCATAACATACTGGGGATCGAAATCATGAATGCTCTACACCAACTGCTGACGGGTGCGCTGTGCCTGTCCGCAAGCGCCTTCGCAGCGCCGGTCTTTGAGGTTCACAACATCTTTCCGCCGCAAGAGAAGCATGTCCACAGCAGTAGCATCGTGGAGTGTCCGAATGGCGATCTGCTCGTCGCCTGGTTCCACGGAACCGGCGAGCGCACCGCGAACGATGTGGTGATTCAGGGCGCGCGGAAAAAAGCCGGCGCCGACGCCTGGAGCCCCGTCTTCCTCATGGCCGACACACAGGACCTGCCCGACTGCAACCCGGTGCTCTTCGTTGACGCCCGGGAGCGTCTGTGGCTCTTCTGGGTCCCGGTCGTGGCGAATGGCTGGCAGCATTGCCTGCTGAAATACCGCCGGGCCGAGGACTACCAGGGCGAGGGCGCGCCAAACTGGTCCTGGCAGGATGTCATCATTCTGAAGCCGGGCGATGGCTTCCCCGACGCGATCAAACGTGGCTTCGACGAACTCGGCGCCGTGGAGGGTTGCTGGGCGGAGTATGCGCTGCCCTACGAGGAATACCTGGTGGAGGCCGCCAAGGACAAGATGAAACGCCAGAAAGGCTGGATGACGCGCAACCACCCCACCGTCCTGCCGGACGGGCGGATACTGCTGCCGCTCTATTCCGACGGCTTCAACCTCTCGCTTGTCGGCTACACCGACGACCTCGGCGAAACCTGGCATGCCAGCGCGCCCATCGTCGGCTATGGCCCCACCCAGCCCACCATCGCGCGGCGCAAGAGCGGCGAATTGGTCGCCTGGTTCCGCGACGAGGGCAACGCCCCGCAACGCGTGCAGATTTCGACCTCGAACGACAACGGTCTGACCTGGACGCCCGCAATGGATATCGACATCCCCAACCCCAGCTCCAGCCTGCAGGTGATTGCGCTTCACGATGGCCGCTGGCTCATGCTCTGCAACGACCTCGAAGAAGGGCGCGACCGGCTCGTCCTCAAAGTCTCCGACGACGAAGGCGCAACCTGGGCGAGGACGCGCCTCGTCGAACAAGCGGACGGCGACGCACAGTCCTTTGAATATCCGTCCATGATCCAGGCCCGTGACGGCATGCTGCACCTCTCCTACACCCGCAAGAGCAACGCCGGCAACACCATCGCGCACACGGTAATCGGAGTCGACTGGCTCGACGCGGAATAATAGCGAAGCAACAGCGCAACAGGCCCTCGCGCCGCCGGCCTCCGAGTCACGCGATCACGCACACCCAGGGGAGGGTATCCGCGCACACCCGCCACACCCCGGGCGCCATACCCACCGTCCAACCAGCCCCCCGCCAACGACAAAAACCCGATCGCGGAGGTGCGTCCCGGCCGGGGTCACACCGCCCTCCCCCCGTTATGTCCTGTCTTGAAGGCCCCGTTCGTCGATATAACAAGATAGGAAATGATATTCACAAAGGAGCCTTCCCATGTCCACCACCGCCGAAACCACCACCGAAGCAGAAGTCCGCACGATCATCCAGGAGCGCGACCGCGCCATTGCCTCCCGGGATGTTGACGCCATCCTGAATTTCTACGCCGATGACCTCGTCTATTTTGACGCCATCCCGCCCTTTGTCGCGCGGGGCCGAGAAATCCTCCGCCAGGGCTGGGAGCAGTGCTTCCCGCACATGCCCGAAGGATTCCGGATTGTCTCCGAAGACCTGCGCGTCTTCGCCGGCCCCGGCATGGCCGCCGCGCACTGGCTCTGGCGCTTTGTCGACCTGCCCGTCGATCACCCCGCCGCCCAGACCCTTCTCCGCGCCACCGCCATCTTCGAGCGCCGCGGCAATGCCTGGGTAATCGTCCACGAACACGGCTCCGTGCCCTTCGACCCGTACACGAACCAGGCGGTCTTTGCCCGGGAGGCATAGCGCCCCGCATTCAGGTAGAATATGCGGGGTAAGCAGCGCGGGCAGCGCAAGGGAGCCGAATGATGAAATTCATGTGTATCGCCTACGAAGAGGAAGCCCTGTTCCACGACATGCCCCCGGAGGACTGGCAGGCCCTCCGCCAGCAGACCCTTGATTACGTCCAGTTCCTGCTCGACAACCAGCGCCTCATCACCGCGCACCCGCTCCAGAGCGCCACGACCGCCGCCACCGTCCGCGTGCGCGACGGCAAAACCGCCATCACCGACGGCCCCTTCGCCGAAACCAAGGAACAGATCGGCGGCTTCTTCCTCATCGAAGCCGCCGATTTCGACGAAGCCCTCAAGATCGCCGAAAAATGGCCCTCGGCCCAACTCGGCACGATTGAAGTGCGCCCGATCGAGGAAGAACTCCGCACAGAGCGCCGCTACGGCTGAGGGGACGGGCTCCCGCGTGCCTGCTCCGAAATTTCAAAGGGAGCCATGGGTGCCACGTTCAAGCTCCGCGGCTCCGCCGCGAAGGCTTGAGCGTGCGAGACTCCAGAAGAGCGCCAACAGTCAGCAGCGGTATTTCATCATTAACGGGTGACACGAAGCGCCATGAACGGCTGTACCCGTGAAAAGCGTCAGCCGTCCCTGTAGTCCCTGCCGTCCCTGCAGTCCCTGCCGTCCCTGCCGTCCCTGCAGTCCCTGATGTCCCTGCAGTCCCTGCCATTCCCCCAACCCCATCAAGGAAACAGCGCCGCCAGAAACTCCGCCTCCGTCCCGTCAAACCGGGCCTCCGCCAGAAACTCCAATCCCCGCTGATTCCCCCACGAGTAGTTGACAATCAGCTTGCCCTCAAACTCGCAATAGTCGAAATCCGAGTTGTTCCGGTTCTCCGCCAACGCGATCTCCGCCCGTTGTTCCGGCGTCAAATTCGGGTTCGCAATCCGCTTGTCCTCGTCGCCCCACATCAGGAACGGATGCGCCGGCGTACGCTCCCAGTTTATGAGGTCCCGCGAACGCACCACGCTCTGCGCGTAGCCGCCCCGCATCGACTCGAGGTAGAAGTTGTAATAGTACCCGTCCCGGTAGCGCAGGCAATGCGGCGCCGTGTACCGGTCTTTGGAATAGGTGCACTCCGGCGGCGTCAATTCCCACGTGCGGAGGTCCTTCGACCGCGCAAACCGCGCCGTGAACCGCACCCCCGCCACTTCCTCGGGTTTGCCCACCTCAAACATCAGCAGGTAGCCCTCCGGGTCCCTGCAAAGCGACGTATTGAAAATCCCGTACCCCGGCAGGTCCAGCGCGGTCCACTGCTCCCAGGTCTCCAGGTCCTTCGACACGAACACCTCGACCTTCTCGCCATCCCAGATATCCACCGCCGTCACAATCGCCGTGTCGCCATCCACAAACGCGCTCCCCAGGTGATAGCCCCCCGCAAAGGCCGGCGTCGCCTCGCCCGTGACATGGTCGACGAAACGTGAATACGAATCGCCCGTCGTGTTGGGCTTGTACCGCTCCCGAACATACTCGTACCGGTACACCCGCCCGTTAAACACCACCGGCGTCGTCTCCACCAGGTCCACGTCAATCGTCCCCAGCTTCACAATCTTTGGGCCCTCGGCGGCCTCCGCGCGTGGGGCGAGCGCCAGGAGGAGCGCGGCGAGTGTCAGGGCAATTCGCATGGGGATTCCTTCGTAGAAGGCGCGGCGCATTGATTCGGGCGGCGCGCGCATTGCGGCGTGTCAGGGATATTGTTTAACAGCGCGGGGCCGGCGCACAAGTTTGTGGCGAGGGGGAGGGGACTCGCTTCGCTCGCCACTGGGCCATCGAATAGCATTTCCTAGCCACGAAGTGGCGGCATAACGTAGCCCAGGGCGCAGCGAAGCAAGTCCTGGGATCAAGGCCCATCCCCGCCCCATAAGTCCCGGAGGGGCGACATAGGCGCGTTCTGGATTCACGCCTCCTCCCATCGGTAAACTCCAAAAACAACACTATACTGCAATGGCGCACATCACGGGAGGCCACCATGTCACAGACACACTGCAATCTCATCTACCACCTTGTCTTTTCTACCAAGGGCCGCGTACGATTTCTTACGCCCAATCTGCGCGGGGACGTGCACCGCTACCTCGCGGGCGCGGTGCAGGGCGTGGACGGCATCCCCCTCATCATCAACGGCACCGAAGACCACGTTCACCTTCTGGTGAAATTGAGCCAGAACCACGCACTCAAGAACGTACTGTCCGAAATCAAATCCAACAGCTCCGGCTGGATTCACCGCACCTGGCCGGCGCTCTCCGATTTCGCGTGGCAGGCGGGCTACGGCGCCTTCACCGTGAGTGCGAGCCAGAAGGAAACCGTTTATCGATACGTCCAGAACCAGGAGGTCCATCACGCCAAATACACGTTTAAGGCGGAGTACCTGGGATTCTTGAAAGCCCACGAGGTGGAATACGATCCGCAGTACATCTGGGACTGAACGGACGCGGGGCCTATGCCGCCCCGTTGGGACTTTCTTAGGCGCTGTGCGCGGGTGACCCAGGACTCGCTACGCTCGCCACTGGGCTACGATATGGCGCCGCCTCGCGACTGATTCTTGCGTTGGCCCCCTTGGGTGACGGGGTGTGGGCCGAGTATGGTTTCCGCATTGCGACCCTTCGGGGTCCGCGTTTCTAAGCAGAGCGGGGGAAGGCGCGAAGGGACGTACCCCGATCGATAGCCCTGATGCACCCAGGCCCCGTCGACCGTGGCGTACGATCGCGCGGAATGTCGCACAGCCAGGTTCAAGGGGTATTTCCCCACCGGAGTCGCCAGCAGAATCCAAGCCTCACATCATAAACCCGGTTCTCGAGCGCAACCCCGACCGCAATCACCATCGGCAGCCCGAGGGTGCCACCCTCAAGCTCTGCGGCTTCGCCGCAAAGGCTTGTGGGTGCCCCGCCACGACCATCTCTTAGCCACGAAGTGGCGGCATAACGTAGCCCAGGGCGCAGCGAAGCAAGTCCTGGGATCAAGGCCCATCCCCACCCCATAAGTCCCGGAGGGGCGACATAGGCGCGTTGCGGCCCTCCGAAGCAGAGCTTGGGGGACTGCATTCCCAAGCGGAGCCTGGGAACGAGTGTATATGGCGCTGCCTCGCGACTGATTCTTGCGTTGGCCTCCATGGGGGATGGGCGTGTGGGCAGCGCATGGTTTCCGCAATGCGACCCCTCGGCGCGGATTCCTGCGCTGGCCGTTCGGTTGGGGGTACGGCTCCCATCAGGGCGTGCTGTAGGCCAGAGCGTAATCTCTCGACCACTCACCAGCAACTGGACGTCGAGCGCCGGTTTAGCCACGAAGTGGCGGCATATCGTAGCCCAGGGCGCAGCGAAGCAAGTCCTGGGATCAAGACCCATCCCCGCCCCATAAGTCCCGGAGGGGCGACACAGACGCGTTACGGCCCTTCGAAGCGGAGCTTCGGGAACTGCACTCCCAAGCGGAGCCTGGGAATGAGTGAATAACATTTCTTAGCCACGAAGTGGCGGCATATCGTAGCCCAGGGCGCAGCGAAGCAAGTCCTGGGATCAAGGCCCATCCCCGCCACATAAGTCCCGGAGGGGCGACATAGGCTTCGAAACAGAGCTTGGGAACGGGTGACGATTCGCTATGGCGAGTCTGCTTTGGTAAGAAGACTTCGATATTCCGACAAGCCTCGAGCACCCAACCAGTGAATGACGTTCTCGGCTCGCGCTGACAAGTCTTGAGACTCGCTATCAAGACACTTCCGCAACAAGCGCTTTACATCTTTTCGCCAGCTGGAGATTTCCCACCCCTGCTCATCTCCTTCCATCATTGATTTCAAGCAAATCAGTGCCGCAGGTAAGTCTTGATCCGAGCAATTGGAAAGCCTCTTCACAACTAGGTGAGCGGAACGAACTTTCTTTGAGGACTGCAAGGCCCAAACCAGTTGATCCAATGCCCAGTCTTCTTCAAATGCATCGGAAACGAACCAAGATCCAAATGCGGAGATTTCCTCTTTGTACTTGTCAACATCAGGAGCATCGTCAATAATCTTTCGTCTGTCACGCCAAAGATGCATGAGACGACTTTTCAATTTGGGCAGTTCGTCCTCCGGGCACCCGTTAGAGAATTCGCCTGCATAGTCAATGGCTTCGCTTCTTAGCCGGTCTTCTGCATTCTTGAAAAATTGAGACAGCATGCCCTCGATATTGGCGTTCTCCAGTATTCCCCATACGTAGTAGGTGATTAGGTGCTGCCCAAGTCTTGCGCCCTGGTCGAAGCCGTCAGCGTTCTCATCAGGTGATGGGGCCAGATGCTCGACCGCGTATCGATAGACTGGTGCGAGTACACCGAGTAATTTAGTGCTTGGTTGGCAGAAATACATGAAGGCACTCCATGCGCTTTCCTCGAGAGTAGTTCTTCTGCTGATCCCAAAGATGTTCGATACATTAGCTCTTGTCCACCCCTCATCTAGCCAAATGAGTTGCGGAATATACTGCCCATAGTTTGAGCGTATCGCGGGTGAGGGGTCCTTTTTGGGGTCCAGGTGACATTCCAAGACGGAAAACACCTCTGGTATCTGCTCAACCCAGCTGACGGCGGCTCCGTCCTCTTCTAGGCCGGCCAGACGATGCCGTTTGACCCACAACGCATAACCAATGGCGGCGCTGATTGCCCGGCCTCGGACGACGTTGAGGGATAGATTTATTGGCCCCATATTCGTTCCCCCATATTCTGCTTCGTACTCGGGCGTTGGGTCAGAGTCTTCACAGAGTGTCTCTAGAACAACCCAAACATCCTGGCGATGCTCGAACGGTATCTCCGACTCGCATGGGTTGAGCCCAGTCTCAAGCAGTGACGCAATGCGCTTTCGAGTCCAACTCCACCCGGGGTCACGATCTCCAGTATAGTCGTCCGTATCAGGTTCGTCTCCATGCTTCTCCACAACCCACTGAGCCAGTTTCAGTACTGCTCCCCAAGTGATGTAGGACGCTTTCTTGATGGCATTTTCAAGTCCTCCAAATAACGCCCGAACATAGGTCGGATCGAGCTCAATTAATTGTTCGGCCATCTGCGAAAATCTCTGACCATCGCGTTCGACAGCGGTTCTGAGCGTACGAGCCAACCCCTCTATAGTAGGCTCCATCAAATTGCTCTTCGGTATCCACGTGGATATATATTGAATGATTTCCGCGTCAGTGCGCTCACCAAGCTCTTCGGGCGTGCAAGGGCCAAGTGGTCCGAACCATGTATGGCAAATCTTCGGTGGCCTCTGAAAGGTAGCGGTACCTTCCGAGCCTACTTCTTCGAGGAGTCGACTGTACTCAACTTCGTATTCTCCAAAAATATGTTCTCGGCAGACGTGATAGCGGCGACACTTCCAAGATTTGACATATCTTTCTTTCTCCTCCTGACCGTCCGACATATAGGCCGGCAAGTCGGGCGGGCCGTTCTGAATCCAGCGAAAAAGAGTATTGCGCTCGTCTTTAGACATCGATGCAAGAGAGCCTTGCAAAAGGTTGAAGTATTCGCTCTCAATCCCACCATTTTGGAATAACTTTGGATCGAGTACGTATCTTCTGCAGAGAGCAGGAACTGATTCGGTTACTCTTGTCAATGTATACAGAGCAATGCGAGTGAAGATATTCCAATTGTTGGAATCTAGAATCTCTAGTACCTTTGCAAGATTGTTTAGGTTTTGGGACACAGCCTGCTCGACTACTTGAAGCAAGGTCTTCGCGAGTAGAACCCTGGTGTCTCCTCTGGATACTTCATCGAGCTCCTCCAGATTCGGCAATTGAAAGTCCAAATGGTCGTTCGGCTGGAGAGAGCTCGGATCTCTGTGTGAAAGCCTTATTGCCTTCGCCAGGAGGTTGGAAAACAGCCTCACAGAATCGATACCTGCCACTGCCACCAAGTCCGGCACATTGGTCCCTAGCACTTTTTCGTACCAATCTCGAAGCCTCGGCTTGGGGCGCGGGGAGGAGGGAATTCCAAACTCGGCGTCGGCATCAGCATCAGAGTTCACATCGGCATCTACAAATCTTGGATCCGGTATAATATCGAGCAATACCTGTGCAAACTCTAACGCCTGCGTGACCTCACCACCTTTCGCAAGATGGGAAATCAAAGCTCCATAATCCTCAGCAAATGTGCCTAGGTAGCTTTGCGTCTTCAACCACTCACATTCTATTCTTGTCAACGGTGCAGCCATATCTGCTGGGATCTTGAGGGCTGCTTCTACGATGTCTGCGTGAATGAATGGGTTGTCCGTTTTTGGAATTCCTTGGAAGGCGGTAAGAACTTCTTGGGGTCCTGATGCGGCTATTCGTGCCAAGTACCGAGACTCCGGCCAACGAAGCCAGTATTCGCTCCCGTCTCTTCGGATTGTTGAAAGTGGGTTGGAGAAAAAGCCCTTTTCTCGAAGCGGAAGAATCCACTCCGGTGAGGATAAATTTGAAAAGAAATAATCGTATTGACTATAGCCCTTGCCGATAAGGTCGACAGCTCTATCGATAGTGGCTTGGTTAATCATTTGATTCACCGTGCGCTATGAGCGAATCGATTTCGTCCATATCACTAAACGTTCGGGGCGATAGCCTGTCAAGCAGGAATCGTTCGAGTTCGTCTAGATATTGGGAAAACTCATCCCAGGAAGGGTCACCGCCATGATGGGCAATGCCGACGAAGTAGTCGCGCAACTTGAACCAAAGGTCCACATGGATTCTTTCTATGTCCTTCGGTAGTCGACCTCGAGCAGGGTCTAATGCGAATAGCGTCTCTGCGGCTTCGTCCTTGCGTCGGGGCATATGTACTCTTACCCAATCAATGAAAGTGTGCATCTGTGTCAGGAATTTTGAAAGAGGTCCATCAATCTCACCCGACCACTTACATGATTCTATGCAGTTGCTCTTGGACGAGACCGTTGCCCAAGCATCCTCAAGTTCCCGAACTTTGCTCCCAAGATTCTGTTTATACGCTTTTAGGTCTACCTTGAAGTGTTGAGGCAGCTCCGTCAGTAGCTCGCGAATGCCATGCGCTGCGAGAGCGAGTCTATTGCAGTTTTCGGAGTCGAGTATCTGAAGGCTGCCCAGATAGATTCTGGCCAATCGACGGTCACGATCCGTGAAGGCCTCGTAGAGTGCCCTCTGCTGCCCGCGCAGGCTCCCCACAATCGCCTCCTGAGGTTGGTGATTCAGTTTTCCTTCAGTTCTCACTAATAGCCTCCCTCTGAGATGCGACCAAGTAGTCTCCACTGTGCAAGGAACGTATACGTTAGGGTGAAGCCTTCTCGATACGATCAATTCGACTGTACAATTTGATAACTTCCCGCCGCCAGCCTCATCTTCCCATCACTTTCCACCGCAATCCCCGCCTCCGCCAACGCCCTCCCACCCTCGGTCACCACCGCACCCTCGCCGACAGGCAGCTCCAATGTCGCCGTCGTATTCGCGGGTATCGTCACGTTGCATTCCAATCCCGACTCCGTCTTCTTCCACGCCACCTTAATCTTCCCTCGAATCGAGTCATACTCGGCTTCGACCCATTCAATCGGGGCGAAATCCGGATTGCTCCCCGCACTCGGGATGCCGGGGCGGAGGATGATGTGTTTGTAGCTTGGGCCGTCGGTGTCGATGCCGGCGAGGTCGGTGAACATCCATTCGCAGACGGCGCCGAAGGCGTAGTGGCTGAAGGAGTTCATGCCGGCGACGAAGCCGCCCTCGATGGTGTAGCTGTTCCAGCGCTCCCACACGGTGGTTGCGCCGTTGACGACGGGGAAGCCCCAGGAGGGATATTTTCGGTTCTGGAGGAGGCGGACGGCGAGGTCGTGGTGGCCGGTGTCGGTGAGGGCGGGGAGGAGGGGATGGGTGCCGATGAAGCCGGTGCTCATGGCGTGGTTTTCTTCGGCGATGAGTGCGGCGAGGCGGTCGCCGGCGGCCCCGCGCTGGCCCTCGGGGAGGATGCCCACGTTGAGGGCGACGGCGTAGGCGGTCTGGGTCCGCACGGCCAGGCTGGCGTCGTCGTTCAGGTAGTTCTTGACGAAGCGGGCCTGAATTTGTCTCATCCAGTCGCGATATTTCGCGGCGTTTTCCGTCTTGCCGATGGCGTCGGCCATTTCGGCCATGCGGCTGGCGGTGTAGTAGAAGTAGCACGCATCGATGTATTCGATGGGGGTCTTGCTGAGGGAGAGCCAGTCGCCCCAGTCGTTGCCGGTGAAGACGCCCTGGAAGTCGGGCGCGAGGCTCCGGCGGAATTCCATGAAGCGGGCCATGGCGTCGTAGTGGCGCTCGATGACGCGGGTGTCGCCGTAGGCCTGGTAGACGGCGTAGGGCACGATGACGCCTGCGTCCATCCAGCCGGTTCCCCAGGAGATGCCGTCGCGGCCGTGGTTCATGGGGTGGGGCGCGTACTCGGGGTACGCGCCGTTGGGCTTCTGGGCCTCTTCGAGGTCCTGGATCCACTTGGTGAAGAAGGCGCCCACATCCGCGTTGATCGTGGCGGTGCGGGCGTAGATCTGGGCGTCGCCGGTCCAGCCGAGGCGTTCGTCGCGCTGGGGGCAGTCCGTGGGCAGTTCGAGGAAGTTGGCGCGCTGGGTCCACACGATATTGCTGAAGAGCTGGTTGACCATGTCGTCGGAGCAGGCGAACTGGCTGCGGAGCGGGGTGTCAGAATGGATGACCACGCCGGTGACGGTGTCGGGCGTGGGCGCTTCGGGCAGGCCGGTCACCTCGACGAACTGGAAGCCGTGGAAGGTGAAACGGGGCCGCCAGGTTTCGCCGTCCGGGTCGCCCTTGAGGATATAGACGTCCGTGGCCAGGGCCTTGCGGAGGTTTTCGGTCATGAGCGTGCCGTCCTGATGGAGCATTTCGCCGTGGCGCAGTTGGACGCGCGTCCCGGAGGGACCCTTGACCTTCAATTCGACCACGCCGGAGATGTTCTGGCCCAAGTCGACGATGTAGACGCCGGATTCGATCTCGTTGATGGATTTCGCGGCGATCCGTTCGATCGGGCGGATGGGAACGCCGGGGTGGGACTGGTAGACCGGCGGCTCCTGGAAACCGAGCTCGACGGTTTTGCCGCCGCCCTGATCCCAATAGGGGACCCGGATGCTGCCGTTGTCCTCGGCGTGGATGGCGGATTTCCAGGCGGCGTCGTCGAAGCCCGGCGCATCCCAGCCGGGCATTTCCAGGCGCGCGTCGTGGGTCTCGCCCATCTGCATGTCCGCGATCAGGATCGGTCCCGTAGCGGTTTTCCAAGTGGGATCGGTGATGACGATCTCCTTCGAGCCGTCGGCATACTCGATTTCGAGCTGCGCCTGGAAGGCGGGGGTCTTGCCGTAGAAGGCGCGGCCGGATTTGTTGGGGCCGTAGCCCACAAGGAGGCCGTAGCCCAGGTAGCCGCTGTACCAGCCGTCCGCGAGGATGGCGCCCCAGGTGTTGTCGCCCTGCTGGAGGCGGGTTGTGACGTCGTAGGTGTGGTAGTAGGCGCGCTGGTGGTAGTCCGGCCAGCCGGGCGCGAATAGCTGGTCGGTGATGCGTTCGCCGTTCAGGGAGAATTCGTAGATCCCGAGCGCCGTGGCATAGATGGTGGCGCGCTTTATCTCCTTCGGCGCGGCGAAGTCCTTGCGGTAATAGCGCGCGGGCGGCAGGACCATCTTCTCCTGCGACGCATCGAAGGGCGTGTCGTCCTTGAAGCTGATCCACGCCGCCGTCCATTCGGCCTTGTCCAGCAGGCCCATGGACCACGCGGCGGGAGCGCTCCATTCGCCCTGGGCGCCGTTCATGTCCCACGCGCGGACACGCCAGAAGACCTGCGCGCGGGAATGCAGCGGCGCGCCGCCGTAGGGGATGTGGAGGGTTTCGTCGCTCTCCACCTTGCCGGAGTCCCAGCGATCGGCATCGCCCGCGGCAAGTTTTTCCGGGGTGGAGGCCGCCTGAATCTGCCAGGCGGTCTGGCGCTGTCCGCGTTCGCCGGAGGTGACGATCCAGGAGAGGCGCGGGACGGCGACGTCGATGCCGAGGGGATTCTCCAGGTACTCGCAGCGAAGGCGCTCGGGGGTGAGAGTGGCGGCGGCTGTGGAAACAAGCATGGCGAGAAGCGCGAGGGCTGAAGTGGGCGAGCATAAGGCGCGGCGATGGAGCATGATTTCATTTCCTATGGGTGCGGAACGGTGCATTTTCACGGCATATAGTACCGCATCGGGAGCAGCCGGAAAAGGGGCGCAACGGAGGCCGAAGCCGGGCGGCGGAAGCCCCAGGGCATCTTGACAACCCCGGAGAGGCTGTGGGAAAGTTGAACTATGAGTAATCTTCTAGCGGAATGAAGCTGGCTTGATTCCTCGACGACACAATCCTGCGCCGCAACGGAAGTGCGGACGAATGGGAGCGCGGGCGGCCCGCCCGCAACGCGCCGGAGGCGCGAATCTGTTAAACAGCGGTAGTTCGGGTATGATCGTCTCCCCGATCAAATGTGCCGATATTGCCAACACGCCATGCACCTCTGGTGCATTGCAGGCGGGGACGCCTGCGCTCCCAGCCTTGCGCGCTCTCGTCGTAGTATCGCGGCATGACAAGAATGGGCTGGCGCCATTTCATACGGCTAAAGTGTTACAACTATGAAGACCACGGTAACTATAGATGACGACTTGCTGGAAGTAGCGCGCGAACTCGCGCGGGCAAGGTCCGTGTCTCTTGGCCGGGTTCTTACCGATCTGGCGCGGCAGGGGCTTGCGTCCACGACCGAATTTGACCGGCGGCCCGAAACGGGGTTTCCCATGTTCCGGGTGGCCCCGGGGGCGCGTCCCATTTCGATTGAGGACATGCATCGGGTCGAGGAAGAGGATTGAGCGTCGCCCTGCTCGACGTGAACGTTCTGCTGGCGCTTGCCAGGCCTACTCACCTTCACCACGACGCCGCCCACCGGTGGTTTATGGACAATCACACCGCCGGTCGGGCCACTTGTCCCATGACGCAGTGCGCCTTCGCGCCCTCGGACAGCGCGCTGGCCGAATCCTTGGAAGTCATCGCGATCGAATAAACTCAGGGGCAATACGGTACTCCCTGCACGGGAACACGTGCGCACCTGTTGACCGGTGGCGTGTTGTCGTGCCACTATGGCGTCCCTCAGGTATTCGGGACTGCGTATCTTGGGAGTGCAGGGCATGATTGAGGTGCTTCAAGAGGCCATCCGGCCGGTAAATTTGCCGTACACCATCCTGTTTGGTCTCTGCGGGTTGTACTGGCTGACTTACATCGCGGGCGCGATCGGGGCCGATCTGCTGGATTTCGATCTGGGGGATGGCGACGTGGACGCCGACGGCAGCGGTTGCCTCGGCCTGGGGGCCGTGATGCGGTTCGTGTACGCCGCCGATGTGCCGGTCACCCTGGTGGTTTCCGTGCTGAGCGTCTCCATGTGGTGCCTGTCGATTCTCACCAATTACTACACGGGCAACGCGAGCCTGTTGCTGGCGGCGGTGCTTTTTGTGCCGATTTTCCTGGCCGGGCTGGTGCTCACCAGGTTTTCGCTGAAGCCGTTCGTGCCGTTGCTCAAAAACTTGTTCGACGAGTCGGGCGATTCGGTTCAGATTATCGGGCAATTGTGCGTGGTGGCCTCGCTGGAGGCCACGCCGAAGCGCGGGCAGGCGGAATTGCCGATGAAGGGGGCCCCGCTGCTGCTCAACGTGAAGACCCGCGAAGGCGTCACCATGCGTAAAGGAGACGAGGCGGTGGTGGTCGCGCGGGAGGAAGATGGAACGTACATTATCGCTCCCTTTGAAGGAAGCGTGAATAAGACGGAGCCAGACGCGGTATAGGGCATCGCGACGGCGGCGGGCTCCGGCCCCGGATTGACAACAACTACTCACCAACGGATCGATACTGGAGGGTTTGAAAATGCAGGGACTCATTGGGATAGTGGCGCTCTTCGTGGGCGTCATTGCGGTCGCCATTATGGTGATGGTGATCAAATGCTGGCGGAAGGTCGAACAGGGCACGGCGCTCATTATCACCGGCGGCAGCAAGCCCTCGGTGCATTTCTCGAAGGCAATCGTATTGCCGCTGATACGCCAGCATGAGGTCATGGACATCTCCGTGCGGCGCATCGAGATCTTCCGGCACGGCGCGCAAGGCCTGGTCTGCCAGGACAACGTCCGCGCGGACATCAAGGTGGCGTTCTTCGTGCGCGTCAACAACAACGAGGAAGACGTGCTCAAGGTGGCGCAGTCCATCGGCGCGGCGCGCGCGTCGGAGGAGTCGAAGCTGGAGGAGCTGTTCGACGCGAAGTTTTCCGAAGCGCTGAAGACCGTGGGCAAGAAGTTTGATTTCATCGCGCTGTACACGTCGCGGGAGGAGTTCAAGGAAGAGATCCTCAATATTATCGGTCGGGACCTGAACGGGTACGTGCTGGACGACGCGGCGATCGACTACCTCGAACAGACGCCGATGAACCAGCTGGATCCGAACAACATCCTGGATTCCGAGGGCATCAAGAAGATCACGGACCTGACCGCGCAGCAGCAGATTCTGGCGAACAGCATCACGCGCGACAAGGAAAAGATCATAAAGAAGCAGGACGTGGAGGCGCGGGAGGCGATCCTGGAGCTGGAGCGCCAGCAGGCGGAGGCGGAAGCGAAGCAGCTGCGCGAGATCGAGTCCGTGCAGGCGCGCGAGCAGGCCGAGGCCGCGAAAATCAAGGAAGAGGAGCGCCTGAAGTCCGAGCGCGCGCGGATCACCACCGAGGAAGAGGTGGCGATCGCGAACGAGAACAAGGACCGGCAGGTGATCGTGGCGCTGCGCAACAAGGAGCGCACGGACCAGGTGGAGAAGGAGCGCGTGGAGAAGGACCGCATGCTCGAAGCGACGGAACGGGAGCGCGTGGTGGCGCTGGCGGCCATCGAGAAGGACAAGGCCATCGAGGTGGAGAAGAAGGCGATCCAGGACGTGATCCGCGAGCGGGTGATCGTCGAGCGGGCGGTGGTCGAGGAGCAGGAGCGCATCAAGGACACGCAGGAATTCGCGACCGCCGAACGCGCCAAGAAAGTCGCGATTACGGCGGCCGAGCAGAATGCCCAGGAAGCCCTCGTCAAGGAGATCAAGGCGGCCGAGGCGCGCCGCGACGCGGCCCGGTTCAGCGCGGAAGAGCAGGTCATTTCGGCCGAGGCGCTGCGCGACGCGAGCGAGCGCGAGGCGGTGGGCAAGAAGCTGCTGGCCGAGGGCGTGACGGCGGAGCAGGCGGCGGCGGGCCTGGCGGAGGCGGCGGTGATCGAGAGCAAGGCCGTCGCCGAGGCGAGGGGCCTGGAAGCGCGCGCGGCGGCGACGAAGAAGCAGGGCGAGGCGGAAGCCGAGGTGATGCAGCTTAAGTTCGAGGCCGACGCCAAGGGCATCACGGACAAGGCCGAGGCGATGAAGCTCTTCAACGAGGTCGGCCGCGAGCACGAGGAGTTCAAGCTCAACCTGGAAAAGACGAAGGCCATCGAACTGGCGGCTATCGCGGCGCAGGAAGAGATCGCGCGCCAGCAGGCGGCCATCCTGGGAGAGGCCCTCAAGAGCGCCCGGATCGACATCGTCGGCGGCGAGGCGCAGTTCTTCGACAAGATCACGAGCGCGATCACCAACGGGAAGTCCGTCGATCGCCTGGTGGACAACAGCCGCGCGTTGACCGACGTGAAGAATACCTTCTTCAACGGCGATCCGGCCTATTTCAAGGCGCGGATGGAGCAGTTCACGCAGCAGTTTGGCATCGGCAGCGAGGACGTGAAGAACCTGTCCGTCGCGGCGCTGCTCAACAAGATGCGCGGGCTTGCCGAATCCGAAGCCGACGAGGGCGAGTTCGACATCCTCGCCGGCTTGGCGAAGCAGTTCGGCTTCAGCAAGAAGAAACTCAGCCAGATCCTCTGATGGGCGCAGGCCCGAGGTTCGCGTGATGGAATCACGAGGGAGATGCACCCATGGCTGAAGTGGAAAAGATGGCTCCGGCCCCCGACGCGCTCGACGGAGCGGGCGGCGACAGCCTGGAGGCGGGCGCGTATGAAATCATACGCAACCGCCTCGCGAAAGGCGGGAAGGCGCTCCAGGAGCGGCTGGAAAAGCTCAACGCCGCGCGGAAGGCCGTTTTCGGCGCGATCGAGACGAAGCTGCTCGCCACCGAGCACATTACGACCGATCACAGCTGCATTCCGCGGGATATGGCGCCGATCGGCGACCGGTTTATCTTCGGGTACAACGTGCACATCGGCCTGAAGTCGCAGATCGCGCTGGAGGACGTGTTCTCGGTCTACCGGCTCGACGGGCGCACGCTCGTTCGCGAGCCCCTCGACCTGATCGGCGACGAGACCTTCGCGCGGGACTTCCAGGAGCTGTTCAAGTACTACAAGAACACCGTTTTCGCCAAGTTCTCCTTCATCGGCCCGCACCTGTTCATGGTGTTCCGCGTGGGGAAGAACGTCACGGACGTGAAGGTCTTCAAGTGGGCCGTGGACGGCGACGCGCTGCGGTATATGGACAACCGCAGCGATCACGAGTACCGCTTTCCGCCGCAACACGAGTTCGAGTGGAAGCGCACCCACCGCGACATGCACTACCAGGGGCGCCACCCGCACGTCTCCATCGAAGACCGGGTGTTCGTCGAAACCGTGGGCGGCGACCTGACGGTGAAGGTGGAGAACAACACCGAAAGCGGCCTCGGCATCTATCAGGAGCCGGTGGAGGACAAGGACCAGACGCTGGACGATGCGGAGTTCTTCTACGCGATCGTGGGGAACCTGATCCTGCTCAAGATCCGGCCGTACCAGGAAAATGCGTGGCGCTACCTGGTCTTCTGCGAGAAGAACCAGAAGGTCTACCGGATCGACGCCATCCAGGAATCCTGCGTGCTGCTTCCCGAGGAGCACGGGATCATCCACGCCAACGGGTACGTTTTGCAGACCGGCGAGCAGAAGTCCTTCGGCGGCGGCTACCGGGACATGCTCTTCGAAAAGCGGCTCCCCTCCAGCAACGGGGAGGACTATCTGTTCGTCTTCTACAACCGGGAGAAGGGCGACTACGTCCTGCTTTCCTACAACGTGATCACGCAGACCGTGGACACGCCGATTCCCTGCAACGGATACTCCATCTTCAAGAACGGCGAGATGATCTATTTCAAGGCGGCGCCGGAAGCCCAGCGGAATCACGCCCTGCAGATCTGGCAGACGCCCTACCGCAGCGCGGACCTGCCCGTTGCCGAGCAGTCGGACTCCATGCTGTTCAAAATTGGCAACAAGGATATTGTCCGCGGCATGGCGGACTGCAACGAGGTGCTGAATCTCATTGCCAAGGAGGATAGCTACGCCAATCTCTACGGCGATATCGTCAAGAAAATCAGCGTCATGTTTGACGTGTACCACTGGATCGGGAACGAGGAAACCTTCAATCTGAAGGTCGACCTTAGCGCCATCCGGGATGCCGGCCAGGCGGCGATCAGCGAATTCGAGAAGGTCTCCAACGCGCGGCGGAACGCGAAAGAACAGCTCGCCGCCGCCGCCGCCGAGGCCGACGAAATCACGAAAGCGGCGGGCGCGCGTTTGTTCGAGAGTATCCACGACTTTGTGGACTCGCTCGCGGGCGTGCGCGCGTGCCGGGGGCGCATCATCGCCCTGCGCGATGTGAAATACATGGACCTGCCCGCCGTGGAGGCGCTTCAGGAGGGGCTGGCGGGGCTGGCGGAGGATCTCGGGCAGCGCTGCGTCGAGTTTCTGCTGCGCCCGGAGTCGCTGGCGCCCTACGAGAAAGCCGTTCAGGGTCACGCCGGCAAGATCGACGGGCTCCAGAAGGTGTCGGACGCCCGCGCGCTCGGCGAAGAGATCGATCGGCAGGCGGCGGACCTGGAATTGCTGATCGACGTCGTGAGCAACCTGCGTATTGAGGACGCGACCCAGCGCACGGCGATTATCGACGCAATTTCGGAAATTTTCGCCACGCTGAACAAGACGCGGTCGCACTTGAAGAACAAGACCCGCGACCTGGGGCGCTCCGAGGGGATCGCCGAGTTCAACTCGCAGATCAAGCTGCTGAATCAGGCCGTGGCGAACTACATCGACCTGTGCGACACCATCCCGAAATGCGACGAGTACCTCACGCGGGTGATGGTGCAGATCGAGGAGCTGGAAGGGCGCTTCGCCGAATTCGACGAATTCGTGATGCAACTCACGGAGAAGCGCGAGGAGGCGTACAACGCGTTTGAATCGCGGAAGATCCAGCTCCAGGAGCGCCAGAACAAGCGCGCGACGGCCCTCATGCAGGCGGCGGACCGTATCCTGAACGGTATCAAGAGCCGCGTGGCGACCTTCAAGGCAGTCGAGGAGATACACGCGTACTTTGCCTCCGATCTCATGATCGAGAAGGTGCGCGGCATCATCGACGAGCTGCGGGATCTGGGAGACACCGTCAAGCTGGATGACGTCCAAAGCCGGCTGAAGACCATCGGCGAGGACGCGGTCCGCCAGCTCAAGGACCGGCTGGACCTGTTCACCGAGGGCGAGAACGTCATCCGCTTCGGCGCGCACAAATTCACGGTCAATACGTTTGACCTCGCGCTGACCACGGTCATGCGCGATGGGGAGATGTATTTCCACCTGGCCGGAACGAACTACTTCGACCCGATCCGGGACGAAGCGTTCCTGGCCACGCGCGATCTGTGGTCCCAGGAGGTGATGTCGGAGAACGATTCGGTATACCGGGCCGAGTACCTGGCCTACTTAATCCTGGAGGAGACCCGTGCGCCGGGCGGGATGGAGCTGGAGGAGCTCCGGGCGATGTCCCCGGAGGCGTTGCAGGCCTTCATCCAGAAATACATGGGATCGCGGTATTCCGAGGGCTATGTAAAGGGCGTGCACGATCACGACGCGGCGCTGATCCTTCGCGCGCTGCTCGATATGGAGGCGTCAATCGGGCTGCTCGCGTTCCACCCGATCGCCCGCGCGCTGGCGTCGGTGTTCTGGCATCAGTTCCGGGAAGAGGAGACGAAAGCGCGAATAGCAAGCACCTTGAAGGGCTTCGGCGTCATCCGCGAACTGTTCGGCGACGCGGAGGCGCAGCGCCATTACACGGCCGAACTCCACGGGCTGATTGATGCGTACCTGGCGGAAACCGAGGCCTTCGACCCGATCTGGGCGGGCGAGGCGGCGCGGTACCTGTTCGAGATCCTGGTGCGCGGCGGCGGCGCGGCCATCAGCGAAAACGCGGACCGGCTGTATCAGGATTTCCTGATGCACCTGAAAAAGAACGACTTTGCGGCGCGCTTCGAGGCCTCCCTGAACGAGGCGCGGCCCAACCCGAACAGCGCCTTCCTCCTCTGCCGCGACTGGGCGGGCGCCTTTGTCCGGAGCCGGGGCGTGGCGGTGGAGCGGGATTATGTCGATGAAACCGCCGCGTTGATCCTGACGGGCGACCACGACATCAGCCGCATCATCCACGCCACTTCGACAGCGGAGCTGTCGGGCCTGGCGGGCAGCCACGCGCTCCTGGAGGGCGGGAAGTACCTGCTGAATTACAATACGTTCATGGCCCGCCTGGCGGCCTACCGGCAGGAGACCGTGCCGCGCTACGAGGCCTATGTCGCGCGGAAGAAGCAGCTCGTGGAGGACGAGGCCGTCGCGTTGCGGCTGGACGAGTTCAAGCCGCGCGTCCTGACGTCCTTCGTGCGGAACCGGCTGATCGACAACGTCTACCTGCCGCTGATCGGCGACAACCTGGCCAAGCAGATCGGCGCGGCGGGCGACCAGAAGCGCACGGACCGGTCGGGCATGCTGCTGCTGATCTCGCCCCCGGGCTACGGCAAGACGACGCTGATGGAATACATCGCGAACCGTCTCGGCCTGATCTTCATGAAGATCAACGGCCCCGCGCTCGGGCACCAGGTTACCTCGCTCGACCCCTCCGAAGCGACGAACGCCGCCGCGCGCGAGGAGCTGGCGAAGCTGAACCTCGCGCTGGAAATGGGCGATAACGTGATGCTGTATGTGGATGACATCCAGCACTGTAATCCGGAGTTCCTCCAGAAGTTCATCTCCCTGTGCGACGCGCAGCGGAAGATCGAGGGCGTGCACAAGGGCCGGACGCGCACCTACGACCTGCGCGGCAAAAAAGTGGCCGTGGTCATGGCGGGCAACCCCTACACGGAAAGCGGCGAGAAGTTTCAGATTCCCGACATGCTGGCCAACCGCGCCGACACGTATAACCTCGGCGAGATCATCGGCGACAGCGCCGACGACTTCGAGACGAGTTACCTGGAGAACTGCCTGACCTCGAACCCGGTGCTGAACCAGCTCGCGGCGCGCAGCCAGGACGACGTCTACGCGATTATCCGCATGGCGCAGACGGGCAGCCGCGAGGGCATCGACCTGAAGGGCAGCTTCTCGCTGGACGAAGTCAACAGCATGGTGAACGTGATGAAGAAGTTGCTCTTCGTGCGGGACACCGTGCTGACGGTGAACAAGGAGTACATCCGGTCCGCCGGCATCCACGAGGACTACCGCACGGAGCCCGCGTTCAAGCTCCAGGGTTCCTACCGCAACATGAACCGCATCGCCGAGCGCGTGCTGGATCTGTTGAACGACGCCGAACTGCGCACGCTGATCAACAGCAGCTACGAGGGCGATTCACAGACGCTCACGAGCGGAGCCGAGGCGAACATGCTCAAGTTCAAGGAGCTGACGGGCCAGCTGAGCGAGTCCGAGGCGGAGCGCTGGGCCAGCATCAAGAAGACCTTCACGAAGAACCTGAAACTGAAGGGGCTTGGCGACGATCAGGCGGTGGGCCAGGTGCTGGTGCAGCTGGGCAGCATTAACGACGGCCTCGAATCTATCGCCGCCGCCATGAAATCCGGCGCGGCGCAGATGGCGGCCTCCCGTGAGGCAACGGAAGCCGCGCCCGTGCACGAGCCCGTTCCGACGACCGTGAACGTCGTGTCGAAAGTGCCCGCCGCGCTCGTCGGGGTGATGAGCGAGCAGTTCAAGCTGATGCAGGGCTGGCTCGCGCCCATCTTCAAGGAGACGCGCGAGCAGACGGAGGAGATGAAGCGATTGAAGGCGTTGATGGACGAGAACCTGGAGCGGTATCAGGTGTTGTTGGATGAGCTCCAGGACAAATGACAGTTGCAGTTGAAAAAGGACAGGGACCTAAGGGACTAAAGGGACGTAAGGGACCTGGATGAAGTGAATCATTGAGGGCCGGTGAACGGGCGCGGCATTTTGCCGGGGGCCCACGCAATACGGCCCAAATAGAGGGTGTTTTCAGGTCCCTTCGGTCCCTTCGGTCCTTTACGTCCTTTTGGCCCTTTGAAAGGGAATTGAGTGTCCGAGCCCCCAACGCCAGAACCGGCCCCAACCCACACCCCTTCGCTCCATGATGTGGACGAGCGGTGGACGGTGCCGTGGGCGCTGGTGGAGGAGACTTCGGCGCCCGGCGGCGGTGAGGCGCTGGCGTGGCATGGGCGGGAGGAGGACTTCTCGCACGTGGGGTATGCCATCGCGCGGCCGATGCTGTACTCATCCGATGGCGCGCCGGTGGAACAGGAGGCGTCGTGCATCGATACAGCGCTTCCAGTGGGCGAACCGGATTTTGACGGGGCGCCGGCGCTTCCGCACTGGGCGACCTACGCGAACCTGACCCCCGTGCAGCGCGCGAACTACCTGAAGTGGCTCGCTTCCGGCCGCCGGGGGCCGCTGCGCGACATCAACTACGCGTTTTTGTACTTCTACGGCCTGGAGCGCCATGCGCTCATTGATCGCGGCGAGCCCGAGGATATCCTCCGGGCGCTAATGGGCCTCTTGAAGCACTACGACGGAAACGCGTCCTTTTTCAGCTGCGCGTCGCGGCTGGCGGCCTTCCTTTTCGCCACGAAGGGCATCGAAAAGCTGAAGCCGGCGTGGTTTGACCGCCTGTTCGTGAAGCGCGCGGTCCCGCTGCACAACGATTCGATTTCCGTGGCGCTCACGTGGCTCTACGCGCGGAAGAAGCCGCTGCCCGCGCCGCTGGCCTTCGAGATCGCGCGGCAGGACCTGCGCTGCCCGCATGTCGAGGCGTTCCGGGCGAACCGCGAGGCCTTCGAGGCGTGCTTTACCGCGGCCTACACCGAGGAATTCGGCGCCGGGATGCGCCTCCAGCGCGCGGAAAAGAACCACACGTGGAAATACCGCCCCGTGAATCCGGCGCTGCAAAGCTGGGAGCATTTCAGCAAGCTCTGGTCGGTGACGTCGACCGATGTGGCGGCGGAGCAGGCGCAGTTTGAGCCGCTCGTGGCGATCTGGCGCGCGTGCGCGGGCGAGGCGGCGGATTCGCCGTGGACCGCGCTGGTGGACGCGCATCTGAGCCGCGATGGGCGGATTCTGGTTCCCGTTCGGAAGCTGGCGGCGCTCGCGGGCCAGGCGACACCCGGCAAGGGTCCAATGCCGCTTCCGGTGTGCGAGCGCATCGTGTCGGCGGCCGGCGCGGCGGGATTCGAGGCGCTGCCGAATCCGCGGCTGCTCCTGCGCCCGTGGAAGGGCGGCGAGCGTGTGGCGCTGGTGCGTTTGCCCGAGCAGCCCTGCGCGGAGGGGGAGCCCTGGTACCTGGCGGGCGCGCTGCTGCTCGCGCTGGGCGCCGCCATGGCCGAGGCCGACGGCGAAGTGGACCACATTGAGGTGCTGCACGTCTCGGAAATCGTGAATTCGCTGTATCACTTCAACGATTTCGACAAGCACCGGCTCGGCGTGCTCCGGAAGCGGCTGCTGAAGTATCCGCCGAAGCTGGCGAGCCTCACGCGGCGCGTGCGCGCGATCCTATCGGAGGACGAGCTCGCGGAAGTCGGAAAATTCCTCGTGGGGGTTGCCGGGGCCAATTTCCGCATCCGCGACGAAGAGCGCCTCGCGCTGCGCCGCGCGTACCGGGCCTTCCGCATCCCGGTGACAGCCCTGGACGCCCTGCTGGAGAAGCTCGAAGGCGATCCGGGCCCCGATGGCGCGCGCGCGGTGCGGGAGGAGGTTCTGGCGGGGTTAATGCGCGAGACGCGTGACTTCGCGGCTCGGCTCGGCATCGCCATGCAGGCCCTGGAGAAGACGGGCGCGAAGGACAACGCGCGCGGGATCTGGTATGCGCGCAAGCCGCCGGCGGCCCCCGAGATTACGCGCGACGCGGAACCGGACCCCTACCGCGACGCGCTCTACGCGCTGTTGCGGCGGCCCGACTGGACCGAGGCGGACTTCATTGCGCTGGGCGAACAGCATGGGGTTTTCGTGGCGGGTGCGGTGCGGGGCGTTGATGCGTGGGCCAGTGAGTTTTCGGGCGGAGATTCAGTCCGTCTTGCGCTGTCTCCTGACGAAGACTGGGATTGACTTTACAGCCGGTGTGAGGACTGGCGCGAAGGGACGTTCGCATCCCGCGGGGCGACGCCGAAATTCGAAAAATGCGCCAACTGGCGCCGCTACAGATCGCCTTCGCCGATCGCGGCAACTCTCATGATGTGCCGTTGCAGCCCCAACTTCAGCGCCTTCCCGCCATGCACCGGAACGGAAATACGGGCCACCTCACCTGCTTTCGCATAGACATGGTGACTTCCGTTGATTCGCTTGAGCACCCATCCCCTCTCTTCCAGCAGCCGGCACACTTGCCTTCCGCTTACGGGCTTCAAACGGTAAGCTCCAGTACTCTATCCGTGGTGGCCATTTCGATGTCCTGAAGGTCCACGGACAGACACCCTTCGATCGCCTCGTGAAGGTTTTCCATCAGTTCGTCCAGGGTGTCGCCCTGGGTCGCGCAACCGGGGATGGCGGGCACTTCGGCCCAGAATCCGCCTTCCTCCGCTTCGTGAACGATAACTTTCAGTTTCATTTCGGCTTCCTTATATTCCGCTGCCAATGGATTTTCCGGCGGCCTCTATGGCGCGTGCAACGCGACGTCGCTACCGACAATCTATGGCGCATCCAGTTTGAGCGTACGGGATTATTCACAGGCGTTTCTTCGTGCCCGAATTTTCCGGAACCGCCAATGTATGCCGGTTGGAGCCTCAGTTGGTGAAATCGTATCGACTGGTCTTTCGGCCCGAAGGGCCAGTGCAGCTCCCAGCCCTGGGCAACGCCCAGGGAGCACGGGGACACCACCTTCCCCGCCCTGAAAGGGCAGCGCAGTGGTGATCCAGTCCAGCGTTTCTGAAGTTCAACTGTGCTGCCCTTTCAGGGCGTACAACAAACCCGCCGCTCAAACCCCGGGCGTTGCCCGGGGCTGAAAACTGCGTTGGCCCTTCGGGCCGAAAGAATGCGTTGGCATCCAGTTCTGCTGCCGAGTATACCGTCTGCGCTACAGACAAGCTCCAGGGAACCTTACTATTCGCTCATAGGATCGCCGCCCGGAAATGAGAACCGGGCAATCGACTCATATCTGTCGTCATCGTTGCCGATGTACCTTCAAACCGGATGATCCTGATTTGTCGAGCCACGCGGGGCCACCGCCTCATTATATCGATTAATTCCCTACCGTATCCCCCGCGCTTCGAGTGCGGCGATCTCGCGCGTCCAGGCCTCGCGATCTTCCGCGGTGGCATCGGGATCCGGCAGCAGGCTGCGGCGGGTGCAATTCACGAGGGCCTGGAGGGTCTGGTAGCGGCGGGTCTCCTCGATGGGCGGGGCGAGCTGGTCGTGGATGGCATCGAGCACCCCGTCAAGGGTGAGGGGCGGTCCGAGGCGGTGGCGGGCCTTCAATTCCGCGCGGATCGCCGCGAAACTGGCTGCGGAATAGTCGGCGGTGACCAGTTTCAAGGCGCCCAGGGTCTTCTCATCCAAATCCTCCCCGAGGACGGGCCGGACCATCCAGCGGATGAAGTCGTCGCGGTCCGCGCCGTCGGGGTCGAGGACGGGGATGATCAGATCGCCGACGCGCCCGGGCCGGCGGATGTCGGGGGAGAGCAGATGAATGCGCGCGGTCATGAGGAGCCAGGTAACGCGGCCGCGCAGGCGCGTGTCGGACATCATGGCCTGGATCTTGCCCGTGAGGCGGCGCTCGGTGGAATGTTCCTCGGGCCCCACGCCGCCGAACTGGGTGTCGGCCTCGTCCACGAAGATCAGGACCTTCGAGAGCGCCTCCAGCACGCGCCGGAGGCGTTCGAAGAGCACATCGGTCTGGCCGTACCACTGGCTGCGGATGTTCTTCAACACGAGGACGACCATGTCGAGTTCCGCCGCGACGGCCTCGAAGATGAAGGTCTTTCCGCTGCCGATGGCGCCGCCCACCGCCGCGCCGGGCAGGGCGTCGTCCCCGCCGGCGGCGATGCGCGGCATGAGCTCGTCGCGCAGGAAGCGTTTGAGGTTGCGAAAGCCCACCACGTCGTCCAGGGTGTGGCTCGGGCGCTTGAATTCCACCATGTCCTCGCCGAGCTGCATCTCGATGTAGGCGCCGACTTTCTCGATAACGGCGTCGCGGGTGAGCGGGGCCGCCTGGTGCGCGGCGCCCTTGAGGAGCTGCATCAGCGCCTGGGTGGAGAGGCCGGCGGAAGCCGTCGCCAGGTCCTCGGGGCTACTCCAGAGATCGAGGGGCCCGCCGGTGGCGGGCTGGCTCCGAAACCAATTGATAAAATGCAGCCGGCAGGCCTCATCCGGAGCGGGAACAGTGACCTCCAGGAGGTGCGGGAGGCGCGCTATGCGCTGGTTGAGGAGGCTGCGGGATTCGGCGATCAACACGGCGGCGTCCCCGCCATTGACGAAGCCGGGGTCGGAGAACCAGTCATAGCAGATATTGAGGCGGTGCCGATCGCGATCGGAGAGGTGCGCGATTTCGCCTTCCGGCAGGATGAGGTCCGCGCCTTCAATAAGCACAATGAGGTTCTGCCGGAGCAGCGGCTGGCCGTTCAGTTCGCTGCGCGAGCAGAGGCAAAGCTGGCGAAGCAGTTCCAGCGCGACGGACGGCTGGCCGATCGCCTGCTGGAGCTGGACATCGAAGTCCCGTTCGCCCGCCGCCATCGGGGGGCTCCGGTCGAGCATGCGCTGGATCGCCAGGTCGTCGGCGGTTTTCCCCGTGCGCCACTGAAGCCAGGCGTCCCGGAGCCGGGCCTGATCGCCCTCGCGGACGAAGCGGATTGGCCCATTCACCTCATACACGAGGAGGATGTGGCTTGGGATGGACCAGTGGCCAATCAGGAAATCGATCAGGGGGACATAGGCGCCGCGGCTGTCGCCGGAAAGGCAAAAGAGGTCGTAGATGTTGCCCGTCAGGGCGATGGAACGCGACTGGCCGGCATTGATTATCCGGCCGGCCTCGCGGAGGAACCCGTAGGCGGGTGAGTCCATGGTCAGCTCCCCTCGCGGTCCTTATTCCGGCAGGCGCTCGGCCTCGTCCTTCTCCGGCGCGCTGGCGGCCTGTTCCGCCTCGCCCGCAAGCCCGATGAGGGCGTCGAACTCGTCGCTCTTTTCCGACTGCATCGCGTAGGCCAGGAACTCTTCCTCCAGCACGCGCGTGTTGGTTCCGCTCAGTTCCTTGGAGATGCGGGCCTCCGCCTTGACCTCGGTGCGGAGCTTGCGCAGTTCCTGAAGGTCGGCGTCGCTGCCATCCTGCGAGAGGCCGGCCAGGGCGTCCGCGATCTCCTTTTCCTCGCGCGCGGAAATCACATCGGCCACGGCGTCCTTCGATTCGGATTTAATCTTCTCGATTTCGCGCATGAGCCCCTGCATCTGGAGCTTGTGCTCCTTGATGCGCGCGCCGTAGTCGTCGATATCCTTTTCGAGATCCTCGACGTGCCTGTTCTTCTCGTCGAGCGTGGACGTAAAGTCGTTGTAGGCCGCGAGGCATTTCATATACTCGTCGTTGAGCTTGATTTGTTCCTGCGCGACGCCCTGGGCCTTCAGCTCCTCCACTTTTTTGCGCGCCTTCGCCAGGGCCCCCGCCTTAAGCTGATCGAGGCGGCGGATTTCTTCGGTCAGCGTCTTGGCGGTCTGGATCTTGCCCTCCTGCTGCGCGATCAGGCCCGCGACCGCCTGCTTGTACTGGTGGAAGCGCGCGGTCTTGTCGCGCACCACGTCGTCGTAGCGGGCCTGCATCACATGGGGGTTGGTGTCCAGATTACGCCGCGACGCGTCGATATTGCCCGACAAAAAATAGCCCACCGCGCGAAACCAGCGTCCAATTGCTCCAAACATGCGCGTCATTCCTCCTGCAAGGGCCGCCATCGGGGGTGGCCCGTTCCTCGTTCGGGGTAGTGTAGCACGGGCCGCCGTAAAAGCATAGCGCGCCGGATGGAGGATATACCGCCCGAGCCCGAAAACTATTCGTTGGAATGAACGCCGGGCCGCGCGGGTCCCGGGCGCGCGCTATTCTTCACCCAACGGTGACGGCGCGCCGGGCACGCGGGATCGGGCCCCGAGCGCCGTAAGGATATTCGCCATGATGCAGAAGCCGGTAAAGGCGAATATCAGCAGGTTCACCCCGACCAGCCCGGTAAGCAGGAGCCACCACGGGCTGACCAGCCAGGCCAGCAGCGTGCCGGCCAGCGTGAAGCTGCCCGCCACCAGCCAGATAATCCGTTCGAGATACCAGGAATCCGTTTGCGCCCAGTACATGGCATGGACCTCCGCGCCCCCTTCGGCAATCTTAATACGCGCGCACGGCGGCGTCAAGCGGCGATCGATCCGATCGCTCAGCGCCGCGCGAAGATCCGCTCTCCCAGACCCCAGGCCAGCCGGGCGACGATATAGGAGAGCGTGGCGACACAGGTGGCCAGGATCAGGGAACCGGTCCACAGGTACGCGCTGTGGCGTATAATGCTGCCAATACGCGTGCGCTGCGAAAAAAGATCGAAGGTATCCTCCACAAAGGCCACTTCCTCAAGGATATAGCGCCCGACCTTCCATGCGGTCATGTAGATTGGCGCCATGGTTACCGGGTTCGTGACCCAGCATGCGGCCAGCGCGATGGGGAGGTTCAGGCGAAAGTAGAGCGCGCCGCACGCCGCAAGGAGCATTTGGAGGGGGATGGTGGGTGTGAAAGCGATAAACATCCCCAGCGCGAGCCCGCCCGCGATCGCGCGCTGATCATGCACCCAGAGCCGGCTGTGAAAGAGCTTTTCGCCGAAGACGCGGTACACATAGGTCTCCCGCAGTCTCTTCTTCATTCGTTTCTGCTCTTTCAGGATCTTTTCAATCATATCGGGGTCCTGGCGTCGCCATTTGCTGCCGAATTGCCCGTGCCATAATGACGGTTGGTGTCGCGGAACGCAATGTTGGACGCACCGCGCGGCCCGCGGGTTTCCCTGCGGCGCCAGCCGGCGGCGGAACTCAAAATCCCCAGACCAGCGGCGCCAGCAAGGTGACCAGAATCATCATCAGCACATTGAGGGGGATGCCGATGCGCAGGTAGTCCGCAAACCGGTAGCCGCCCGGGCCGTATACCATGAGATTGGTCTGGTAGCCGAAGGGCGTGGCGAAACTGGCCGATGCGGCCACCATAATCGCCACGATAAACGGCGTGGGATTGACGTTCATCGCCTCCACTGCGGACAGCGATATCGGAAAGACCAGCACCGCCGCCGCGTTGTTGGTGATCAGTTCCGTGAAGAACGAGGTTACGATCACGACGATAAGCAATACCAGCCAGGGATTGCCGCCCGCCAGCCCGATGAGGCCTTCGGCAATAAAACTCGCGGCGCCGCTCCGGTCGAGCGCGTCGCCCAGGCCCAGGGCCGCGCCGATGACAATCAGGACGGGCCACTCGATGCCGCGCTGCGCTTCCGAGCCCGTGCAGCAGCCCGCCAGCATCATGAGCCCGCCGGCCAGCAGCGCCGCGTTGAGCATGGTCAGCACGCCGCTGGCCGCCGCCGCGATCATCGCAACCAGGATGATGATCGCGACCCACGCCCGTTCGTGCCGGCGTGGGGCCGAATTGTCGATGCTGCTTACGAGGTAAAAGTGCCGCGAGTTTCCATAGCGCTCCGGAAAGGAGGCGTGGCTCTCCAGCAGGAGCGTGTCGCCCGCCTGGAGCACAATATCGCCCAGTTTGCCGGTCAGCCGGTCGCCGCCGCGCCCCACCGCCAGCACCGCCGCCTCATACCGGTCGCGGAAGCGCCCCTCGCGGATACTGCGGCCCACCAGGGGGCACGCGGGCGAAACGACCGCTTCCACCAGGCAGCGCTGCTCGCGGGGCGCCTTCAATTTGAATACCTGGTTCGTCGCGGGCACGATGCCCGGCATGCGGTGCAGATCCGTGACCGAATCCACGACGCCGACAAATACGAGCCCATCGTCCGCCTGGAGCACTTCGTTGGGCGCCACGGCCGGGAGGATCCGGCCGCCGCGCTCAATTTCCGCCAGGAACAGCCCGGGCAGGTGGCGCAGGCCCGCCTTTTCGATGGACTTGCCGACCATCGGCCCGCCCGGCGCCACCCGCACTTCCGCAGTGTAGCGGCGAGGGTCCTCGCCGAGATCGATCGCGGCATCCCGCCCGGGCAGGAGCCGGTCGGAGACGAGGAGCACGTACAACAGGCCCACGACCGCGACCGGCAAGCCGACCCACGCAATCTCGAAGAAGCCCAGCGGCGTCAGCCCGGGCGTCTTCGAGACCAATCCATTAACCACCAGGTTCGTGCTGGTGCCGATGATCGTGCAGGTCCCGCCGAATATCGTCGCGTAGGAAAGCGGAAGCAACAGTTTCGAGGCGGGAATGCGCGTGCGCTTGCTCAAATCCTTCACCACGGGGATGAACATCGCCACCAGCGGCGTATTATTCAAAAAGCCGCTCAGCCCGCATGCCAGCGGGAGCAATCGCGCCTGCGCCCCACGAACCGTCCGCGGCTGCCCAAGCAGCGGGCTCGCAAACCGGTCCAGGGCGCCCGTATGCACGAGCCCCGCCACCACGACGAAGAGCAGCCCCACCGTAATAAGGCCCGAGTTCCCGAAGCCGGCCACCGCCGCGTCGGCCCCCGGCAGCCGATCCGTCCCGCTCAAGGCCTGCGCGGTCATGATTACGCCGATGGCCGCCAACAGTATGAACGCCGGCGAAGCCACATTGCGTATCAACGAGACCAGCACGCCGGCCACCACGCCGATCGTTAACAGCGCTTCCCATGTCATTCCCGCGTTCTCCACATTGCCTGCTCAGTTCAGTTTCGGTCTTCAGTTTGGCCGGCGGCGCCGCGCCTTCGCCGCATCGGACTCGTCGCCGGGCAAACAATACGACGCGCACAAATCCGCCACCGTCTGCCCTTCGAGCACCTTGGCCATCTCGTCGCGCACCCGGCGCATGAAGGGCCGGATATAGCACGACGCCATGTCGTCGCAGCCCTCGCAGCACACCGGATTCCGGGTGCGGGCGCAGGTGGTGGGGGCGAAGGCCCCATCCAGCGTCCGAACCACGTCCGCAAGCGATATCTCCTCGGGCGGGCGCGCCAGGCGGTAGCCGCCGGCCGGGCCCCGGCGGCTGACCAGCAGGCCCCGCTTGCGAAGCGCCGTCAGAATGCTCTCCAGGTACTTGGCGGGAATGTGCTCGGTCGCCACGATCTCGTCCGCGGACACGAGGGTGTCGGCGGCGTGCCGGGCCGCCAGCACCGCCATGGCCTTCAAACCGTATCGTGCGCGCGATGAAAACATAATAATAAATTCCTAGCGGAATTATAGGGATTATCTCCCCCGTTGTCAAGCCCCGGATCGTCGGCCGGGCCCCCGCGCCCCAACACCGCCCATAAAGAAGGGGAGCAGTTCCAACAATAAACAGGAAGTAACACATTGGCGGAATGAAGCCCCCCGGCGTGAAAGCATGTCTCGGACAAGAGAGCGTGAATCAAAGGATCGCGGACATTCGTGTCCGCGGCAATGGGAGCCGGCATCTCCCAACGAGCCCGGCATCACAAAGGAAGCGCGGACCAATGAGAGCGCCGGCGGCCCGCCGGCTGATTCAACCATGGAGCGCGGGCGCCCTGCCGGCGCTCCATGCCCACCAACTCCACTCGTAATAACACATACTGTTTCGCACGTCAGACCGCTAAAATGCTACCCCACAGTCCGGACGCGGCACTATCAGAACTTCACCCCAAAAAAAAACGCGCGGGAGACCCTGCCAACCAGGGTCTCCCGCGCCATACGGGAAGCAATGCGATCCTGCCGCGTATCAGCCAGCCGTGCCCACGTTCACGCTTACGTAGCGAACAAAATTCTCCGAGAGGGGGAATTCGTTGGCCTGCGTGGCCGGGTATCTTACAAAGCGGGCATGCCCGTCCATGTACAGGATGTTGGCGCCGCCCGGCACGTGCGTGAAGGAGGCGCTGCTGATTCGCCCGTTGTTGTTGGACGCGGCGCGGTCAAGCATGACCGGAACCTCGCTCTGGGCCTTGGCGGAGGCGCCGGGGTTGTTGATATCCGTGATCATGAAGCGCTCAACACCTTCGCGGAGGTGCAGCGCGGTCACGCTGGTTGTGCCGTCCGCCAGCGGCGTCGGCAGTGTCAGCCGCGCGTCCTTGTCGATCCAGCTGCCGATTCGGGTGACCGTCGGCACATCGTCGTCAAGCACGTCGTGAATGTACAGGCAGTTGTTCGCGTCGTTGAACCATTCGGGCCGGAAGAGTTTGGACAGGTACATGTAGCCGGGGTAGTTGTTCACGAAGTAGCGGCCGTTGTTGCAGGGGCTGTTGGGGTTACCCCAGTCGACAGTGCCGACTTCGCCCGTGGCGTCGTCCACCACCGTGAGAAACCAGCTGTTCTCCTCGTGGCAGTGTTCCGCCGATTCGCCCTCGGGATAGGGGAGGGTCCAGCCGGCCCAGCCCGTGCGATTCCCGGAGCTCGGGCACTTATTGATGTTCAGATCCGTCAGGTAATCCGGATAAATCGCGATCCCGCGCGGGCCCTGGCCCATCGGCCACACGGTGAAGTTCGGCGCGAGGCTCGCAATGAAGCTCGCATCCTTGATGCTCCAGTAGTCGATATCCGGCCACTTTTCCCCCTGGGACTCGTTGGCGTACATCTTGAGCACCAGGCCCCACTGCTTGAGGTTGTTCTGGCAACTGGCCCGCCGTGCGGCCTCGCGCGCGCGCGCCAGGGCCGGCAACAGGATGGCCGCCAGAATGCCGATGATGGCGATGACCACCAGCAATTCAATAAGCGTAAAACCTTTTCTCCTCATGACTCTCTTTCCTTTCCCTTACGTATTCCGGTTCGAGGCGCGCCGCCACTGCGTTTCCAACGCGTCTCCAATTATTGCGTATCCGGAATTCCGTGACCAATTCGAAACAGCCCGGACACGCATTCATAATACTTCCTTAATCTACGCTCCACTACGGATCCTTGCAATTGGCAGAGCTACTTTGTATATTTGTAAAACTACCATCGAGACCGGCCACTGACACCCCGTTCTGGATGGCCAATCGAGGCGCAAATCAATAAATGCCAGAACGTTGCAGATGGCGAGCGCCCCGGCGACCCGACTGTTCCAATTTCGGCAGGAATGCAAGAAACCATGACGTTTTATCCCCTGGGACACACCCTTAGAAACCGGGAGCAACAGCCGTGACTCCACCGCCCAGACCCCGCGCCATCGGTGATATCATGCAGTGGTCGCCCCGCTGCCAGGAGCACTTCTTTCCGTGGCGCGCGAAGTCGGCCAGCGGAGAAGGGGCGGCCGACATCGCCGAAGCGGGCATAACCGAAGCCTTCACGGGCTACCATCTGGAGCGCCGTTCGCCGCGATTCCATCTGCTGCTCTATTCCCTTGAGGGGGAGGGCGAGGTGTACAACGCGAGCCGTGAGTGGGAGATTGCCCGCGAACAACTCCTGATCGTGCAGGCGGGCGCGCCGTTCGGATACCAACCCCGGACCGATCGCTGGCGCTTCATCTGGTTTCACCTGCCCGACACGGAACGCTGGCGGCATCTTCATGCCCGGCCCGTGACGGTTCGAAAGACCGTGATGACGCCGCCGCTTGAACGCCTTACCGTGGATTTCCTGCGCGAATCGCGCGGCCGCGGCCCCACCGCGCAAAAGGCGGCGGCGCTCTACATCGAGCTGATCGCCCTGTACATCCACCGCGAGCTGGGCGCGCACGACGAAGAGGCGGACACGGACCTGCAGAACCTGCTCAACCACACCTGGGACAAGGTCAGCAAAGATCTGAAGCGGCCCTGGACCGTCGAGAGCCTGGCCCACGAAATGGGGCTCTCAACATCGCACTTCCACCGGCTCGTGCGGGAAACCCAGAACACATCGCCCATGAAAATGGTCACCCGGCTCCGGATGGAGCGCGCCCAGGAACTCCTGATCATGCACGATGTGCCCATCGGCGTCATCGCCGACCTCGTGGGCTACAGCAACCAGTTCGCTTTCGCCATGGCCTTCAAGAAGTTCTCCGGCGTCACGCCCGGCCAGTTCCGAAATCGCCGATAAAAAAACGTATCACTTCAGCCGAACGACGTAGCGTGGCCAATCCAGAGCGACTTGCGGAATAAGGACTATGGAGCGCCGGCGGCCCGCCGGCAGATTGCGCCACCGGCGCAATAAAGCTATGGAGCGCCGGCGGCCCGCCGGCAGATTGCGCCACCGGCGCAATACACCTATGGAGCGCCGCCGGCGCGCCGGCAGATTGCGCCACCGGCGCAATACACCTATGGAGCGCCGCCGGCCCGCCGGCAGATTGCGCCACCGGCGCAATAAAGCTATGGAGCGCCGCCGGCGCGCCGGCAGATTGCGCCACCGGCGCAATAAAGCTATGGAGCGCCGGCGGCCCGTCGGCAGATTGCGTCACCGGCGCAATACACCTAAGGAGCGCCGGCGGCCCGCCGGCAGATTGCGCCACCGGCGCAATAACACCTATGGAGCGCCGGCGGCCCGCCGGCAGATCGCGCCGGCGGCCCGCCATGCACACTGGCTCAATTAGTAAAAACACAAACTGCTCCGCACTTCAGACCGCTAACGTGTTACAAAAAAACGCGGCGGGCGGTGGGGAAGGACACCGCCCGCCCGATATGCCCGCGGGGCGGCCTCCGTAAGGAGACCGCCCCTGGGCAATGGGGGGAGCGCCTGGGGGACGCTCCCTTGGAGAGCCGTTGTGGAGGGCGCTAGCCGATGGCCGCCATGCCCGTCTCGCCGGTTCGGATTCGGACACATTCGTCGAGCGGGGTGATGAAGATCTTTCCATCACCAATCTTGCCCGACTTGGCCCCCTTGATGATCGCGTCGATCGTGGGCTTCACGAAGTCCTCGTTGACCGCGATTTCCAGGCGGATCTTCTTCAACAGGTTCACTTCGATATCCACGCCGCGGTACGACTCGTGGTAGCCGCCCTGCTGGCCGCACCCGAGCGAATTGGTGACGGACATCTTCGTGATACCGGACTCGTAAAGCGCCTGTTTGACGTTGTTGAGCTTCTCGGGCTGTATATACGCGGTAATCAGTTTCATCGTTCGATTTCCTTGTCTGGTTACGTGATGGGAGCGCGGCGGCTTACTGGTTGCTGAAAATCTGGAAGCCGGAGTAGGCCTCCATGCCGTGCTCGCCCACGTCCAGGCCCGCCAGCTCCTCTTCCTCGCTCACCCGGATGCCGACCGTGTACTTGATCGCCAGGAAGAGCACGAGGCCCGCGCCGAAGGCCCACACAAACCCCGCCACGACGCCGATCGCCTGCACGCCGAGCTGCGCCGCGCCGTGGCCGTAAAACAGGCCCGACTCCAGATTCCAGAGCCCCGCCGCCAGGGTGCCCCAGGCGCCGCAGACGCCGTGCACGCTGATGCAGCCCACCGGATCGTCTATCTTGAGCTTTTTGTCCAGCAGCAGGATGCTCAACACCACGATCACGCCGCCGATGAAGCCAATCGCCACCGAGGCCAGCGGGCTGACCCCGTCGCACGGCGCGGTTATCGAAACCAGACCGGCCAGCGCGCCGTTGAGCGTCATCGAACCTTCCGGCTTCTTCAGCACAATCCACGCGGTGACCATGGCGCCCACCGCGCCCGCCGCCGCCGCCAGGTTCGTGGTTACCGCGATGTAACCCACCATGCCGTCGCCCGTCGTCGTGCTGCCCGGATTAAACCCGAACCAGCCGAGCCACAGGATGAACACGCCCAGCGCGCCCAGCGCCATGTTGTGCCCCGGGATCGCACGCGCCTTGCCGTCGGGGCCATACTTGCCGATGCGGGGGCCAAGCACAATCGCGCCCGCAAGCGCCAGCCAGCCGCCCACCGAGTGCACCACCGTCGAACCGGCGAAGTCCAGGAAGCCCAGCCCTTCCAGCCAGCCGGCGCTGTCCGATGCATACAGGCTGTTCCACGCCCAGCTCCCGAAAACCGGGTACACGAACGCGGTGATCAGCACGCTGTACACCAGGTAGCTCTTGAACTTCGTCCGCTCCGCCATCGCGCCGGAAACAATCGTCGCCGCCGTCGCCGCGAACACGGTCTGAAAGATCAGGAAGGTAAACGGCCACTGCGCGTCGTGGCCGTCGCCGTACTCCACGCCGCCCAGGAAGAAGTCCGACGTGCCAAACCACCCGGACGGGTTCGCGCCGAACATGATCCCGAAACCTATCATGAAGAACGCGAGCGACCCGATGGAGAAGTCCATCATGTTCTTCATGATGATATTGACCACGTTCTTGGCCCGCGTGAAGCCGGTCTCCACCATCGCGAACCCGGCCTGCATGAAGAACACCAGGAACGCCGCCACGCAGGTCCAGATGATGTTCAGGTTCGTCTGAACATCCTCGGCCGTGGGGCCGGCAATCTCCTCGGCGACCGCCACCGCTTCTTCCTGCGCCATCAGCGCCGGCATCGGGCCGAACACGGCCACCGCCAGCGCGGCAAACAACAACAGGTGCTTCAATTTACCCATGCCCATTTGTACTCCTTTCATTCCGTCCAGGACCAAGCTGGAAAGGCTTAGTTTCCGCCGGCCACGCGCCGGCGCCTGGATTTAGCAATCGGTGTGCCAGTTTTAATTGTAAAGTATTTATCGGCTTAACGAGTTCGGGGTCTAATGTTATTCATCGCGAACCCGAAAACCGCCTCCGGAAAGTCCGCCGCCGCCCGGCACACGGCTCCAAGCGCAAGCTTTATGCCATTCGCGGGCATCTTCGTCCGCGCACCCGATGCGGCCTGGCGCGGGGCCGAAATTCGGGGGGATTTTTCACCGAAAGGCGTCGGCGCCGCCCGAAAAGGTGTGAATAGTGATTGCGCGTCCCCGCCCGCCATCCTACGAATCGGTAGGATCGAGCGCCGCTCCTACAAACCGGTATCCAAGCCAGCGCCAAGTTGGACCCGCGGCGGTACGGGGCCGCTACGGGGCGCAAAACAGGGGGGTTGACACGCTCCGCAAATTGCGCTACAATTTCACTGTACTTATTTTCAGTGATTATGTGTTCAGTGTTTCCTGGATGAAATCGACTGAGATGACACGACGTATACTCCATATCGACATGGACGCCTTCTTCGCCGCCGTCGAAGTTGTGCGCGACCCGTCCCTGGCGGGACGCCCCCTCATCATCGGCGGCGCCTGGGAGGACCGGCGGGGCGTGGTGTCGACCGCCTCCTACGAAGCCCGCCAGTTCGGCGTCCGCTCCGCGATGTCCCTTTCGGAAGCCCGGAAGCGCTGCCCCCAGGGCGTGTTCATGCGGGGGAACCACGCCTTGTACCGCGCCGTCTCGGGACAGGTGCGCGCCGTGTTGGAGGAAGTCACGCCGCGCGTCCAGATGGCCTCCATCGACGAAGCCTACCTTGACGTTACCGGTTCTCTCCGGCTGTTTGGGGGCGATGACGCCGTGGCGCACTTCATCAAGACCCGGATTCGCGAGCGCACCGGGCTCCCGTGCACGGTCGCCATATCACCGAACAAGCTGGTGTCCAAGATTGCGTCCGACGAGGGCAAGCCCGACGGCTATATCCGCGTCGAGGCGGGCGGGGAGGCCGCGTTTCTGGCTCCGCTGGCCGTGCGGAAGTTGCCGGGCGCGGGTCCGCGCACCTGCGAGGTGTTATCCCGCCTGGGCATACGCACGCTGGGGGAGCTGGCCGCCTGGGATACGGCGGTTCTGGAGCGCGCCTTCGGCATCCAGACCGCCATCAACCTGCAACGCCGGGCGCGCGGCCACTCCGTTTCGGAGGTGGAGGTGGACCGCGCCCCGAAATCCATCAGCCGTGAGACCACATTTCCGGAGGATGTGTCGGGGTGGGAGCCGGTGGAGCGCACCCTGGCCTACCTGGCGGAGCGCTGCATGTACACGCTTCGCGAGGAGGGGCTGGAAACCCGCCGCGTAACCCTGAAAGTGCGGTACAGCAGCTTCGAGACGCGCACCTTCGCGCGGACGCTTCCCGAGCCCACGGCTATCGATCAGCACGTGATGGCGGCGTTGCGGGAGCTGGCGCCGGCGGCGCGGGCGCGGCGGGACCGGATTCGCCTGGTGGGGGTGGGGCTGGATTTACTGCATTACAACCAGCACCAGCTACCGCTGTTTGGCGGGGTGAGCGCGGGAAACTGGGAGCGGGTGTTGGAACAGGCCGACGCGGTGCGGAGCCGGTATGGCTTTCAGTCGCTGTGCACCGGGCGCTCGCTCGGTTCCGCCGGCGTCCAGTCGCTTCGGCCCCGAAGGCCATGATACAGATTGCCGATCACACGGAGGCCTCCGCCCGGGCCGAACAGACCGGCGCGGGCGGAGGGCCCTCCGGCTAACACGATACGTAACGCATACCTCAATGAATAAGGCCCGCCGGGCCGGGAGAAGACCCCATGTACAACAGCATCAGCTACCTGAAGATCCTGCGCAACCACATCCGCTATTTCATTCGCGGCCTCTAATCCCCGCCCGCGCGCACAGGCCCCGGCGACCGGGTCATGTTGGGTTCAGTTCTGGCCGTACGGCCCGCGGACTACAGGGAAGTATGGCATTCCCGCCATAGGGGCTGTCGGTTTGGCTGGTGCGGATGCTTCAAAACCTACAATTTTGTGCTAACGCCCTACAGCGTCATTCCCGCGAACACGGGAATCCAGCGGAATTCGGAGGTTTGTGCGATCGCGTTGCTGGATCCCCGCGTCCGGGGCTGTCGGTTTAACTGGTGCGGATGCCTCAAAACCTACAATTTTGTGCTAACGCCCTACAGCGTCATTCCCGCGAACGCGGGAATCCAGCGGAATTCGGAGGTTTGTGCGATCGCGTTGCTGGATCCCCGCGTCCGGGGCTGTCGGTTTAACGTGTGCGGTGAGCGCATTTCCTACAATTTTGTGCTAACGCCCTACAGCGTCATTCCCGCGAACGCGGGAATCCAGCGAAATTCGGAGGTTTGTGCGTTCGCGTTGCTGGATCCCCGCGTCCGGGGCTGTCGATTTAACGTGTGCGGTGAGCGCATTTCCTACAGTTTTGTGCTAACGCCCTATGGCGTCATTCCCGCGAAAGCGGGAATCCAGTGGAATTCGGAGGTTTGTGCGTTCGCGTCGCTGGATCCCCGCGTTCGCGGGGATGACGGACCTGCTCATTCCTTCTATAGTGTAGGGCAAGTTAAGTAAACCGACAGCCCCCATATGCAGATCGCCGGAAACCCGAGATGATACGTGCCTTCAGCCCTGGCTGAAATTGTGGACATTCGACCTGTGGGCCTCCGGCCCAGGCGGATTTGATCCGCACCTTCGGCGCCGAAGAAATGGTATTCAGGGCCGAAGGCCTGCTTCATGCCAGCCTGGGCCGAAGGCCCAGGATTAGGGATTCGCCAGGCATGGAGGGCTGAAGGCCCGCGTCATAGCGCATGGAATGCATCGGCAATACCGAAACCGCGCCCGTCAGGAAACCTCGGGCGGCGCATCGAGCACGCCGTAGTCCACCGGGATGTGCGCGCCCTGTTCGAGGTAGCGCGCCACGATGTAGAAGAAGTCGCTCAGGCGGTTCACGAACGCCAGGATGAGTTCGGCGTCAAAAGCGGGTACCGCTTCCGTCAGCGCGACCAGTGATCGCTCGAGGTCCCGCGCCACGGTGGCCGTGATGTCCGCCTCGGCCGCGATTTCGTTGGAGGCCGACACGATGAACGAGCGCGGCAGGGTGATTCGGGCCTCCAGCGCCGTCTGGATCGCCTCCAGGTGGGCGAGGTGTCCGCCGTCCAAGTCGCCCCGGCGGTATTCCGGGTGCACGCATTCCGGGTCGTTCACCGCGGTCCCGATCAGAAAGTAGCAGTGAAGCAGCCAGAAAAGGGGCTCGGCCACTTCCTTCTGTGATGCGTCGCCGCGCTCCAGGATCCGGAGCCGCAATAGCGCGGTTCGCGCGCGCAACGCGTCCACGCGCCCGGTAGCCTCCAGAATCGGGTGGGACTTGGGGAGGCGCTGGTCGCCCAGCGTCATGGTCGTGCCGCGGTCACCGCGTTTGGTGGTTACGGGCGAGGTCATCCGTCTTCTCCTTCGGCGCCGTCAGGCGATGGTAATGCCTACGGGACAGTGGTCGGATCCCATCACGTCCTGCAGGATAAATGCGCTCTGGATCCGGGGTAGGAACGCCTGGTTAACCAGGTGGTAGTCAATTCTCCAGCCGATGTTTTTCTCGCGCGCCCGGGCCCGGTAGGACCACCAGCTGTATTGCCCCGGCTCCGGGTGGAAGTGGCGGAAGGTGTCGGCGTAGCCGAGTTTGAGAATCCGGGTCATCGCCTCGCGCTCTTCAATGTAGTAGCCGGCGTTGTTCTCATTGTCCTTCGGGCGCGCCAGATCAATCGCCGTGTGCGCGATGTTCATGTCCCCGCACAGCACCACGTTCCGCCCCTCTTTCACCAGTTTATTCGCCAGACGGGTAATCGTCTTGCAATAATCGAGCTTGTAGTCGAGACGGGCCCGCTCCGCCTGGCTGTTGGGCCAGTATCCGTTCAAGATCGTGAATTCATCCAGCTCCAGCACCTGAATCCGGCCCTCCGCGTCAAAGCGCGGGATCCCCGCCGGCCCCGCCGCATGCACCGTAAGCCCCTCGCGGACATAGGCCGCCGTACCGCTGTAGCCTTTCTTTTCCGCCGGATTGAAGTAGCTCGTGTAGCCCGCGGGGCGCAACACCTCCTCCTCCAGATCCGCCGGCAGCGCGCGCGACTCCTGAAGGCACAGGACGTCGGGCTGCGCTTGTTTAAACCAGTCCATGAAGCCGTTTTTCACCACGGCCCGCATGCCGTTCACATTCCAGGACAAGACCGTCAGCATGGGCTTTTTCCTATGGTTGGCCGCCGGGGAGAGGGGGGAACTCGTCGGGAGCATACCGGGATGCCGCCGCCGGATTCAATGCGCCGCGCCATTTTTCGCCGCCGGACTACCGGTTTTCAGGTCAACGGTGTACACTGAAACGAGGAGAAGCACCAGGAGATTACCCATGCAAACACGCCGCCCCGCCGTCGCCGGGCGCTTCTATCCCGGCGCGCCCGACGTCCTTCACGACACGGTGCAGCGCTACGTCGGCGACGCGGACGTTGCCCCGCAACCGGACCGCGTGATGGCCGTGATCGCGCCCCACGCCGGCTATCCCTACTCCGGGGCGACCGCGGGCCACGCCTTCCGCCGCCTCCTCGGCATGCGCCCGCGCCGCGTTGTCATCCTCGGGCCTTCCCACTACTTCCGTTTCCCCGGCCTTTCGATTGCGAACCGCGGACAGTGGGAGACGCCGCTCGGCGCCGTTCCGATTGACGAGGCCTTCGCGGATCGCCTCGTCGGCGCCTTCGGCACGCATCGGGCCGACGCCCACGATCCCGAACATGCGCTCGAAGTGGAGTTGCCCTTCCTCCAGCATGTGCTCGGCCCCGGTTTCTCCATCGTGCCCGTCCTGCTCGGCGGGGGGCTGGAAGATTCCAACGAGGAACTCGCCGCGTTTCTCGCCCGGCATCTCGATCCAGGCGACTTGGTGGTCGCCTCCACCGATCTGTCTCACTTTCTCTCCGAATCCGAAGCCAATGTAATCGACCGGGAATCCCTGGGGCGTGTCGTTGCCGGCGATCCAGAATACCTGCGCCGGGGCTTCCGCGATCAGGCCTGCTCCATGTGTGGGGCCGCCGCCGTCCTCACGGCGCTCCGGGCCGCCAACCTGGCCCGGGCAACCGATCGGCATTTGTGGGATTACCGGACCAGCGGGCGGGCAAGCGGCGATTCCAGCCGGGTGGTGGGGTATGGGGGACTGACCCTCGAGCGCCCGCCGGTCGCGTGACGTCGTTCGATGCGGGAATCGCGGCGCTCAATGCGGGCGAGTCCGATGCTTAGTATCCTGAACTGTTGACTTGTGCGCAAATCGCATGGTAAACTCTGATTACAAGCTCTCCTTGTGGCAAGCGATCTCCCGGGTCGCTGAGCCGCGCTCAGCCGCCCCTGCAATCTGACCGGCGGACCGATCGATTGTTGGATTACCCCGCTGAGCGTGGTAGAATGGCCCTGCGATGAAAGTTGGCCTTGCTGAACAAGGAGCACGTCGACATGGGAAAAGAAATGAACGACGCTAGCCATTGGCGCGAATTCGAAAACAACCCGCTGTCCCACTCGATGGCGCACTACCTGATGGCGATCGACAGCCTGCGAACCGAGTATGGATACGCCCGCGCGACGGACGTTGCGGAGACCCTTGAGGTTTCCCGCGGGGCCGCAAGCATGGCCCTGGCGCAGCTGAAGAAGCGCGGGTGGGTCGGCGAAGATCACAACCGATTCCTGCTCCTCACCGAAGAGGGCGAGCGCATCGCCAATCTCGTGGAGCACAATTACGTCATTCTCTCGAAGTTTTTCGAGCGGGTGCTCCGCGTGGAAAAGGATACCGCGCTGGGTGACGCCTGTAAGATGGAACATCTCATGAGCATGGAGACGGGCCAGCGCCTGCTCTGGCTCATGAAGTATCTCTTGAGTGAAGAAGAGCTTGCCGTGAAGGTGCGCGAGCGCATGCAGTCCTACGACGGCGGCTGCGGCCCGCACGGCCAGTCCGAGTGCCCCATTTGCGGGGATTCCGGCGAGTGCCTGGTGGAAACGGGGTCGGTCGGTTCGGCCTGACCCCGATTGTGGTTCCTCCGGCGCGCGCCAACAGTACGGCGGCCCGGGCGCGCGGCGCGCGTTCCGGCGGCCGAGGTGATGGGAAATGCAGACACTTGATCAGTTAAAGCCGAAAGAATCCGGCGTGGTGGCCGGCCTGCGGGGCCTGGGGGACACGCAGCAGCGCCTGCTTGAGATGGGCGTCTCCGACGGCGCCGAGGTGGAAGTGCTCCGCTATGCGCCCCTGGGCGATCCGATGGAGATCTTTGTCCGGGGTTTTCACCTTACGCTTCGCAAGTCCGAGGCGGCGCTGGTACAACTCGAAAGTAAGTAATGCCCACCACATTGGCCCTGGTCGGCAACCCGAACGTGGGGAAGACCGCCGTTTTCAACGCGCTCACCGGCCTTTCTCAAACGACCGGCAACTACGCCGGCGTCACCGTCAGCCGAACCCACGGCACGATTCATCTCGGCGAGATCAAGGTCGAACTGGCCGATCTCCCCGGCGCCTACAGCCTCGCCGCGCGCTCGCCCGACGAAATCATCGTCGCCGACGTGCTTCTCGGCCAGCGGAAAGATGAAAACCCCATCGACGGGATCGTCATAGTGCTGGACGCCTCGAACCTCGAGCGCAACCTCTATTTCCTCTCCCAGATCGTCGAGTTGAACAAGCCCTTCATCGTCGCCCTCAACATGATGGACATCGCCAAACGGCGGGGCTTCGAAATTAACTTTGACGCCTTCTCCAAGGCGATCGGCGCGCCCGTCGTACCCATTTGCGCGCACAAGCGCCAGGGGATCGACGAATTGCGCAAGGCGATCCTCGCCCTGTATCAGGGCGACCTCAAGGCCCCCTGCGACCTCTGCGTCGTTCCCGAATCCCAGGTGCGGGCCGTCGAGGCGCTTTCCGCCGTGTTGCAGGAGCAGAAGGGCCGCCTCGGCCGCGCGGTCCCCGCGCCGGAAGTCAGCCGCATCCTGATCGATCAGGGCGGCTACGCCGAGAAACGCCTGCTCCGCCAGCTCGGGAGCGGTTTCCGCGCAACGCTCGAAGAATACCGCCAGGCCGCGTTGTGCAACGGGAGCAACAGCCTGGCCGCCCAGGAGGCCCGGGCCCGGTACACCTGGGTCAAAGGCATCCTCGCCGCCTCGCTCACCCGGCCCGCCACGCGCCGCCGCAGCCGCTCCGAGCACATCGATAACTTCCTCACCCACCGCTTTTTCGGGTCGGCCATCTTCCTGGGCATCATGCTCGTCGTCTTCCAGTCGATCTACTCCTGGGCGGGCCCCGTCATGGATCTGGTCGACGGCGCATTCGGCGCGCTCGGCGAATGGGCCGGCGGCTTCCTGCCCGAAGGGATGCTCCAGAGCCTGTTAATGGACGGGATCATCGCGGGCGTCGGCAGCGTGCTCATCTTCCTTCCACAGATCCTCCTGTTAAGCCTGTTTATCGCGGTGCTCGAAGACTGCGGCTACATGGCCCGCGCCGCCTTCCTCATGGACAAGCTCCTCGGCTGGTGCGGCCTCAGCGGCCAGTCCTTCATCCCGATGCTATCGAGTTTCGCCTGCGCGATCCCCGGCATCATGGCCACCCGCACCATCCACGATCGCCGCGATCGCTTCACCACGATCCTCGTCGCCCCGCTCATGAGTTGCTCGGCCCGCCTCCCGGTCTACGTCATCATGATCGGCGCGTTTTTCCCCGACACCCCCATTCTCGGCGGCCTCTTTACCCTGCCCGCGCTTGTCCTTTTTCTGATGTACGGCGTCGGCGTCGGCGTGGCAGTGCCCATGGCGTGGCTCTTCAAGAAAACCATCTTCAAGGGCGAAAAGCCCCCGTTCATCCTCGAAATGCCGTCGTACAAGGCGCCCCAGCCCGGCACGGTCGCCAAGAAGGTCTACCGCGAAGGCAAGGAATTTATCGTCCGCGCGGGCACACTGATCTTCGCGGTCACCATCCTGGTTTGGGCCCTGGCCTACTTCCCGCGCTCCGCATCGATCGCCGAGGACTTTGACGCCCGGCGCGCCGAAGTCCGGGCCTCCGGGCTCAGCGGGGAGGCGCTGGACGAGCAGCTCGCCCACCTCGGCAATCTGGAAGCCGGCGCCTACCTGCAAAACAGCATCCTCGGGCGCGCCGGGCACTGGGTCGAACCCATTTTCCTGCCGCTCGGCTGGGACTGGCGCATCGCCACCGCCACCATCGCGAGCTTCCCCGCGCGCGAGATCATCGTGGCCACCCTCGGCACCCTGTTCAACCTCGGCGCGGACGAAGATGAAGAGTCCGCCGGACTTGTGGCCACCCTGCGCGGCGCCACGTGGCCCGACGGCCGCCCGCTGTTCAATATCGCCGTCGCGCTGTCCATCATGGTCTTTTTCGCCCTCTGCGCCCAGTGCGCCGCCACCCTCGCCACCATCAAGCGCGAGACCGGGCAATGGCGCTGGCCCGCGCTTACGTTCGTCTACATGACGGCCATAGCCTATGTGGGCGCTTTCGTGACCTACCAACTGGCCACCTTGGCCGGCCTCGGAGGGTAGCGCCATGGCCCTCCAGACTCTCGTCGTCGCCGCGTTCGTCCTCTACGCCGTCGCGTACCTCGGCCGCTACGTGTATCGCATGATGAAGGGCAAAAACATGGGCTGCGGCTGCGGCGCCGGCGGCGAATGCCCGAAATCGCGGACGGCGGATTCGAAGAGGCAGCGCGCGACCGACTAGACTTGGGGCTGCGGGATTCGTACCGCTTGGTATATCATAGATTGAGTGGATGTGATTCGGGATGTGCCAAAGGGACTTACACTCATGAACGCAAAGCAAATTGAAGTCGAAGCACTCCATCTGACGCCTGATGAGCGTGCGGCGTTGGCCCAGAAACTGCTGCTCAGTCTTGATTCTCCGGCTCCCGGCGAAGTGTTGGGTGATTGGCTGGCCGAAGCGCGCCGTCGCGCTCAAGAACTCGATGACGGGACCGTTCAAGCCGTACCGGCGGAGGAAGTCAGGCGCAAGGCGCGGTCCCTTTTGCGATGAGTTATGAGTTCCATACCGCTGCGGAGCTTGAGTATTTGGAAGCCATCGCCTTCTACGAGTTTCGGAGACCCGGTATCGGTTTGGCCTTTCTGGACGAGTTTGAAGGCGCAATGGAGATCGTGACCCGTTCACCTGATTTGTATCCGATAGAGATAGAACCTGATATACGGCGGGTGGCGATGAAAAGGTTTCCTTTCTCGATAATCTACCGACGAACAGCTTCCCGCCTCCAAGTTCTTGCTGTCGCGCATCAAAGCCGCCGTCCAAGCTACTGGCTGGATCGATTGTAGTTAGGGGAGTCCCGAGAATGGGACAATCTCAATTCATCCCGCTCACCGATACAATGCAGCTGAGAGCGAAAAGTAGACGGTGAAACGCGGAGGTGGGTTCTTGGATGGCTTGATATCCTTTGTGCCACTTGCAATCTCCCCACTCGTTGCCCACAATGGCGGCTTCATCGCGATCACAGGAGCCTGCACCATGAGAAGCGTCCTCTTCATTGCCACCATTGCCTTGGCCCTCCTCGCCACCGCCCAGGATACCCGTAGCCCCGGCGATGAACACGGGCACCTTCGCATACCCGCGCAGGTCATGAGCTACCTCGGCGCCGACTGGCTCGAACGCGACGATCGCGAAGCCATCGAGCAGCCCGATCGCGTTATCGCCGCCATGCGCCTCCAGCCGGGCGATAAAGTGGCCGACATCGGGTCCGGTTCCGGCTATTTCACCCGCCGTCTCGCGCGCGCCGTCCTTCCTGGGGGCACGGCCTACGGGGTCGACATCCAGCCGGAAATGAACGCGATCCTCGCGGAGAATTGCCGGAAGGAAGGCGTCACCAATGTCGAGATCATTCTCGGCGACCCCGACGATCCGAAACTGCCGGAGGGCGCCATCGACTGGATTCTCCTCGTGGACGCCTACCACGAATTCCAGGAGCCCGTCGCCATGCTGGAGAAAATGCGCGCCGCCCTGAAGCCCGGCGGGCGCGTTGCGCTGGTGGAGTACCGGCTCCTCGGCGAATCCGCCGCCCACATCAAGCGCGACCACCGCATGTCGGTGGAACAGGTCCTCCGGGAGTGGGAGCCCGCCGGGTTCCGGCTCCTCAAGCGCCACGAATTCCTGCCCACGCAACACCTGTTCATCTTTGAAAAGACGTCGGACTAATCGCGCGATGACCGGTGAATCCCGGGAAGGCTCCGACACGGCCCGCCGCGGCGGGAGCCGCACGATGATAGCCGTGTGCCTGGGCCTCGCCGCATTGCCCGCCCTGGCGCTCCTCTACAAGCTCTACCACTACGGCCTCTACTTCCCCTATTGGGACGCCTGGCACTTCGCCCTGTTCCTCGAAAAGGCCGCGGGCGAGGGCGTGGGCCTCGCCGATTTCTGGGCGCAACACAACGAGCATCGTTCCGTCTTTCCGCGCCTGGTCATGTATGCCCTCGCATCGCTGAGCGGTTGGAATGTGGCCTGGGAGCTCGCCGCCAATGTCCTGCTGGCCACCGCCACCCTGCTGCTGCTCGCGCGCGCGGCGTGGCTCCCCTTCCCACCGGGCGAACGGCCCTGGTGGTTGATTCCGCTATTCGCCTTCCTCGTCTATTCCTGGGCGCAAATGGAAAACTGGATCTGGGGCTGGCAGATTCACGTCTTTCTGAACGTCGCCGCCGTCGTGTTCGCCGCGCTCCTGCTCTCCGGCCCGCAGCTCACCCCGCTGCGCTTTGCGGCGTCCATATTCGCTGTCGTTGTCGCGTCTTTCTCCTTCGCGAACGGGCTCCTCGCCTGGATCGCGCTCGCGCCGCTCGTTCTTCTGCGCCCGGGAATCGCCCGCGAGGCGCGTATCATCTACAGCCTGCTCTGGATCGCCGCCGGCCTGCTCGTGATCCAGCTCTACCTGATCGACTACGCCAAACCCGGCGTGAGCCCCTCCATCGGCGCGGTGTTGCGCGCACCCCGCCAGTTCCTTGGCTTCGTTGTGCTCTACCTCGGCGCGCCGATCACCGGCCTCTTCACCCGGCTCCCATGGCACGGGGTGGCTCTCCCGGCGGGACCTCTCGATTATCTGGCCGGTGCGGTGGGACTCCTTGCCCTGCCCCTCCTCGCCGCGCGTCTCTATCGAAACGATCGCGCCAGCCTGGCCCCGATGTTGCCCTGGGCCGGCCTCGCGCTCTATGTGCTCGGCAGCGCCGCCGTCACCGCCGCCGGACGCGCGGCCCTCGGGCTGGACCAGGCCATGACCTCGCGCTACACCACCATCACGACGCTCTACTGGTGCGCCCTGGCCGCCCTGGTTGCGCTACATGTGCGCGCTTTTCCGGTTCAAGCACTCGATTGTCCGCGCCGCCGCCGCGTCTATGGCGCGCTCGCGTCGGGACTGTTCCTCGCGTTCCTGCTGGCGTCGCTCGCGAGCCAACGCGCCTGGGAACAGAACGCCCGCTGGAAACAGATGGGCTGGGAAGCCCTCCGCGCCGGCCACCTGGCCCCGCTCTACCTCCAGGACCTCTGCTGGGATCCCGTCGAACTCCGCGATCGCTTCCTGCCTATCCTGCGCGAGCGCCAACTCGCGGGTTTCGGCGGCGAAAACCGGCCCGTCGCGTTGGCGGACCGGTATGTGGACGAGGCCGAGCGCTTTGTGGAAGCGGGTCTGCTGATTCAGGCAAAGACCTACCTCGAGACCGCGTTGATACTGGACGAAAGCCACGAGCGCGCGCGATTGCGCTACCAGGAACTGCGTGAAGCGGTGGAGAAAAACCAGTGAATCGATTCCGGATCGCCCTGATTGCCCTGTTGCTGGGCCTGAGCCATTTCGCGTTTGCCGCCCCGCACCCCAACATCGTCCTCATCATGGCCGATGACATGGGCTATTCCGATCTCGGGAGCTATGGCGGCGAGATTGAGACTCCCAACATCGATCAGCTGGCGGCGGAGGGCGCGCGCTTTCGGGAGTTCTACAACGCCTCCATTTGCGGGCCGACCCGGGCCGCCCTCCTCACCGGCCTCTACAACCACCAGACCGGGGTACACACCTGGAACGGCGTCCGCAATAACCGCTGCGTCAATATCGGCGAGGCGCTGCGGCGCGCGGGGTACCGCACCATGATGGTGGGGAAGTGGACCGACACCGAATCGCCGGTGCACAAGGGGTTCGACCGCGCCTATGGCCACCTGGCGCAGAAGGGGCCGGGCAACTACTTCAAATTGGTGAACACGGCGCAACACTTCCTCGATGGCGAGCCGTACACCCTTCCCGAGGACTACTTCAAGACCGACGCCAACACGGATCACGCCGTGGAATTCCTGCGCGAAGCGGCCCCGATGGATCAGCCCTTCTTCCTGTATGTGGCCTATAGCGCGCCGCACTGGCCCCTCCACGCGCGCGAGGCGGACATCGCGAAATATCGGCAGCGCTACCGCGACCTCGGTTGGGACGCCTGCCGGGAACAGCGACTCGCCCGCCAGAAGGAACAGGGCCTCTTCGGCGAAACGCCGCCCGCGCCGCGCGATCCGGCCGTGGCCCCCTGGGCGGACGCGCCCCACAAGGACTGGGAGGCGGAGCGCATGGCGGTCTACGCCGCGCAGATCGACTGTATGGACCGCAACATCGGGCGGATCCTCGATACCGTCCGGGAGATCGGGCGCGAGGACAACACCGTGGTGATGTTCCTGTCCGATAACGGCGCCACCCAGCGCAATCCCGGCGCGACCGGGGTCAACCCCGATGGTTCGTTCTACCTGGACAAGCCCGGGAAGATCTGGCGCGCCGACGGTACCCTCACCAAACCGCTTGCTCCGGGCGTGATGCCCGGACCCGCGGATACTTTCGGGGGCTACGGCGCGGAATGGGCCCACGTCAGCAACGCGCCGCTACGCGACTACAAGGCCACCAACTACGAGGGGGGCATCCTCACGCCCTTCATCGTGAAATGGCCCGGCGCTATCGCGAATCCCGGCGCGATCCTCGATCCGGTCGGCCATGTGATCGACGTGATGCCCACCTGCCTCGAACTGGCCGGCGCCGCCTACCCGGAGTCCTACCCCGGGCGCGACCTGCTCCCCCTGGAGGGCCAGAGCCTCGTCCCCGCCCTGCGCGGCGAGCCCTGGAAGCGGAGCGCACCCCTGTTCTGGGAGTACGGCGGCCACCGCGCCGCGCGCGACGGCGACTGGAAGATCGTCGCAAAAACCGGCGCCCCCTGGGAGCTCTACAACCTCCGCCAGGACCGCGCCGAACAGCACGACCGCGCGGCGGAGGATCCCGAGCGGGTGCGGGACCTGGCCAGCCGTTACGCGGACTGGGCCGCGCGCTGCGGCGCAACGCCCTGATCGGCGCGATTTCGCGCGCCGAGCAAAAATGGGCAATCGGAAATCGCTGCCGGAGGTTGACCACCTCGCACGGAGATCCGTATGCTGAGCGGGTTGGGTAATCCAGATTTTGCACCCGGGAGATCGTTATGCGCGCCTGTTTTGTTTCATTTTTCGGGGTATGCCTGCTGGCCCTGGCCGTGTTGTCGCCGGAAGCGGCCGCCGCCGATCGCCCCAATATCCTCCTCTCCATCTCCGACGACCAGTCCTTTTACCACACGTCGAAAGCCGGTTACACCGCCGTGAAAACGCCCGCCTTCGACCGCATTGCGAATGAGGGCGTCTATTTCACCCACGCCATCACCGCCTCGCCGGGATGCAGCCCCTCGCGCGCGGCGCTGCTGACGGGCCGCTACTGCTGGCAATTGGAGCACGCCGGCACGCACGCCAGCGGATTTCCCGCGCGGTATGTGGCGTATACGGACCTGCTGGAAGGCGCCGGATACGCCGTGGGCTTCACCGGGAAGGGCTGGGGGCCGGGCAACTGGCAGCTGTCCGGCCGCCCGCGAAATCCCGCCGGCGCCGAATTCTCCAGCATCACCATGGACGCGCCGGAGGGCATCAAGAACGTCGACTACGCGTCGAATTTCGAGGCGTTTCTTAAGACACGCGACCCCGATCAGCCATTCTGCTTCTGGTACGGCGCCTCCGAGCCGCACCGGGTCTTCAAGAAGGGGATCGGCCTGGAGCAGGGCAAACGCCTGGAGGATGCCGCCGTGCCGGCCTTCCTGCCCGAAACCCCGGAAATCCGCAGCGATCTGCTCGACTACTGTGCCGAAATCGAGTGGTTCGACCAGCATCTCGCCCGTATGCTCGACCTCCTGGAAGCCGCCGGCGAACTCGACAACACCATCGTCATCGTGACCTCGGACAACGGCATGGCCTTTCCCCGCGCCAAGGCGAACTGCTACGAAGCGGGCATCCGCATGCCGCTCGCCATCCGCTGGGGCGCAATGATCCCCGGCGGGCGCACCGTCGACGATCTTGTCAGCCTGACCGACCTGGCGCCCACGATCCTGGAGGCCACAGGCGTTGCGCATCCGAGCGTGGACGCGCTGGCGCCGCCGATGGTGGGGAAGAGTCTCTTGGCGCTGCTCGCGGGCGAACAAACCGAGCCGATGCACAGCGCGGTGTACAGCGCGCGCGAGCGCCACTCTTCCTCGCGCTACAAGAGCCTCGGTTACCCGCAACGCGCCCTGCGCACGAAGGACTACCTCTATATTCGCAATTTCCACCCGGAACGCTGGCCCGCCGGCGCGCCGCAAAAGTATGGCGACGATTCCTATTCCGACGAGACAACCACACTGGGGCCGATGCACGGCGGCTACCACGACATCGATGCCTGTCCGGCGCTCGATTTTCTGATTGAAAAGGCGGAAGACCCCGATCTGGGCAAGTACTTGGCCTGGTCGGTCGACAAACGCCCCGCCGAGGAGCTGTTTGATGTCGCCAACGACCCGGACTGCATAAACAACCTGGCCGCCGATCCGGCATACGCGCCGGTTCGGGCCAACCTGGCCGCGAAAATGGACGAATACCTCACCGAAACCGGCGATCCCCGCCTGGTCGGCGATGGCGAGATCTTCGAGTCCTACCCACGCTACAGCCGGCACCGTTTATTCCCAAAACCCGACGGGGCCGAGTGAAAAGCGGATGAACAACGTGGATGGAGTCGTCTCGCTCAACAGCGTCTCTCCGGCCCCAAAGGCGTCCACCCCGTCCACTCCGTCCACCCCGTCCACTCTGTCCACTCTGTCCACCACGTCCACCACGTCCACCACGTCCACCACGTCCACTCCAAAACCTTCTCACCCGGAGCAACGCCCCGTGAAGCACTTCACCCTCCTCTTCGCCCTTCTCCTGGCCGCATTCGGCGCCCAGGCCGCGCCTCGCCCCAACATTGTCCTGATCATGGCCGACGACATGGGCTACTCCGACCTCGGCTGCTACGGCGGCGAAATTCAGACCCCCAATCTCGACCGGCTGGCGGGGGAGGGGTTGCGCTTCACCCAGTTCTACAACGCGGCGCGCTGCTGTCCCACGCGCGCCTCGCTCCTGACCGGCCTCTACCCGCATCAGGCGGGCATGGGCGGCATGGTCAACAGCAAGACCGGGCCCGGCCCCTACCAGGGCTACCTCAACGACCAGTGCGTCACTATCGCCGAAGTCCTGAAGACGGCGGGCTACAACACGCTCATGTCCGGCAAGTGGCACGTGGGGGAGGAGCGCCCGCACTGGCCTGTGGATCGCGGGTTCGACAAGTACTATGGGCTGATCAGCGGCGCCATGAACTACTTCGACATCGCCAAGACGAAGACGGAGGGCGTGGTGCGCGGATTCGCTATTGATGGCGAGCCCCACCAGCCGCCCAACAAATACTGGTACCTCACCGACGCCATATCCGATCACGCCGTGAAGTACGTGCAGGAATTCGGCCTCCAGGAAAATCCCTTCTTCCTCTACGTCGCCTACACCGCCCCGCATTGGCCCCTGCACGCGCTGGAGGAGGACATCCAGCGCTACCTCGGGCGCTACCGGCAAGGTTGGGACGCCGTCCGCGAAGCGCGCTTCAAGCGCATGGCCGAGATGGGCCTCATCGATCCAGCCTGGGCCCTGCCGCCGCGCGATGCGGAAACCGCGGACTGGGATGAGGTCGACCAGGAGGACATGGATCGACGGATGGCCGTTTACGCCGCGCAGGTCGACCGCATGGACCAGGGCATCGGGCGCATTCTCGACGCAATCGACGCCACCGGAAACGCCGAAAACACGCTCGTGCTCTTCCTGGCGGACAACGGCGCCTGCCACGAGGGCGGGCCAACCGGCTTTGACAACCGCAACAACGGCCTGCCCGCCGGCGGCGTGGACAGCTACATGAGCTACGGGCGCTCCTGGGCCAGCGCAAGCAACACGCCCTTCCGCATGTACAAGCACTGGAACCACGAAGGCGGCATCGCGACGCCCCTGATCGCCCACTGGCCGGCGGGTATCGCCGCGCGCGGAACCCTCAACCACGAGCCGGGGCACATCATCGACATTATGGTCACCTGCGTCGAACTTGCGGGCGCCGCGTATCCGCAAACCCGCAACGAAAAGCCGATCACGCCCCTCGAAGGGAAAAGCCTGCTACCCCTGCTTGAAGGCCGCGCGCGGGATCCGCACCAGGCGCTCTTCTGGGCGCACTCCGGCAACCGCGCCGTGCGCCAGGGCGACTGGAAACTGGTCGCCCCGAAAGACGGTGGCCCCTGGGAACTCTACAACCTGCGCGAGGACCGCACGGAAACCCGCGATCGCAGCACGGACCTTCCGGAGAAGGCGGAGGAACTGCGCGCCCTGTATGAAGCCTGGGCGGAGCGCTGCGGGGTGTGAGTGTAGTCGCGGCCACGCGAGAATAGCCCACGCTGCCTGTGCCGCACAGTACGTGATCTGACTCGCCGGCCTTAGACCGGTTGCCGCACCCGGTTGAGCCCCAGCAGGGTCGTGAGCGTGGCGCCGATCAGGAACAAGTCTGCGAGGAAGGTCCCAATGCGCGTTCCAATAGCGCTTGGAAGCGCGCAGCCTGCTGGCACTTCACCCTCGCCCTCACCTTCGCCTTCGCCTTCGCCTTCACCTTCACCTTCACCCTCACCCTCACCCTCACCCTCACCCTCACCCTCGCCCTCGCCCTCGCCCTCACCCTCACCCTCGCCTTCACCCTCACCCTCACCTTCGCCTTCACCTTCACCTTCACCTTCACCTTCACCTTCACCTTCACCTTCTCCTTCTCCTTCTCCTTCTCCTTCTCCTTCACCTTCACCTTCACCTTCACCTTCACCTTCACCTTCACCTTCACCGCCGGACATGGGCGTCAGCACCGCATCGCCGAAACTCGCCCCGGCCGGCACGCACCAGATGCTGATGATGGCGACGCCGTCGAGAGACGCGCCGCCCGGAATCGTGATCTCCAGGGTTTCGTTTGTATAGCCGCCGGGCAGGCGCAGGTCGTAGCCCGACAGGTCCACGCCGTTCTGGTAGGTGGCGTCGGCAAAGCCATACACCCGCACATCCAACCCCTCGCCGTCGTAGGTGAAACTCTCGAGCTGAAGCGTGCAGTTGTCCACGACCCGGACCTCGCCGGAAACCTCGTGGGCGCGGGTCGTGAAGGCGCCCGCCGCCCCGACGAGCGGGTGGTCCGACGCGCAGGCGACATCGGGAATCTGCAAGGCCACCTGGATGCGCCCGACATTGTTGCTGTCGTCCGATTCCAGCACATGACCACCGGGATCCACCGCCACCTCCAGCCAGTAATCGCCCGAGGGCAGCCCGGTCACGTCGATCCATTGCAGCGGTAGAAAGCGGGGGTAGATATCCGACCAGCCCACGGAGATGCCGTGGTTGCCGCCGTTGGCGCGAAAACCGAACTGGGGGGCGCCGGGCAGCGACCGATCATACACCGCCGAGCTCGTAATGCGAACCGCCGGTTTCGTGCCCTCGGCCAGCACGGGGCCGACGCCGACCTCGCCCTCGATGGCCCGAATGCGGTACGAAACCCAGCCGGCCGCCTCCATCATGCGGATCTCCGGGTTGTACAGGAATTCCCCCGCGTCGCGCAGATAGGAAGACCCGTCGCTGCGCACGATGCGCTGGTTCACCGTCTGGCGGCCATCGCCCGCGTCTTCCCCGGTCGCTTCCAACAGGAACTCCCCCCGGCCGACATTCGGCAGACCGGAATCAAAGCGAAACAGCACGTGCCCGGGCTCGGTCTCCGTATCGATCAACTGGTTCGCCAGGGGCGCCGTGTCGACAATGAGGTCGGGCAGCAGATCGGTCTGGGCGCCCGCTTCCAGCGCCAGGGCGCAGACGAAGAGTAGCGGGGCGGCGCGCCACAGGAGTATTGACCGCGTAATGAATGTCATCGGGAGAGCCTCGGGAGGAAATGGTGCTGTAAACACACTATAACGCGCCCGGAACAGGCGCGCAAGAGGAAGAGGCGGGGCAGGGTGATTCGTCGGAATACTCAGCAGGGGCCACACGCCCGCAAAAGAAACCGCCCGCGCGGCGGTATGGAGCGCGCCGGCGGCCCGCCGGCATGGCGCGAAGGTGCAAGAATACGTTGCCGGAGTCCTCCGACGACACGCGGCTTCTGATGCGACGGTAGCATTTTCAGAACGCTGTCTTGCGCCGCCGACGCACCATAGTTGCACGTACACTTTATTCGGCAAGTCGCTCTGGTTTGGCCACTATACTTCACTCCGCTGAAGTGTTACCTTGTTTTTTTAGCAGGCACTTGCTCTCAGACGCCCATAAACATTCGGTGTAAAGACATTTGCGAAGCGGAAGCTCCAGTGAGAATCTCCGGGCCGTTCCGCATGTTTCGTGGTCGAAATCCTTTTCTTGACCACGGATTACACCGATGACACGGATTGAAGCGACACTCGAACCAAAAAAGAAGAAGCAGCCCGCCACCCGATCAACCCCGCTACAATTCCGATGCTGAACAATCCGAACAGGCTGCGTCGAAAATCGCACGCAGCCGCCGGCACGCCTCAACCACCGGAATCAATTGCTATCCGTGTCATCCGTGGTCAAAAATCCTGATCGCGGCCAGCCGATGCTCCCGGCGCATTCGTGTGCATTGGTGTTCATTTGTGGTTAAAAAACACGCCCCCATTCAACCGCCCCAGTCCGGCCGCGCACTACATCGCCATTTGCGCTATCTGCGTTCAAAGCTCTTCCCCATTTTTCTTCGTGCCCTTCGTGTCCTTCGTGGTGATCTCTTTTTCTTGACCACGGATTACACCGATGACACGGATTGAAGCGACACTCGAACCAAAAAAGAAGAAGCAGCCCGCCACCCGATCAACCCCGCTACAATTCCGATTCTGAACAATCCGAACAGGCTGCGTCGAAAACCGCACGCAGCCGCCGGCACGCCTCAACGACCGGAACCAATTGCTATCCGTATCATCCGTGTCATCCGTGGTCAAAAATCCTGATCGCGGCCAGCCGATGCTCCCGGCGCATTCGTGTGCATTGGTGATCATTCGTGGTTAAAAAACACGCCCCCATTCAACGCCCCAGTCCGGCCGCGCACTATATCGCCCTTTGCGGTCAAAGCTCTTCCCCATTTTTCTTCGTGCCCTTCGTGTCCTTCGTGGTGATCTCTTTTTCTTGACCACGGATTACACCGATGACACGGATTGCAACGGCGCTCGAACCAAACAAGACCAAACAGCCCGCCACCCGATCAACCCCGCTACAATTCCGATGCTGAACAATCCGAACAGGCTGCGTCGAAAATCGCACGCAGCCGCCGGCACGCCTCAACCACCGGAACCAATTGCTATCCGTGTCATCCGTGTCATCCGTGGTCAAAAATCCTGATCGCGGCCAGCCGATGCTCCCGGCGCATTCGCGTGCATTGGTGTTCATTCGTGGTTAAAAAACACGCCCCCATTCAACCGCCCCAGTCCGGCCGCGCACTATATCGCCCTATGCGCTCTCTGCGTTCTCTGCGGTTAACAACTCTTCTCCGTTTTTCTTTGTGGCCTTCGCGCCCTTCGTGGTGACAATCTTCTTGGCGGTCGTCGGCTGCTCAAAGGGTTCCATGGTCCGTCTTTTTTTGACCACGGATTACACCGATAACACGGATTTTTCTTATTCGTGTCAATTCGTGTGCATTCGTGGTTCAATAATTTGGTTGCGGCCAGCGGCCGCGCTGTGCTTTTCGTGGTGATCCCCTTTCCAGATGCGCCGGAGACTGCGCCGCGCTGCCGGAATGCGCGCACGTCCCGCGCGCCCCAAGCCCCGATGCCGCCGAAAATGCCCTGTGGATCGCCGCCTAGTTGTTGCCCGAGGCGCCCGGATCCAGGATCCAGACCGTGCTGGTCGAGATTTGCCCCAACAGATTGCGGCGGGGGACATGCAGCGTCCGCGCCACGTGGTAACCACGGAATCGCGTGTGCCAGAACATGCGCCAGTACGAATCCGTTTTCAGCTGCCCGGATTTCAAGATGTCTTTGGTTTCGAAGAACGTCATACCTGTCTATACTCCCTCTTGGATGAAAATATGCCTTAATTTTACCTGAAAATAGAAAATGCGCAAATCTGTACAGGTATCGTACATACTCCGCATCGACGGAAATTATTCGATAGCCGCCTCAGAGGGGGGAGGAGATGCGACCGCGGGCCCAACCAGAACCCCGCCGAGGCACCCCCCAATGCCGCTTAGTTGTCCCGCCGCGCTGCCGCCCGTTCACGCCGGTGCTTCTCCACGTAAATGTGCAGCACCGCGATGTCCGCCGGACGCACACCAGAAATCCGCGACGCCTGCCCGAAGTTTACCGGGCGGATCGCCTTCAGCCGGTCCTTGCATTCCCGCGGAATGCCCGGAATCGCCTCGTAGTCGAGCGAATCCGGTATGTGCAGGTGCTCCGCCTTCTTGAAACGCTCGATATCCCGGAGCGACCGATCGATGTACCCCTGGTACTTGATCCGGATTTCGACCTGTTCCCGCGCCTCGAAATCAAGCATTTCCGACGCTCCGCACATACGGTAAAGGGCCTCCAGCGGCATTCCGGGACGCCGCAGGATCTGCACCGCCGGCGTTGCGCGCTCCACGGGCTGGCCGCCACACGCCGCCAGAATCTCGTTATTTTCCGGCGACGGCTCGATCATCGTCCGCTCGAGACGCTGCATTTCCGCCGCCACCCGCTGCTCCCGCGCACGCATTCGGTTTAGAATCTCGTCGTTCCCGAAGCCATAGTGCGCCAGCCGCGCGTCCGCGTTGTCATGGCGCAGGTGCAAACGGTGCTCCGCCCGCGACGTAAACAGGCGGTACGGCTCGATCAGCCCGCGCGTGACGATGTCGTCCACCAGCACGCCGATATAGCCCTCGTCCCGGCCAATATACAGCGCATCCTCGCCCCGCAGCGCCCGCGACACGTTCAACGCGGCATAGAGGCCCTGCGCGGCCGCCTCTTCGTAGCCCGAAGTGCCGTTGATCTGCCCCGCGTGGTACAGCCCCCGGACCTTCTTTGTCTCCAGCGTCGGCTTGAGCTGGGTGGGGGGGACAAAATCATACTCCACCGCATACCCCGGCCGGATGATCTCCGCTTCCTCCAGGCCCGGCACGGTGCGCAGGTACGCCAGCTGCACCTCCTCCGGCAGGCTCGTGCTGAGCCCGTTCACGTACACCTCGTTCGTCATCAGGCCTTCCGGCTCCAGAAAAACCCGGTGCTCCGTCTTCTCAGGAAACCGCATCACCTTGTCTTCAATGCTCGGGCAATAGCGCGGCCCGATACCTTCGATCTTCCCGGAGTACAGTGGCGACTTGTCCAGGTTCGCCCGGATGACCTCGTGCGTGGACTCGCGCGTATAACAGAGCCAACAGGAAATCCGGTTCGGGTTGAAGCCCTCAATCGGGGTCGTAAAGGAGAAGGGGCGCGGGTCCGGATCGCCCTTCTGCTCCTCCATCCGGCTGGTGTCAATGCTCCGCCGGTGAATACGAGGCACGGTGCCCGTCTTCATCCGCCCGGTCTCAATCCCCATCTTCGCGTACGTCTGGCTCAGCGTGTTCGCCGGCTTGTCGCCGCCGCGCCCCCCCTCGATGGTCGTCAGCCCGAAATGCAGCCGCCCGCCTAGAAAGGTCCCCGTACACACGACAATCGCCCGCGCCGTGATCTCCTCGCCCGCCCCGGTCATGATCCCGTGAACCGCGCCGTCGCGCACGAGGATGTCGTCCACCTCCACCTGCTTCAGGTTCAGGTTGTCCTGGCTCTCGCACACAAACTTCATATCCAGCTGATACTGATGCCGGTCCGCCTGCGCGCGCGGCGAATGCACCGCCGGCCCCTTGGAACGATTCAGCATCTTGAACTGGATGCCCGTGCGGTCTATGCAACGGCCCATTTCCCCGCCAAGCGCGTCGATCTCGCGCACCAGCTGCCCCTTCGCAATGCCCCCGATCGCCGGATTACACGGCATCTTGCCGATATCGTCCAGCTTCATTGTCGCAAGCAACGTCCGGTGGCCCTGACGGGCGCAACCGAGCGCGGCTTCGATGCCGGCATGGCCGGCCCCTATGACGATCACTTCATAATCCGGGTGCATGGGAAAAATACCTGAAATGAGGAGATGAAAACACGCTCACGCCAGCCACTGGAGAACGCGCGCGCCCGTGCTGCCGGAGTGCGCGCAAGTATACCACAGGCCGGGGGTTAGGGGCGAGCGTCACGCGCAATTTCCCGGCGGTCATGGCGCACCGTGCGCCCGAAAAAGCCAAATCAAGAAAAATTGTCGTGAAAAACTTGCCAGATAGCGATTTTAGTCGTACTATTGTCAGTGTGCTTCTTTTGCCTGTGTATTTTGTTGCAGCAGTGAATACTTCAACTCAAAAAGGGAGATCAACATGCCTACTACCAGTTGGAAAGTGGCCGATCTGGCCAAGATCCGAAAAATGCGGTCGAGCGGTCCCGGAAAAAAAGCCAACGACAAACTCAAAGCCTTGAAAAAGTCGGTCGGTAACGCCAAAAAGTCTATGAGCGAACTGGACCAGGTGATGAAGGATGAGCCGGACGCCTGAGCGCCCCATCGCGTTCAGAGGCATGGTGGTTGGTGAAATTGGAACAGGAGTTAAACGATGGCAAAAAAACTGAACGAGATCCAGAAGGCCTTCGGCGATCTGCAGAAAAAAGTCGGCGACTTGACGGACAAGATGACCAAGATCAACACAAACTTCTGGCAGCACAACGGCATGCTGTTCCAGGGGCTCGACGCAATCGACGAACGCGTCGCCGAGTTGCAGTCGAAGGGAAAAAAGGGAACGACGGTAAACGATTTCATGGACGACAGTGATATCAAGGCCTTCGTGAAAGGTGTCGACGATTGCAAGGGCTATTGCCGTAAGGAGAGCGACGCCTACTACGCCGAGGTCGAAAACCTGAAAAAGGTCAAGGCCGATATTGTCAAGCTCGGCAAAGCGACCGACGATGTCGTTAAGGCCCGGAAGTTCAAGATCTCCAAGTCAAAAAGCGCCCTGAAAGCCATTTCGACCCAGATCCACACCTTCGCGGTGGACGTCGAGGCCGTGATTACCGAACCGGGGCCCCACCCAAGTTCCCACAAACTCCTCAATTGAGCGCCAGGGTCCGTTCAAGCGGCCAATGGCAACAAACCCGGCGCCGAAGCCTCGGCGCCGGGTGGTTTTCCTGGTTTGGGCGCTATCCGTTCAGGTCTGCATCACAAAATAGCAGTTCTGCACGTCGTGCGGGAAGCGGTGAATCTCGATAGACGTAAAACCCGCCTCGCGCAGCATCGCCTCCGCCCGCTGCACGCCCCACACCGCCCCCAGGCCCATCCCGCCCTGCGCCAGCGAAACCGTCATGCAGTGCATGCACGATACCGCGTACAGCAGCGCGCCCAACGGGTGTTCGATGTTGTCCACCGGCTCGCTCGACGCGTCGATGTCCTGCATGAAGAACACCCCGCCCGGACGCAACGCCCCGCGAATCGCCGCCAGGACGAGATCCGGGCGCGCCTGGTCGTGGATCGCGTCAAACGCCGTGATCCAGTCAAAGGACCCCGGCTCGCTCCACACCGTAAGATCGCGCTCCTCGAACCGAATGTTGTTCAACCGCGCTTCATGCGCCAGCGCCCGGGCCTCCGCAAGCGCCTCCGCGCTCAGGTCGTACCCCGCAAAACGGCTGTTCGGGAACGCCTTCGCCAGCTCAATCAGCGCGCGGCCCTTCCCGCACCCGATGTCGAGCACGTCGATCCCCGCCCGAAGCCGTTCCTCCAGGCCCGGGACCAACGGAACAACCTCGCCCACCACAATCGGCACGATCGACTGGCCGCTGTCTTCCGCCATCACCTCGTGAAAGCGGGAATACGCGGAGTAGGGGACCCCGCCGCCCTCCCGGAAGCACGCCAGGATCCGGTCCTCCACGCTGCCAAGCACCGACAGGTACTGCGCGAACACCGCCATGTTCCCCGTCGGATTCTTCCGGCTCAGCCAGTGCGCGTGCTCGGGCGGCAGGACATGCGTCCCCGTTTCCGGATCCCGCTCCACGATCCGCGCCGCCACCATGCCGCCCAGCCACTCGCGAACATACCGCTCGTTGGCCCCGCCCGCTTCCGCAAGTTCGTGGCTCGTCCGCGCCTCTCCATCCGACATCACGTCAAACAATCCGCTCCGGTGGCCAACCGATACCATCAGGCCGGTCATGCCGCCATTCAACATGCCCAGCAGTTGTTCCGCAAAGGCGTCCTGTTTCGTCGTATCCAGGGGTGCACTACATGCCATACACATAGGTCGCTTCCTTTCCTTGCCTGCGTTTGTACCGATCCAAAACAGACAGACCGGTATGTCTTTGCTGCCTCAAAAAAAACCGCTTACCCGCGGTTCAATGCAAGTAATCCCTCCAGCGCCTCGATCGCGCGCCGGACCGGCCACGGATCGCGATACGCCACCGCCGTCGCCATCGCCCCCTCAAACAACACCACATAGATGTCCGCCAGCGCCGATTCATCCAGGGGACCCAACTCCGGCTCCGCAATGAGCAAATCACGAATCAGCTCCCGAAAAAAATGCCGCGCCTTCTCCCGGTGCGCGCGGCCAACCTCGCGCACCGACACCGCCTCGGGCGGGGCCTCCGCCATCAGGTTCTGAAAAGGACACCCCCGGTAGTCGCTCGTCTCAAACCAGGGCGTCAAAATGTTCAGCGGACCGAAAAATCGCTCCCGTGGCGTCGGCAGCGCCATCACGCTCGTCCGCACATCGTTCATCTCAAAGTCGGACGTCGCACACGCATACGCGTACAACAAATCTTCTTTCGACGGAAAGTGGTCGTAAAACGACGCCTTCGCCACGCCGGACTCCGCAATAATCTGGTTGATGCCCGTCGCACGGTAGCCCTGGCGATAAAACAACTCGCTCGCGGTCGCCAGGACGCGCTCGCGGACGGATAATCTGGACTTGATTTCGCTCATGGCCAAATCCTATCACAGACAGACTGGTCTGTCAACAAACACAAAAAGGACGTAAAGGACTTTTCGGGACTCGTTGTGCCCTGGCCCCGCTGGGTACGCTGAATCTTTGCGGGCTCCCGGCTCCACTGCGTCCCGTAGGTCCTTTAAGTCCTTTAAGTCCTTTAGGTCCTTTAGGTCCTTTAGGTCCTTTAGGTCCTTTAGGTCCCTTTTGCCCTTCCTCCACCTTTTTACCTGACTCATTTCTAGACGCTCCGCGCCACCCCGTGCTACACTTTCCGCTTTCCAAATCATCCCCAACCCCCAAGGATCCACCATGGCGCGTTCCGCCAACTACACCGTCGGCCTGCTCCAATTCCAAGTCACCCCCGACCCCGAGGAAAACACCCGCAAGGCCCTCGATTGGTTCGAAAAAGCCGCGGGCCAGGGCGCGCAGGTCGTCTGCCTGCCGGAACTCTACCGCAGCCAGTATTTCTGCCAGAAGGAAGACGCCGACCTCTTCGATCTCGCCGAACCCATCCCCAATCCGAGCATCGAAGCCTTCCAGGCCGCCGCGGCGCGCCTGAACGCCGCCGTCGTCGTTCCCGTCTTCGAGCGGCGCGGCCCCGGCGTCTACCACAACAGCCTCGTCTGCATCGATGCCGATGGCGCCCGGGTGGGCATATACCGCAAGATGCACATCCCCGACGACCCGGCCTACTACGAGAAATTCTACTTCGCGCCCGGCGATCTCGGCTTCAAGAATTTCGACACCCGCTACGGACGCATCGGCACGCTTATCTGCTGGGACCAGTGGTATCCCGAGGGCGCGCGCCTGACCGCCCTGCGCGGCGCCTCCATCCTGTTTTACCCCACAGCCATCGGCTGGCACCCCTATGAAAAGGAACAGTTCGGCGCCGCACAGCGCGACGCCTGGATGACCGTCCAGCGCGGCCACGCCATCGCCAACGGCATCTACGTCGGCGCCGTCAACCGCGTGGGCTTCGAGCGGCCCGTCCCCGAGCAGGCCGGTATCGAGTTCTGGGGCTCCTCCTTTATCGCCGATCCGCAGGGCCAGATCATCGCCGAGGCCAGTACGGATCTGGAAGAGGTCCTGCTCGCCGAGGTCGACCTGGCGCACCTCGAAACCATCCGCCGGAACTGGCCCTTCCTGCGCGATCGCCGCATCGACGCCTACGGCGACATCACGCGCCGCTACATCGACGAGGACTGACGCCATGCCAGAACCGGTGCGCCTTCCAGCCGAGTGGGAAACCCACGACGCCACCCTCCTCGCCTGGCCCACGAACAAGGACGACTGGCCCGGCAAGTTCCGGCCGATCCCCTGGGTCTTCGCGGAAATGATCCGGCATTTGAGCGTGGGGGAGAGCGTGGACCTGCTCGTGCCCAACAGCTGCATCGCGGAGAAGGCCCGCCGCACGCTGGAAAAGGTCGCCGCCAACCTCGAAAACGTCCGATTCCTCGATTGTTCACTCGATCGCGGCTGGATGCGCGACTGCAGCCCCGCCTTCGTCCACCGCGGCGAAGCGGTGGAGGCGGTCCATTTCGACTTTAACGCCTGGGCCAAGTACGACAACTACCGCCTCGACGCCGCCGTGCCGGCCTGGCTCTCCGAGAGTGCGGGCATGCCCCGCGTGGAGGCGCGCCACCATGGGCGGCACGTCGTACTGGAAGGCGGCGCCATCGACGGCAACGGCGCCGGTACCCTCCTCACCACGGAGGAGTGCCTGCTTCACCCTGAAATTCAGGTGCGCAACCCCGGATTCACGCGCGCAGACTACGAAACCCTGTTCCGGCAATACCTCGGCATCGAAAAAGTCATCTGGCTCGGCGACGGTATTGCTGGCGACGATACCCATGGCCACGTGGACGACCTCTGCCGCTTCGTCAGCCGCGATACCGTCGTCCTCTGCACGGAATCCGACACTGCGGACGACAACTACCGCGCACTCACCGAAAACCAGGAGCGGCTCGAAGGCGCCAAAACCGCCGAGGGCGAGCGCATTGACGTCGTGGAGCTGCCCATGCCGGCGCCGCTCTATTTCGACGGCGCGCGGCTCCCCGCGAGCTACGCCAACTTCTACATCGGCAACGAGGCAGTCCTCGTGCCCACCTTCAACGACCCCAACGATCGCATCGCGCTGGGAATCCTCGCGGAGCTCTTTCCAGAGCGCCGCGTCGTGGGCATACACGCCGTCGACCTCGTCTGGGGATTCGGCACAGTCCACTGCCTGAGCCACGAATTGCCCGCCCCGGGAAAGTAGCGCCGCGTTCACGGGCAGGCGACTCCCGGCCTCCCCTTGCAACCCATTGAGGCGCTCCTTCATACTGGGCAATTCCAAACGCAGAGGGCTCCAGCATGCATCGCTTTTCATTTCTTTTGGCCACGTTGTTCCTATTGACCGGCGGCAGCCGCGCCGCCGGAGATTCTCCGGAGCCCACCATTCGCGCCGGCGTCTACAATGTGGATGTTTCCCCGCCCATCGGCAGCCCCGTCGCCTACGCGCCCGCGCGCGAAATTGTTGACCCCCTGAGCGCCCGCGGCATCGTCCTCCTCGGTGCGGGCGATCCCATTGTGCTCTGCGCCGTGGACTTCATCGGCATCGGCAACGAGGGCTATGACGCCTGGCGGCGCGCGCTCGCCGAGGCGGCGGGAACCTCCCCGGGGCGGGTCGCTCTCCATGCCCTCCACCAGCACGATGGGTGCCGGTGCGATTTCGGCGCCGAGCGATTGCTGGCCGAGCACGGTCTGGGGGGCAGGTGGTTCGACGAGCCGTTTCTCCGCGACGCCATTGCCCGGACGGCGGCGGCCGTGCGTGAGGCCGCCGCCGGCGCGCGCCCCGTCACCCACGCTGGTTTCGGGCGGGGGAAAGTCGAGAAAGTGGCGTCGAACCGGCGAATTCTCGGCGAGGACGGAAAAGTGAAGATTGTCCGCTTCAGCCGCACCTCCGATCCCGAGGCCATTGCCGCGCCGGAGGGGCTTGTGGACCCCTGGCTCAAATCGGTCAGCCTCTGGGATGGGGAGGATCCAGTCGCCGTGCTTACGTATTATGCCACCCATCCACAGAGTTACTATGGTAAGGGCGATGTGACGTGCGAATTTCCCGGGCTCGCCCGCAACGCCAGGGAAGCCCGGACCGGCGTGCCGCATATACATTTCACGGGAGCCGCGGGAAATATCGCCGCCGGGAAGTACAACGACGGCTCCCCGGAAAACCGACCCGTGCTGGCCGCCCGCATGGAGGCCGGCATGGAGGCCGCCTGGCAAGCGACCGAGAAAACGCCCATCCGCGCCGGTGACATCGAGTGGCGCTCCCGAAATATTCAACTCCCCATCGCGCCCCACCTTGACGAGGGAAGCCTCCGCGCGACCCTGGCCAATCCGGACGCCGAAGACAAGGCGCGCTTCTCCGCCGCTTTGAAGCTTGCCTGGATCGGGCGCACGAATGCCGCCGCCGGAATTGACCTTACCGCGTTGCGGCTCGGTGCTATCTGGCTTCTCGGGCTCCCGGGAGAATCCTTTGTCGAGTACCAGCTTGCCGCGCAAGATATGAGGCCGGGCGATCGCGTATGCACCGCCGCGTACGCGGACTACGGCCCCGGCTACATCGGCACGGAGATCGCCTACACCCAGGGCGGCTACGAAACAGGGAAGAACGCGTCTTCGGTTGCCCCGGAAGTGGAGGGCGTGCTCCTGGAAGGCATCCGGCGCCTGCTCGAATAGCCGCCGGGCGCGGGATTGATCGCCGCGCCGCCATGTGACACGATACCACCCTGGCGGGCATGCCCGGCGCCCGGGCAGTCACAAAAACCAAGTTCACGAAGGAGATCCCGATGACCGGTCGAAACCTCGTATCGGCGCTGGCCCTGGCCGGCGCCCTGTTTGCAAGCGCTACCTTCGCACAAGCCGAATCCTGGCGCGTCTACGTCGGCACCTACACCAGCGGCGAAAGCGAAGGCATCTACCACTTCACCTTTGACGCGGAAACCGGCAAGGCCGGCGAACCCCTCTTGGCCGTCCAAACCGAGAACCCCAATTTTCTCGCCCTGCATCCCGAATTGCCCGTGCTCTACGCCGCCGGGCGCGCTCAGGACAAGGATGTCGTCACCGCCTTCTCCATCAACCGCGAAACCGGCGCCCTCACCCTCCTCAACGAGCAGCCCGCCGGCGGAAGCGGCCCGTGCCACGTCGCCGTCACGCCCGACGGCAAGCTGGCCGCCGTCGCGAACTACGGCGATGGCAGCGTCTCCGTCTATCCCGTCGGCGAGGACGGCGCCCTCGGCGAGTCCACCGCGAACTTCAAGCACGAGGGCTCCGGCCCCGACGAACGCCGCCAGCAGGGGCCCCACGCGCACTCCGTAAACTTCGACCCCACCGGCCAATATCTCGTCGTGGCCGATCTCGGCATCGACAAGCTCATGATCTACAAGCGCGACGGCAATACAATGGTCCCGAACGACCCCGCCTTCGGCGAAACCCCGCCCGGCGGCGGGCCGCGCCACTTCGCCTTCCACCCGTCCCAGCCCTACGCCTACGTCGTCAACGAAATGGGCAATACCGTCACCGCCTACGCCTGGGACGCCGAAACCGGCGCGCTTGATCCCCTTCAGACCGCCGGCACCCTGCCCACCAACTTCCACGGCAATAACACCACCGCCCACATCGAAGTCCACCCCGGCGGCGGCTACGTTTACGCCTCAAACCGCGGCCACGACAGCATCGCCATCTTCGCCGTCGATCAGGAAACCGGGCGCATCGCCGCGCGCGGCCAGAAAAAGTCCGGCGGCGTCCGCCCGAGAAACTTCACCCAGGACCCGTCCGGCGCCTGGCTCCTCGCCGCCAACCAGGACACCCACGACATCCACGTCATGAAGATCAACCCCGATTCCGGCGCCCTCGGCTCCACCGGCGAAATCGTCCGCGTGCCCTCGCCCGTCTGCCTCGTCTTCACCAAACCATAGCCCCACACATCCTTCCGCAGTCTCCAGCCGCGCGACCAACGCCGGCTGGAGACGCGGAACACACCCCCGCCGTCGCGCCCCGGACCGCCAAATCAGGATCGCGAGCATTCCCGCGGCAAATGTAGGATAGCCGTCCCGGCTGTCCACCGCGCCGAAAGGCGCACTAGGATCGCGGGCATTCCCGTCTGCAGCCAATGTAGGATAGCCGTCCCGGCTGTCCACCGCGCCGAAAGGCGCACTAGGATCGCGGGCATTCCTGCCCGCGACAGCACAAGCCCAATCCTCCAACATTTACCTCAATCCCCGTGCCACGCGATTCCGCCACAGGCGGATTCGTGTGCCCGTCGTCCCGAAGCCGCCGCGCCACAATCGATCCGCCGCACCAGCGAGACCAATCCCCGCACATTGCCCGCTCCGCAGCCCGCGACAAACTTCCCCGTCCGGCCACGCCCCGTGCCACGCGATTCCGCCACAGGCGGATTCGTGTGCCCGTCGTTCCGAAGCCGCCGCGCCACAATGGATCCGCCGCACCAGCGAGACCAATCCCGGCACATTGCCCGCCTCTGGGCGCCGCCTTTATCGTCCACCCAGCACCCTCAGCCCCCTCGCACTGCTTACCTCCGCTTCCTCCTCCTCTTCCTCCACCGGCGCCACCTCCGTCAATTGCGCCCCATCCCGAAACGACACTGGCGCCACCCGAAACATCCAGTCGCCGTTCATCCAGTCATTACCCTCCTTCTTCTTCCGATCGCGCGGCACGCCGCCGTCATCCTTCCGGTTTTGCGCCCACGTATACAGCACATAGCCGCCCGCGTCCGTCACCCGGTAGGACAACGGACCGCCATCCGGCCGGAACGGATCGCGCGGCACGGACGCCACAAACCCCGGTACCAGCGCATCCAGCGACGCGGGCAGCGTCCCATGCGCCAGACGATGCCGCTCCACCGCGCAGGCCAGCGACGCCAGGTCCAGCGTCACCCGGCACCGCCATTCGGCATCGTGCGAACGATCCAGCGCGGGCAGCAGTATCTTCGGCATAATGAAAATCGGGTTGCTGGCCGTCTCAATCTCCGCAAGCAACGGACTGGTCGTGTTGCCGGAATTCGCCAGCATCGACGCGAAAGCGCGCAGACTCACCACGCGCGACATTGTCCAGAACTGCTGTTGCGTCCGAACCGCGATCGGATTTTCACCCATCTCTTGCCACAATTCGGAATCCATTGCACTCGTCGCGAACACGCGCTCGCCCACCATCGCCCGCGCGAACATACTTTCCTTTTCCGCCGGCGGCACGACGCCCGCCAGCCAGGCCTGCATCTCCGCCAACTGATCCTCGGTGAATGCCGTCCGGTTCAGCGCCTGCTCCACGCTCGCCGTCAGGATCCCGTGGATGGCAATGCGCACGAGCTGCGATATCAGTATAGGCTCCTCCCGCAGGCTCTCCGCCAGCGCGCCCAGCGCGTATAGATCCGGCAATACATCCGCCGGCCGATCCTCCACCGACGCCATCCAGATCTCGAAACTCAGCGCACGCGCCAGATCGCGAATGCGCGCCAGATGGTGCAGCCCGATCGCCGGCCCCGTGCCAATATCGACTGGATAGTGGCTGCGGGGATACCCGGCCTCCGCAACAGCACGCAGCCGTTCGGAGATCGGGCCGCTCACCATCGCCTGGTGCTCCAGCGCAATTTCCCAGTGGCGCGTCCAGACCGGTTCGTCGGGCTTAACGCCGACGACACCATCAATAACGGGACTGTCTTTACCATACAGCAGCGAGACTTCGGCGCCCGCGGCGCCCGATAGCTGATTTAGCTGATCCGCCCTCCACCGGTTCCACGCGGCGTTGAGCTTCTCTTTCTCGCGCACCGCCGCCAGGTAGTGCGGCGCCGCGTTCTCTTCCGGCGGCAGCGGGCCATATAGCGCCGCCAGATCCGCAAATGTCGCCGGCAGGCCCTGTGCGCGGAGCGTCGCCAGGTAAGCGGGCGCCGCCGGCCAGCGCAACCACGCGGCGGCAACGATCACCACCGCAACCAGCGCCAACGCCGCCGCGCGCCCCCGCGCGTCCAATCCCCACCCGCCCGGCGCCGCGTGATCCTCGGCTGCGATGCCACTGTCGGTTTCGTGCCGGCGCCGGTGCAGATCCAGCAGCAGCGCGGGGTAGGGGAGCACGGCCAGCGCCCCCGCCAGCAACGCGACCAACAGTCCCTCGCGAAAGATTCCGGAAAGTGGCCACGCGCCATAGGGATACGCCAGCGCCGCCACCCCAATCCAGACCGCCGCGCACCCGATGGCGTGACGCCGCGGAATCAGGCCGCGCCAGCCGCACCAGACCAGCGCCGCGAAGGCGCCGACGATCACCACAAAAACGCCCAGCCACGGCAGACGCTGTTCCACGTGCGGCGACATCGCGCCCAGCCATACCGCCAGCGCCACCGGCGCGATCCACAGCCCCGCGATCCACCGCCGCGACCGTCGCGTGCGCGCGCCCCAGACCATCAGCCCGATTACCGCCGCCAGCGTGAAGGCCCCCGGCACGATCATCCACACGACCGGAGGGTCCTCATGCGCCACGGCATAGCCTTGGCCCGCCACGGTCGCAAGCAACGCCGCCATGCCGATTATCCACGCCACCAGCCGGGTCCGGATCGCGCTCAACACCCACGCCCCCATCAGAATCGTCAATGGCAGCAACAGCCGCCCGCCGATCAGCTCGCGCACGCTGCTCTCGCCCGCCGCAATCGAATCCCGCCAGATTCGCCACAGAAGACCGCTGTCCCCGAGGAAATACCCCGCCTGGCTCAGCAGCAGCGCGGCGCACCAAGTGACGACAATCACCAGCGCGTGTCCCCAGAGCCGCGCCGACGCCATCTCCGCGCTGCTGATGGGGTGGAGGTAGTCTGTCAGCGACGATCGGATCCCCCGCTGCAAGCCCGCGCCGCCGCGCAACCCGCCCCAGATCATCGCCGTGAGCGAAAGAACCGGCCACACCGCCCAGTCGAGCACCGCCCAGCCGTATTCGGTCGCGTCTTCTTTGTAAAGCCCGAACAGCAGATACGCGACCGCCACCGAAATCCCAATCGACGCGAAGATCACGGGAAACAGCAGCCCGTCGCGGCGTAGAAACTGCCACAACAGCGCGTGGCGCGGCGTCCGGAGCCCGCGCTCGGCATGCACGCCGGGCAGCGGCATCGCCTCGGGCAACGAAAGCCGCAGCAACAGCCCCGCGCGCGCGCCGCGGCGGCAACGGTGCGCCGCATACAGCGCCACGCCATACCCGGCGGCGCAAGCGATCGCCAGAAACGCCACCCCCGCCGTGATCGAACGGAACGGCGTGTCGAATCCGCCGTGCGGGGCCGCCGCCGGCGCAAACAACACCGCGCCGGCCAGCAGCACGGCGAGAAAACCACCCGCCGCCAGCAGGGGATTCGGCCGCCGCAACCAGTCGATCGCCTGGATGCACACGTAGAGCCCCGGAATCAGCAACAACAGCACCCACGCGGGACCGTTGCCCTCGTACAGTGCCCGGCACGCGACCGTCATGGCGAAGGTCGCCGCCAGCAGCAACAGCGCGCGCAGGCTCAGCGTCACCGCCACAATCTCCCGCACCTCCAGCGGCAGCAGCAACACGCGCCCCGACATCCCCCCGGAGAGCGCCCCGCTGTTGCCCGTTCGGAACAGCAGCAGAAGCCCCAGCAACGCCAGCGGCAGCACGCTCAGCGCCAGCGCCACCGGCGCGCTGTAGCGCCAGTCCAGTACCGTCGGCGCGTCCATAATCCGCGCCGCAACCAGGCAAAGCACGCCCACCAGCACGCTCCACCCCGCAATTGCGCCGCCCGTCCGCATTTCTTCCCAGATTAATGCCCGATACTTCGTGTTCATGGCTCGTCCCCGGTCGCGCCCGCCGCCGGACGCCCCGTAACGCGACCCACAAAGATCGCGTCCAGCGTCGGCACGCTCCATTCCAGCACCTGCGCGCCCGCCGCCCGCAGCGCGCCTTCAAGCGGCTCGCGCGCGCCTTCCAGCAGCAAACTCCAGTCCCGCTCGGCCCCTTCCGCGTGCAGCAAACCGCCGACAGGCGGAAAATCCGACCGCCCCTCGGCAAGCCGCACCACCGCCCGGTGATGTGTCTCCTTCAACGTATCCATCGGCAGGTCCAGCGCCACCACGCCCTCGTGAATCATCGCCACGTGGTCGGAAACCCGCTCCACCTCGTCCAGCAGGTGCGACGAGAAAATCACCGTGCGCCCTTCTTCGGCCACCGAACGGATCACCTCGCCCAGGATGTCCCGCCGCGCCACCGCGTCCAGCCCGGAGGAGGGCTCGTCGAGCAGCAGCAGGTCGGGCCGGTGCGCCAGCGCCGCCAGCAGCCCCGCCTTCGCCTTTTCGCCGCGCGATAGCTGCTTCAGCTTCGCCTCCGGCGGCAAATCAAAGCGCCGGCGGAGTTCCTCCGCGTAGCCCGCGTCCCAATCGGGATAAAAAGCCGCCGTATACGCCATATACTCCCGCACCCGCATCCAAAGCGGCAAATCCCGATCCTCGGAGAGGTACCCGATCCGCCCCAGCACCGCCACCGGATGACGCACCGGATCCAGGCCAAACACCCGCACCGCGCCGGATTCCGCCTCGAAGGCCCCCAGCAGGTGCCGGATTAACGTCGTCTTCCCGGCCCCGTTTTCGCCCACCAGGCCAAAAACCTGCCCCGGTCGCACGCGCAGGGACACGTTCTGCAGGGCCACCTTCGCGCCAAAGGCCCGGGTGAGCCCGCTGACGTCGACAATCGCTTCGTGGTTCATGCTGCTCATTGGGCGCCCTCCTTCAGGCGATCCAGCGCCGCGCTGCACGCGCGTACCAGATCAAGCGTTGTTTCCAGATCAAACCCCAGACTCCGCGCCTCCACCAGCAATGACCGCGCGCGATCCGAAAGAATCCGGCGGCATTCCTCATCGGTATACGGCGTTCCACGTGCGGATACGTACGTTCCCGCGCCCCGCCGCTTGTAGATCAAGCCCTGCGTCTCCAGCTCACGATACGCACGCACCACCGTCTGCGGATTCACCAGCAGTTGCTGCGCCAGCACCCGAACCGGCGGAAGCTCATCCTCCGCCGTCAGGCGACCCGTCGCGATGAAGTGCTTGATCTGTTGCACCAACTGGAGATAGAGGGGCACCCCCTCGCCCTGGCTGAGATTAAAGTGCAGCACCGTCCAGCCTCCCAGGTTGTATCGATGTTCCATATACGCAATACAATTCGCGCGGACCAACCCGGCCCTTTAAATTGTATTGTTGTATCCATACAATACCACGAGCCCCAACGCCTGTCAAGACCAAACTTCCACCCACGCTCGGCGAAACCACCTCACAACAGCGGTTCCAAACGCTCCACACCCCAATCCCCCTCCGGCGTGCCACGGACAAGCCCACAAGGGCTTGCCCGTGCCAATCCCACCGCCACCCGTCAACCTACGTGCCACGCGATCGCGCCCCAGCGCGTTCGTGTGCCAGGAGCAACACCAGCCCACCACCACCAACACCACCCCACACGAGCGGCTCCACACACCCACACACCCCACGCTCCAGCCCACGTCTCCCTCCCGGCGCGCCACGGACAAGCCCGCAAGGGCTTGCCCGTGCCAGTCCCGTCGCCACCCACCCCAGCCCCGCCCGTCAACCCGTGCCACGCGATCGCGCCCCAGCGCGTTCGTGTGCCAGGAGCAACGCACACCCACCACCGCCAACACCACCCCACACGAGCGGCTCCACACACCCACACACCCCACGCTCCAGCCCACGTCTCCCTCCCGGCGCGCCACGGACAAGCCCGCCCGTCAACCCGTGCCACGCGATCGCGCCCCAGCGCGTTCGTGTGCCAGGAGCAACACCAGCCCACCACCACCAACACCACCCCACACGAGCGGCTCCATACACCCCACACCCCACACTCCAGCCTTCCACCCTCCCGGCGTGCCACGGACAAGCCCGCAAGGGCTTGCCCGTGCCAGTCCCGTCGCCACCCATCCCAGCCCCGCCCGTCAACCCGTGCCACGCGATCGCGCCCCAGCGCGTTCGTGTGCCAGGAGCAACACCAGCCCAACACCACCAACACCACCCCACACGAGCGGCGAAACCACCCCACACGAGCGGCTCCACACACCCCACACACCCCACACACCCCACACACCAGCCCTCCACCCTCCCGGCGTGCCACGGTCAAGCCCGCAAGGGCTTGCCCGTGCCACGCGATCGCGCCCCAACGCGTTCGTGTGCCAGGAGCAACACCAGCCCACCACCACCAACACCACCCCACACGAGCGGCTCCACACACCCACACACCCCACACACCAAGCGCCCCTCCCGGCGCGCCACGGACAAGCCCGCAAGGGCTTGCCCGTGCCAGTCCCGTCGCCACCCATCCCGGCCCCGGGCGTCAACCCGTGCCACGCGATCGCGCCCCAGCGCGTTCGTGTGCCAGGAGCAACACCAGCCCAACACCACCAACACCACCCCACACGAGCGGCAAAACCACCCCCTTGCCAAAACACCCATACCGGGCTATACTGACCCCGCAGTCGGGGTCGGCCCCGGCGCATCCCTCTGGGCAGGAGGACATCGGAAACAATGGCGGCGGCAGCACACCAAATCAGGCACACCCGCGCCACCGGGGACACCCGCGCGCCGCGCGCCGCCAACCTCGAAGCGCGGCCGGGGGGACTGCCGCGCACCCGCAACCCCAATCCCCGCACGCGCGCCCGCCTCCAACCACATACCGCGCCCCGGCCCCATCCAGGCAACGTGCGAGGCTGTACCCCAAAAAAGCCGACCTACACCTACGGCCAGTTCGGGCGCATGACCCGCAAGACCGGCGGCGACACGACGAAATACCCCGGCAAGCAAATCGGCGCCGTCCTGGCCACCTCCGAAGGGACCAGCGCGGCCACGGGGACTTGGAACTATCCGCCTACGGCGGACCTGCGGCACATCCCGTCGAAGATCCGCCGCAGGCGGACCTGTGGGACCAGGATGGCGACCGCATCGGTAAATACGAATACACCCCTTTCGGCGGCAAATACGCCGACCACGGCGAAGACATCACCGGTCGAAGATCCGCCGCAGGAGGAAAAATCCACCGGCCACGCCTGGGACAGCGAGGCCCGGCTGTACTATACTGCCTACCGGTACTACAGCCCCGACGCCAACCGCTGGCTCACCCGAGACCCCCTCGGCATGGTCGACGGCCCGAATATGTATGCGTATGTGGTGAATAATCCGGTGAGTTTGATTGACGTAGATGGCCGGGCAGTCTGGGCTGTGCCACTGATTCTACTTATTGGAGGCACAGCCCTAAGCCTTGTGCTAGACCTCCTCTGGCTACTTTTCTGCTCTCGATCATCGGTATCTCTATCGCTCTATATCTATCTTCTTGAGGTTGGCGACAAATAGATTTTGACCGCAGAACGCAAAGTTTGCAAAGGAAGCCCTTTTGCGTTCTTTGCGCTCTTTGCGGTTGATAATCCTCTCCCCAATTCTCCGCCGTGCGCGTCTTCTCCCCGACCGGCCTCCCCGAACGCGGTGACGCACGATTTTTCACTTGCCAGATGCGCCCCTTCGGGCTATACTACGTCAGGCAAGCCAAACACAGGCGGGAGCAGCAACCCCTGGTCATGGCGGCAGACAAACCCCCGGCACGCGATGATGACGGAGTCGGTGCTTCCTGACAGAGTGGTTTACTTGCCAACGGACAGCGCATGCGCGCGGGGTACGTCCCCTGGCGGCGCGCGCACGGGTAGCCGGCGACGCGCTGCCCGGACGAGCGTTGTCGGCCAGTGCAGGACGGGCAGTTACTTGACATATCAAGTATTCTGTGGTACACTTGGGGAGTTCGGGCAGCCCGTTAGTACACACAGCAGACGGTTGCGCGCCCAATTGCGCGACATATCAACTATATACACAAAAACAATGACAGGAGGTTCGCCATGATCACCATCCGCCGCGCCCATGAACGTGGCCACGCCAACCACGGCTGGCTTGACTCGCACCATACCTTCTCCTTTGCCGACTACCACGATCCGGCGCACATGGGCTTTCGCTCGTTGCGCGTGCTGAACGACGACGTTATCCAGGGCGGGGGCGGGTTTCCGTTCCATCCCCACGAAAACATGGAGATCTTCTCCTACGTCACCGAGGGCGCGCTGGAGCACCGCGACAGCATGGGGAACGGCTCGGTGCTGCGCCGGGGCGACGTCCAGTTGATGTCCGCCGGGACCGGGGTGTTGCATTCGGAGTTCAACCCGCAGGCCGACGCGCCGACGCACCTCTTCCAGATCTGGATTCGCCCGTCGGAACGGGGGCAGACGCCGAACTATCAGGAACGCCGCTTCGAGGACGCCGATCTGGCCGATCGACTGCGGGTGGTGGTATCGGCGGACGGCCGCGACGGCTCGCTCGTCATCCGGCAGGACGCCACGATTTACGCGGGCCGCCTGGCGGCGGGCGTGGGGGAGACGCACGAGCTCGCGCCCGGGCGGCATGCCTGGCTGCAGGTGCTCTCGGGCGCCGTGGCGCTGAATGGAGCGCGCCTTTCCACTGGAGACGGGGCCTCTACAAACGATCCCGGCCCGCTGTCGCTTTCGGCAACGGAAGACGCCGAGGTGCTGTTGTTCGACCTCGCGTAATGCATAGCACACTCCGCCGCCGGTCTCCCGAGGCCGGCGGTTCTCTTTCCGCGCGTCCCCCGGGTTGAAGCCTCCGTCCCGGTATGCCATAATCCCCACGGCCATCGGGTCACGAGTATTTTTTTGTCCCGGGACGGCCCGTCCTTATCGCGGAAAGGGAATCATGGAAAGTGTAATCGGACTCCACCCTATAGACCTCGTGATTATCGCGGTCTATATGGCTGGCACGCTGTTGCTCGGCTTCTTCACGACCAAGTACATCGGAAACGCCGAGGATTTCTTTGTTTCGGGCAAATCGCTGCCCTTCTGGGCGATCGGTTTCTCGATTGTTGTGAGCGATATCGGCGCGACGGATTTCGTGGCGGTGGCGGGGGCGACCTTCCAGCACGGCGTTTCGGCGGCGAATTTCGACTGGATGGGGTCGATGCCCGCCATGGTCATCGCGGCCTTTGTGTTTGTGCCGTATTTCTGGCGCACAGGCGTCTTCACGATTCCGGAGTTCCTCGGCCGGCGCTACAACACGGCCGTGCAGTTCATCAACGCCCTGATTTGGGCCGTCGTGCTGTTCCTGGGCCTGGCCATCATGCTCTGGGTCACGGCGGACAAGCTGATGTACACCATCCTGGGCTGGGATCCGTGGTTCTGCGTCATCCTGATGGCCACGGTCACCGGCATGTACGTGTTTTCCGGCGGCATGACCGCGGTGGTATTCACCGACGTGGTCCAGCTTATCGTGATGTACGTCGGCGGCCTGGGCCTGCTCGCCCTGGCGCTCTGGGAAGTGGGCGGCTGGGGCTCCCTGCAAGAGCAGATCCTGGCGAAGGGCCCCGAATTCCAGAACCACTTCACCATCCTCTTGCCGCACGACACCACCGGGCCCTTCCCGTGGACGGGTATCATATTCGGGCTGGGCATCGTGCTCGCCGTGGCCTATATGAGCGGCAACCAGGTCATCGTGCAGCGCACGCTCGGCGCCCGCACCGAGTGGGACGCGAAGGCGGGCATGCTCACGGGCGGCTTTCTCAAGGCCTTCATCCCGCTCATGGTCGCCGTGCCCGGGCTTTGCGCGCTGATTCTCGTGCCCAGCCTCGAAATGAAGGACGCGGACCGCGCCGTTCCCGAAATGATCCGGCTGCTGCTGCCGGCGGGCCTGCGCGGGCTGATGTTCGCCGCGCTCTTCGCCGCGCTGATGTCCAGCATATCCGGCACGCTGAACTCGGCCACGACCATCTTCATCACCGATATCTGGGGCCAGATCCGCAAGTGGCTCGGCCAGCCCAACTACACCGAACGCCAGGCCCTGAACATGGGCCGCGCCTTCACCGCCGTCCTGATCATCATCTCCGCAACCTTCTGTAAGGCCATCGCGGACCGCGAAAGTATATACGTCTTCACGCAGACCATCCTGAGCATGTTCCAGGGGCCGACCCTGGCCATTCTGCTGCTCGGCATCGTGTGGCCGCGCGCCACGCAGTGGGGCGGGCTGGCGGGCCTCGGCCTGGGCGTACCCTTCTGCTTCGTGCTCAACTACACCCCCGGCCTATTCACCTCGGAGAACCCGTTCCTGTTCGTCGCCTGGTGGTCCTTCGTGTTCTCGATGGTGGTGACGGTCGTGGTCAGCCTGCTGACCCCGCCCGAATCCGAGGAGAAGCTGCGTGGCGTCACCTGGAGCTACGTGGTCAAGAGTGACGCGGCGCAGGCGGCGCTGGAAGAAAGGAATTCCTGATGCAAGCACTCAGCAATTTTTTCACGGCCATTAACGACGGGTTCGTCGCGATGTTCGCCAGCCTGGGCGGCGCCTTCATCAGCCTCTGCGAAACCGTCTTCCGGCCGGTGCTAGTCCTTTTCTTCGGCCCGATTAACAGGATTCTGGCGCCCATTTACCAGCCCTGGGCCACGATCATGGCCATCGCCTTCTTCATCGGCGCCATGATCTGGGTGGGCGCGATCCTGAAGGAGTCCTACGTCAATCTGGGCCGGCCGAACCAGGCCTGGTATTCCGACCTGCGCATCTGGACCGTGGGCTCGATGCTGCCCCACCTGTTCGTGTACCTGTACTTCTATTGAGGATTTCATCATGAGCAAGACGATTGATAAAGTAGAAGAGCGGCACACGAAAAACGAGCTGCTCAAGCGCGACGGTGAAACGAGCATGGCCGTCGGCCTGTTCGTGTTCGCGCTGGGCGTCCCGGTCCTGATCGGCACCCTGTGGAGCCTCGACAACCCCCGGGCGGCCTTCGTGAACGTCGTGTGCGGCGCGGTGCTCATTCTGATTGGCGGAGCCGCCACGTATTACGGCTGGACCATGTTCTCCCGCGCGCGGAAGAACGACGAGGCGTGACCGGCCAGGTACTTCCCGTACGCATAGACGCGGCGCACGCCCTCCGGCGCTTCCGGCGGCGGCGCTTCGTCAACCTGTTCGGCTTCTGGCCGCATCCGCCCGCGAAGGTGGACGCCGCGGGCAATCCGGCGTCGCTTGAAATCGTCTGGATGCCGGCCTACGCCTACCGCTTCGCCATGTTCCACAAGGGGAAGCAGGTGTACTCCCTGGTCTCGGTGGACGCGAGTTTTGGCGGTTTTTCGCTCTTCGGGCGAAGGGGTGAACTCGAGGACGCCCCGGCGGACGCCGAAGGGCTCCCGCCGACCATCGGCGAGGCGCGCGCGGAGGAACTTGCGCGCGAGGGGATCGTCCGTTACATCCTGCGGACGCGCGGAGCCAAGCCAAATCCCGAGGACATCGTCGAGCGTTTCACCTACCACGCGCCGGTGTGGGTCTACTACTTCCGGCGCCTGGGCGGCAAACTGGATCTCGCCGTCCTCGACGCCTACAGCGGCGACGCCATGGGCGGGCTGGTGCGGCGGTCCATCGTGGAGGCCTTCATCGCCCAGCGCGCGGCCCGCACCCCGGCAACGCCGTCCTGAACGCGCCCCCGGAGTTAATGCAGCTTGGAGAGCAGCCCAATCTGGCCGCGGTGGTACGCATCGTGGCTGATCATGATCCCGAGCGTAACCCCGACGCTGCTGAAAAAAGACCGCAGCTCGTCGCGCATCTTCCCCGGGAGCGGCTGATCCAGCATGCTGTCGTCCAGCGACCGCAAACCCGCAATCGCGGCGTCAAAGGCTTTGTTGTACAGGCCGATCACCTCGTCCCACGCGGGGTACTCCTCGGGGTTCGAGGTCGGCGGCGCGCCACCCACAAAATCGGGCGCAAAGAGCCTCGCCTGCTCGCGCTTGAGCAGGGAATCCTGCTGGAGCGTGTACACCAGCAGAACGGTGTTTACCGTATTCGCCAGATGGCCCGCCAGCCAGAGCGGCGTGGCTTTACCCTCCTGCAGTTGCTTGAAGCGGTGCGTTTCGGGAACGCCGGACAGGGTCTGAAGCGTCTGCTTGCGCGCACTCTCGAGCAAGTCCAGGTAGACGCTCATGCGGGTGTTATTCATCGGAAAAACTCCTCGGGGGTTGGCGCCGCGCCTCCGGCGCTCCCATACATTCGCGCAACCCTCCCGGGGAAGTCAAACCGGATCGAGATGCATGCGCGTGACGTCCGCGCGCCGGTAGGTCCCCACGCCCGAGAAGGGACGGGTGCGCGCTGAAGAAGGTGATTTCGCGGAGTGACCCGCCGTCCAACAAGTGAGGCGCGAGCCCTCCCGGGTGGCGGCAATGCGCGCGCCTGTCCCGGTCGAGGTCGAACACGAAAGCCGGATGGCGCGGCGCAATGAAACCAGGTCGGTCGGGATGCCCCCCCGCTTCATGCCTGGAGGAATATGCCTGACGCGGGGAGCGGCATGCAATCCTCAACCTTTTTCCACCACCCCGCTATGGGATATGCTGCGCGGCATGAAACCCATCGCCAGACATCGACCCCTGATTCCTTGTTTCCTGCTTCTTTCCGCCGTACTGGCGCTGGCGTCGTGGAGCTTCGCCGAATCCCCGGAATGGCGCGCCGGCGCCGCCACCATCGACATCACACCCGACATTCCGGTGCCCCTGGTTGGCTACGGCGGGCGCGACAAACCCTTCGAAGCGGTCGATACCCCGATCCACCTGAAGGCGCTGGCCCTGGAAGATCACGCCGGCAAGCGCGCCGTGTTGATCACGGGCGACCTGGTGGGCTTTCAGGCGGTGTTCTTCGAGGAATCGTGCCGGCGCATCATGCAGCAAACCGGCCTGACGCGCGGGCAGATCATGCTCAACGCCTCGCACAACCACACCGGCCCGCTGATGAGCCTGAACCCCGATCCGGACGGCAACCTGGCGTACGCCGCGTTTCCTGACGATATGCCCGCCGAGAACGTGGTGCGCTATACGAAGCGCCTGCAGGATGAGGTCGTTTCCGTGGCGCTGGACGCGCTGTCAAAGCTCGCCCCGGCTACGTTGGCGTGGGGGAGCGACGCGGTGGATTTCCCGATGAACCGCCGCGTTATCTCGCCCGAGGGCCACGTCTGGATGCAGCCCAACCCCGATGGCCCGGCCGACCGGCGTGTCCCGGTGCTGCGCGTGCTGGATGCCGGCGGCAAGCTCCTCGCGATTGCGCTGGGCTGCGCTTGCCACAACACCGGCCTCACGGCGGATCACAACGTCATCAGCGGCGATTACGCGGGCTATGCGCGCGAGTTCCTGGAAGCCGAGACGGGCGCGACCGTGCTTTTCCTGAGCGGGTGCGGCGCGGATGCGAACCCCGAGCCGCGCGCGGATATCCCGGGCGTGCGTAAACACGGGAGGGCCCTGGCCGATGCGGCCCTGCGCGTGCTGGGCGGAGAAATGCGGCCGATCCAGGGCCCCCTGCGGCTGGCGTATGAAACGACCGATCTCCCCCTGATGCCGCTGGACGCTGAAACCCTGGCGGTCTATGCGAACCGCAAGACTACGGAGCGCCTCATGGCCGAGCACATGATCGGGCTTTTGGCGGCGGGAAAGTCGCTCCCGGCGCACTACAGCGCGCCAATCGCCGCCTGGGGATTCGGGGACGACCTCATCCTGGTCGGCCTGCCGAGCGAAGTCGTCGCGGACTACGCGCTGATGCTGTACCGCGACCTGCCCGACTTGCCGTTGTGGGTCTCGGCCTACGCCAATGACTTCTTCGGCTACGTCCCCACCGCGCAAATTGTCCGGGAGGGCGGGCACGAGACCATCGGCGTGACCACCTACCTCTGGGGCCGCGATCTCGACACGCGGGCGGGCTTCTTCTCCGAAGACGTCGAGCGCGTCATGCTGGAGACCACCAAACGCCTGATTTCCGAAGTCCGCGCCCGCTAATGCGCCGTAACTCAATCGCTCAACCTGCCGGATTCCCGTTCCGGCTGTCCAACGCGCCGAAAGGCGCAAATGTAGGATAGCCGTCCCGGCTGTCCAGGCGCCGAAGGCGCAAATGTAGGATAGCCGTCCCGGCTGTCCAACGCGCCGAAAGGCGCAAATGTAGGATAGCCGTCCCGGCTGTCCAGGCGCCGAAGGCGCAAATGTAGGATAGCCGTCCCGGCTGTCCGGGCGCCAAAGGCGCAAATGTAGGATAGCCGTCCCGGCTGTCCGGGCGCCGAAGGCGCAAATGTAGGATAGCCGTCCCGGCTGTCCAGGCGCCGAAAGGCGCAAATGTAGGATAGCCGTCCCGGCTGTCCAACGCGCCGAAAGGCGCGACAGGATCCCGGCCAATTCCGCCACGGCGGACCTTCAGCAAGTCCGCGGCAAATCGAGCCCACCCCTACGAGATCCCCCGACCCCACCAAAATCACCTCGAAAAGAAAGTGGCACAGCCGTCCCGGCTGTGTTCAGCGCCGAAAGGCGCGATCCTTCGATTCACGCCCGACTTGACCGAAACACGCTTTCACACCGGTGCGTGAATCATTCCGCTAAAGTGTTTCCTATCCGGTAGAGATAGCCCGGCGTCCGCAGATACAGCGCCCCGCTGGCCATGGCGGGAGACGCCATCGGGCCCTCGTCGAGCGTGTTGGTCCCCACGACTTCCGGCGTACGCCCGGGGCGCATCAGGGTAGTGACGCCCTGTGTGCTGGTGAAGCAAAGCAGGCCGCCCGCATACACGGGCGACGCGATATGATTGCCGCCAATACGCTCCGTCCAGAGGAGTTCACCCGTTTCCGGCTCGCGGCAGGACACTTCGCCCCGGTTGCTGACGGTATACAGCAGGCCATCCACGAGAATCGGCGAGGGCGTCTCCGGCACGTCGCGCCCCGCGTGCGTCCAGGCGACATGCGTGGCGGTGGCGTCGCCCGCGCCATCGGTGCGGATCGCCCACAGCTCCGAAGCGCCGTAGCCCGTCGCCGTGAAAAGCCGCGCCCCATCCCACACCGGGCGCGTGGAGGGGGTAAAGCCCGCCATTTCGACTTTCCACAATTCCTCACCCGAACGCGGGTCGTACCCATACGCCGCCGACGATCCGACGCTGAGCAGGAGCGGCTTCCCATCCTGCTCGACGACCACCGGCGTGCTGTAGGCCTTGCGCATGTCGCCGCCGCGCTTCGGAAGGCCATTCTCGTCGTAATCGTCCCAGGTACGCGTGCGATCCGTGCGCCAGCGGGTCTCGCCGGTGCGCTTGTCCAGCGCCGTCACATACTGCTGGTCGATGCCGTCGAACGTGAGGATAAGCAGGTCTTCATAGAGGATCGGCGAGGAGCCCGGACCCCGGTAATGGCGGCAGGGCAGGTCCGTCCGCTGCCAGATCACTTCCGCCGTCTCCGTATCGAGACAGGCCGTCCCATACACGCCAAAGTGCACATACACCCGGCCCGGCTCGATAACCGGCGACGGCGAAGCGTAGCAATTCACATTGTTCCCGAGCGGCTCCGGATCGTCGGCGTGAAACAGGTGCTTGTTATGAAGAATTTTACCAGTCGCCGCGTCGAGGCTGATCGCGTAGTAGTCCGTGCCGTCTTCCGTCGCCGTCGTCAGCCACACCTGGCCGCTCATGATCACCGGCGTGGACCAGCCCTTCAGCGGGATCGGCGTCTTCCAGGCGACGTTTTCCGTCTCGCTCCAGCGCGTGGGGATCGCGGCGGCGTGGGGGGCGTGGCCGTTGGCTTCCGGGCCGCGAAACTCCGGCCAGGAATCGGCGGCTCCAACCGGGCTGAGACAGAAAACAAGCAGGCCCAGCAGAAAAAGTATCAAACACAACCTCATAACCGACGACTCCCGGAATTATGCGCGTGCGCAATACCAACGCGCGGCTACCCAATCATTCCCGATTGTACGGGATCGGCGGGGTGCGGGACCATCCCCGACTTACGCGTCGCCGCCGGGCTTTGCGCGATTCCGGGGGGAGCGTGGCGAAAGGTAGATGGCGTACAGCCCGAAGCCGGCGAATATCGCGCTGGTGGCCAGCATGACCGCGACGCCCCAGTAGGCCGCGCGTTTGTTGGTCATGCGCGGAAGCTCCTCCACGGGTTGCGAGGCGCTTTCGGCGGCGCCCTCTTCCGCCGGGGCGGTGTCGGCCTGGGCGAGCTGAAAGCTGCCGGTGGGCGGCGCGGCATGCGCATACCGGGGAGGGCACATGGCGGCGGCGAGCGCCAGAAACACAAGGCACGCCGCCAGGAGGTGGGGGATGTTTTTCATCGGAGAACTCCTTCAAGGGGGGGATTCCGGGACGTTCCAGGGCAATCGCATGTAAACCCGACCACGGAATATGGGTATAAAATTGAGTCGATTCGTAACCTTGAATCAATGAAAGTGAGCGTGTGGGAGCGCCGGCATCTCTGCCGGCAAGGTCAGGGATTCGCCGTGGGCGAAATGCCAGCGCTCCAACACGCGCCCTTCTTAACATTGCAGGTGGTTCGAATGGCGCTCGGCCCGTAAAGGAAGTCTAAATGCGATTGCCCTGCGGGCCGTTCCGGACCGCCTTATTGTACCGCCGTGGCGGGGTCGAAAGGAATTGCATGCCTCGCGCGCCGCAAGCTTCCGCTTCGGCGTTTTCCGAATTGGCGCGTCCATCCCGTATACTAGGGCCCGTGCAGCGGCGCGGGCATTGCCGGGCGACTTCCCGCGCGATCCCCAACATCATCCCATTGAAAGGACGTTCCCATGGCCAGGCGCGGCATCCTAACCACCAGTTCCTGGGCGGAGGCCCGGGGCATTATCTGGTCGCACCGCAGGCGGATCGCGATCGGCCTGGCGCTGGTCGTAGTCAATCGCCTGAGCGGTCTGGTGGCGCCGGGCAGCACCAAGTTCCTGGTCGATAACATCCTGGCCCCGGGCGCCCATACGGAGCCGCTGTTCGGCATTTCGGAGCCGGGTTCCCTCCTGCTCCTGCTGGGCGCCGCCGTGGCCGCCGCCTGCCTGATTCAGGCCGCCACGACGTTCGCCCTGTCCCAGGTGCTCGGGGTGGCGGCGCAGAAGGCGATCACCGACATGCGCAAGCGGGTCCAGCAGCACGTGATCCGGCTGCCCGTCCATTACTTTGACTCCACCAAAACCGGCGTGCTCATTTCGCGCATCATGACCGACGCCGAAGGCATCCGGAACCTGATCGGGACCGGGCTGGTGCAGGTGAGCGGCGGCGTTTTTGGCGCCGCTATTGCCCTCGCGGTCCTGCTCTGGCTGAACTGGATCCTGACGCTGGTAATCGTGGTGGTGCTGGGGGCGTTCGCGTTCAGCATGGCCTACGCTTTCGCCCGCCTGCGGCCTTTGTTCCGGGAGCGCGGCGAACTCAACGCGCAGGTGACCGGACGCCTGACCGAATCGCTGGGCGGTGTGCGCGTCGTAAAGGGCTACACGGCGGAACGGCGGGAAGACCTGATCTTCGCCCGCGGCGTCCACCGCCTGTTCCGGAATGTCGCCGGCGCGGTGACCGGCGTTTCCGCCATCTCCTCGGTATCCACCGCGCTCATCGGCATTATCGCCACGGTCATGATCATGCTCGGCGGACGTTTTGTCCTTTCCGGCGCCATGACCCCCGGCGACCTGTTCATGTTCCTGGCCTTCGTCGCCATGGTGGTCATGCCGCTGGTGCAAATCGCGAATATCTCCACGCAGTTCAGCGAAGCCTTCGCCGGCCTCGATCGTATCCGCGAGATCCGGAGCATGGCCACCGAAGACGATGAGGATGCCTCCCGCGAGCCCGCCGGCGACCTCCGGGGCGATATCGGCTTCGACAACGTGGCCTTCGAATATACAGCGGACGTCCCCGTACTCAAGGGCGTCTCCTTCGAGGCGTCCGCCGGCAGCACCACCGCGCTCGTCGGATCCAGCGGATCGGGCAAAAGCACGCTCATCGGCCTGGTGATGGCCTTTCACCGGCCCAAGGCGGGCCGCGTCACCGTAGACGGCCGCGATCTGGCCTCCATCAAACTGCGGGATTACCGGGAGCACCTGGGGTTGGTTCTTCAGGAAAACTTCCTTTTTGACGGGACCATCGCCGAGAACATCGCCTTCTCCAGGCCCAACGCGCCTCTGGAAGAGATCAAGCGGGTGAGCAAACTGGCCCACTGCGACGAATTCATCATGGGGTTTGAGAAGGGCTACGACACGATCGTGGGCGAGCGTGGCGTCAAGCTGTCCGGCGGCCAGCGCCAGCGCATCGCAATCGCGCGGGCTATCCTGGCGGACCCGCGCATTCTGATTCTGGACGAGGCCACCTCCAGCCTGGACAGCGAGAGTGAAGCCTACATCCAGGACGGCCTCCGATCCCTGCGCGCTGGCCGGACGAGCTTCGTGATCGCGCACCGGCTCTCCACCATCCGCAGCGCGGACCAGATCCTGGTGCTGGAGCATGGCGAGATTGTGGAGCGGGGGAGCCACGCGGAACTCATGGCGCTCAACGGGCGCTACCGCGATCTACACGACCGGCAGTACCAGTTCGAGAGCAACCAGTTCATTAATCCGGGCGAGGATTTCACCCCGGACGCGCTGGCGGAAGGCGCCCGTTAGTAGTTCAATTCCTGCGACACGCCAAGCCCCGTGAACGCGTCCGTGGAGGCGGGCACGCCCGAACCGCCGCCGCGCGCCCGCACGTTCTGCCCGGAGCCGCCGTCCGCCTCCGACGGCGCGGGGTTGCTTACCTGCCCGGTCCGCGGGTTGTAGTTGAAGGGCTTCCGCGCGGTCGTGTTTGGCACCTGCGCCATGAACTCCGGTGAAAGATCCGCCAGGCTGGCGGGGTAATGCCCCTTCAGTGTTGCATAATTCCGGACGGCGTCCTGAATCCGTTGCAGGTTCTGGGCGTCGGTCGCGGCGTGCTTCGCCGTGTTGTCCACCAGCATGGGGTAGACCACCGGAAATGCCGCCACCACGATCACAATCAGGATGATCGCGAGAATAAGCTTGTCGTTTTCCATAGTGCGCTGCCTCCAGAGGAAATCAAACCGGTCACGCGCCGATCCTGAATTCAGTATCGCACGTTTTTCGTGGCGGCACAAGCGCCGCGCGTTCCGTAGTGGATCATCCTCCCGCGCATGGCGCCGGGCCGGTTGGGATCCGAATTCGCCGGAATGCTATGATTCCGGCATTCCCGCGCGCCCCGGCCCTCCGGTGGTCGCGCCTTTGCCCGAAAAATCGCGGCCCCGCGTCCAATCCCGGGGGCGCATGACCGAAATACAAGGAGGAATCATGGCGGAAGGACTGCTGGCCGGCAAGCGCGGCCTGGTGTTTGGCGTGGCCAACGACAAATCAATCGCCTGGGCCTGCGCCCAGGAGTGCGCCGCGCACGGCGCGGAACTGGTCTTCAATTACCTCGGCCCGCTGGAGAAGCGCGTGCGCGCCCTGGCGGAGACCATCCCCGGCGCCGATGTGCTCGAATGCGATGTCACAAAAGACGAGGAAATCGCGTCGTTTTTCGCGCAAATCAAGGAAAAGTGGGGCGCGATCGACTTCCTAATCCACTCCGTCGCTTTCGCCGAGCGCGACGACCTGAAGAACCCCTTTGTCCAGACGCCGCGAAAGAACTTCGCGCTGGCGCTGGACGTTTCGGCCTATTCCCTGGTCGCCCTCGCCCGCGAAGCCGCCCCGCTCATGCCCAACGGCGGCAGCATCGTCGGCATGACCTACTACGGCGCGGAAAAAGTGCTCCCGAACTACAACGTCATGGGCGTCGCCAAGGCCGCCCTGGAAGCAAGCTGCCGCTACCTCGCCCACGACCTGGGACCCCAGGGCATCCGGGTCAACGTGGTCAGCGCCGGCCCTATCCGCACGCTTTCCGCCAGCGCCATCGCCGGCATGCGCAAGATGCTCAAGGCCAATGCCGACACCGCACCGCTTCGCCGCAACACGACCCAGGAAGACGTCGCCAAGAGCACGGTGTACCTGCTCTCGGACATGGCCTCCGGCGTCACCGGCGAGACCCACCACGTCGACTGCGGCTACAACATCATGGGCTTGACGCTCAGCGGAGAAGAAGACGCCGAGTAGGCGGCAGAGGCCCTGGAACAAACTACCCCCACGCCCGGCAGCAAGCCGGGCGTGTGCCTTTTGTGGACGAAGTGGACAGGTTGCACGAGGTGGAAACCGTCCACTATGTACACTATGTACACTATGTACACTATGTACACTATGTCTACTATGTCTACTATGTCCACTTTGTCCACTCTGTCCACTTTGTCCACTCTGTCCACTCTGTCCACTCTGTCCACTCTGTCCACTGCGTCCACCACGTCCACTACAGCCTACAGCCTAAAGCCTAAAGCCTAAAGCCAACTGTCAACTGCCACGGAGCCTCGCCATGCCGTCCATCACCCTGCAAGACACCAGCCTAATCTACCGCAACCCCCGGCCCCACGTCCGCAGTGCCCACGCTTATTTCCCGTCCCTCGCCGCCCTGGACAACGGCGATCTCCTCTGCACGGGGGTGCTCGGCGAGGCCTTCGAGGCGCACAACTGCCGCACGCACGTCTTCCGCTCCACGGATCGCGGCGCAACGTGGACCCACGAAGGCCCCATCTACCCCGGGCCGCCGCACCCGCTGATGTCGGACTTCTCGCGTATCACCGCCCTGGGCGGCGGCAAGGTCGTGGCCATGATGGTGCGCCAGGATCGGCGCCACCTGCCCAATGATGGCTTGGCCAATCCGGAGACCATGGGTTTCGCGCCGGGCGAGGTGCTGCTGCTGCGCTCGGCGGACTACGGCAAGACCTGGAGCGCGCCCGTGCGCCAGACGCCGCCGCTGGAGGGGCCGGAATTTGAGCTGTGCGCGCCCATCAACGTCCTGCCAGATGGCCGCTGGGTGTGGAGCACCTCGACGTGGTTTGATTGGGCCGGGAATTGCCCCAACGGCCTGCGCCTCGTGGGCTGGGTCTCGGAAGACGAGGGCCAGACCTGGTCCAGCTACATGGACGTGATGCGCGAGGACGGCAACCGTACCTTCTTCTGGGAATCCAAGATCATCGCGCTGCCCGACGGTCGCCTCCTCGCCAATGCCTGGGTATACGACGACATCGCGAAGGCGGACCGACCCAACCAGTACGCCCTCAGCAGCGACGGCGGCGCCACCTGGACCCCGCCCCTATCCACCGGCCTCCAGGGCCAGACCATGACCCCCATCGCCCTCGACGACGGCCGCGTCCTCAGCGTCTACCGCCGCACCGACGAACCCGGCCTCTGGGCCAACCTCAGCCGCTTCGACGGCGACGAATGGGTCAACGAGACGGCAACGCCTATCTGGGGACAGCGCGCCGCCGGACTCACCGCAAACACGGGCAACATGGCCGACAACTTCGCCGTACTCCGCTTCGGCGCCCCCTGCCTGGTGAAGCTGGACGATCGCGTGGTCTACGGCGCGTTCTGGTGCTACGAAGACTGCGTGTCCGTGCTGCGGTGGTTTACGCTGAAGGTGGGGTAGGCATTAGAATGAACGCATGCAATCCCAATGGTGCTATAATTTGGAGTAAATCAGAGTTCATTTCGGCAACTTCGGGAGTTGATTGTGATCAGCGAAATCAGACTGGAGGACTTCAAGAGCTACGGCAGTGCCACCCTGTCCTTTTCGCCGTTGACGCTATTTATCGGCGCGAACGCTTCGGGTAAGAGCAATGCTCTCGAAGCGATTCGCCTTCTCTCGTCCCTCGCCAAGGGAAGCCGATTGGATGATATTGAGCGTGATATCAATGGGGCGGGTTCCGTGTTTCGCGGCAAAGCCGAAGGCATTTTTCGTCATGGAACCGCGAAAATGGCTTTGGAATGCATAATCTATGATCGGAACAACAATTGGACCCTTCTGTCACTGGGAATAGGCATTGTCAGCCAGCATTTGACGCTTGTATCGGAGCGATTGTACAACGTCGATGCGAATCTGCCGTTGTATGAGTTGAAGCAAACGGCAAATGACTACACGGATGAAGTGTCTGTTGCCTACAATAATTTCAAGACCGGCGGCAACAAACCACGCATTCCGTGCACGGACAAGCAGGCTATATTTTATCAGCTTCAAACGCCGGCCCGCTTTGGGTATTCGGACAAGAAATCGCGGGAATTGATCCCCGAAGTGACCAACGATTTGCGTGAGGCGCTTCAAAAGATTGTCTTTCTCGATCCAAACCCTGCCCGTATGCGGGGTTATGCCGAAATCTCGGCGAACGTGATGGAGGAGGATGCCAGGAATCTTTCCGCAGTTCTTTTCCAGATCTGCAACATCGACACGGCTCAGGAAAAAGAAGATCTACTGGGATTCGTCCGCTCCCTGCCCGAGCAGGACATTGCCCGCATCGACTTCATCAAGACTGAACGAAACGACGTTATGGTGAAGCTCGTGGAGACTTTCGGGGGTAAGGAACTCGCGCACGATGCGGCATCGCTCTCCGACGGGACACTCCGCGTGTTGGCGGTGGCGGCGACGTTGCTGACCGCGGAACGGGGCTCCTTGGTGGTCATCGAGGAACTCGATAACGGCGTGCATCCCAGCCGCGCGTCAATGTTGATCGATCAGATTCGAGGCGTGTCCCAGAAGAGGGGGCTGAAGGTGCTGTTGACGACGCACAATCCTGCTCTGCTCGATGCCCTTCCGGACGATGCGCTGGGAGACGTGCTTTTCTGTTATCGCGACCCGGAGACGGGATTCAGCAGCATCAAGAAGCTCCACGATCTCCAGCGATTTCCCGAGCTCGTGGCAAGGGGGCCGATCGGCCGGCTCATGACAGACCGGATCCTGGAGAGTTTTGTTAAAGATCCTACGACGGCGAAGGAGCGCAAGGAAAAAGCACTCGAATGGGTGGAGGCCCTGGGAGGGGGTTGATTGAGCATATGCCTGATAGACACCTCGATATTTGTGGAAATCCTGAAAGTTCCAGGAAAATGCTCGCGCCACGGGGAGATTGTCGCCGCACTCAAGGGGAAGATCGAGGCCAGCGAAAAACTATTCTTGCCCGTCGCGACGATAGTTGAAACGGGCAATCATATCGCACAGAGCAGCGACGGGCGACAGCGGAGAACGTGCGCGGAGCGTTTTGTGAAGCAGGTCGGCCTCGCAATTTCCGGCGAATCGCCCTTCAACCCCATCAGTTACGATTCGTATGCGGCCATGGGCGACTGGTTGGCGAATTTTCCCGACTTTGCGATGCAGGGCGTTGCTTTCGCCGATCTCTCGATCATCCAGGACTTTGAACGAATGTGCCGCCGTCATCCTCGCAGGCCTGTTTACATTTGGTCTTTAGACCAGCATCTGACGGGCTACCGGCATCCCAATACGTAGGTCCGCATGAAATTGGGCTGCGGGAAAGACATCTTCCGGACGCTTCCCAGTGGCTTCCAGATAGAGCGCATCGGGACATAAGTCGATCTCATCGGCCCACGCGAGTTCGCCCAAGGGGCCGATCTGGACCGCGCGGAATACCTCGGGATCGTTCCAGGCGGCGAAAACGCCCTTTCCCGCCAGGGGTGCGAGATCGACGGTGCCGCTATCGCCATTATCAAAGGCCAACAAGAGTTTGTATCCATCCTGCGGCATGACTTCTATCACTTTGTACATGTTGATTCTCGCCTCGTGTTGATAACGTTGCGTATAAAGCCCAATAAATAATAGCAGATGCGCGGCGTGACGGAAATGCCCAACTTCCTTTGAACGCCGGTCAAGCCTCGACGGCATGCGGAGTCCCTTGGAATGTTTCCGGTTGACAAGCCGCGCGCGATCCTGTAGCCTGTACTAAGAACTGCAAGGTATCGTGCTTTTTCCGAACCCATCGAGGTGCGCGCCCCATGAAAAATACGTTTGAAAGCGACATGACGGAGATGTTGATTCTCCACGCCATCAGCCCGGGCGATGCCACGGGCTACGACGTCTCACAGCAGGTGATCGAGCGGTCTCGCGGTCAATTCGAACTGCTGGAAGGCGCGCTGTACCCCGTGCTCCACCGCATGGAGCGGGAGGGACTGCTCGCGTCGTATTGGGTGCTGCACCGGCCGGGTTGCCGCCGGAAGTTCTACCGCATCACGCCCGAGGGCCAGATGCTGCTGGAGTCGCGGCGCGAACAATGGCGTGAATTCTCCGTGGGCGTCAACGGTGTCCTGGGCGCGCCGCTGGCCGGCGGACTCATGAGCGCCCACGGCGCTCTTTTGTCCACCCTGTCCACCCTGTCCACCCTGTCCACCCTGTCCACCCTGTCCACCCTGTCCACCCCGTCCACCCCGTCCACCCCGTCCACCCCGTCCACAGCGACAGGTACGCGGCTATGAACTGGAACAAGGACCCCGACAAAGCCTTCCCCGCGCGCCATCCGCGCGAGCCGGGCGGGCTGCGGCAGGACATTCTGGACGAGATCGCGGACCACCTCGCGTGCGCGGCGGAACGGGAGTTGGAGCGGGGCAACGACGATGAGGAATCGGTGCGACGCCGCGTCCTGGAACAATTCGGCGATCCCGATGCCATAGCGCGGAAGCTGTGGTGGGATCATATGAGGGAGATTATCATGCGCGAGTGGATACAAACGGGGGTCATGGTTGTGCTGGCGGTGGCGGGGATCGCGGGGGTGGCGTTCATGGGGCTCATGCTCCGGCAATTCGGCGCGACGAACGAGGCGGTGCTGGTGGCATTGTCGCAGCAGAACGCGGGCGAAGCGCGCTTGGCCACGCTGGAACTGGAGTTCCGGCGCGGCAGCGAGGACGGGCCGTTGGCGAGCGGGGTCGAGGTGACGTGTTACGGTCAGATGTTTGGCGACGAACGAGGCGGCCGGGTTGACCGCCGGGCAGACGATTCCGGGATCCTACGCTTTGGCCCCATGCAGCCCGGGGTGTACAAGGTCGAATGTAAAGACCCTCAGTCTGGCTTGACCCTGTATAGAGAAGCCACGATATTCGCGGGTGTGGCGCCAGTAAAAACGTTGATTGTCACCCCCGATGTTGTCCCCGAAGAAGTACAGATCGAATTCGAGTCGCCTGTGAGCCGCGACGCCGAGAAGCAAGTGCTCGGTGTGCGGCTTGAGTCCGAATGGCAACATGGCGACGATGTTTGGCAAGGCGCCCAGGAGTCCTTTTGGGGTCCAGATTCCGGTAAAGCTCTCCAGGAATACCTGGTGTCGCCCCGAAGCCATTCGGCATTGCCCCCGCGGAGAGAGGTGCCGTTGGTGGTCAGCGACTACGTGTCCCTGGCGAAGTATCCGGTGCGCATCTCCGGCGCGCCCGCCAATAGCCACACGGCCGTGCTCATTCGCAATACCGGCGGCCGCTGGAGCGCGGACGAACGCTACAAGATCTCGTTCGAGCTGCTCGGCAACGGCGCGGGGCGGCGTTACCGCGCTATGTTGGCCGCCGAGCTTAAGGACGAGTTGCAGGACTGGGCACTCCTCGACCAGATGACCGCGCAGGGGTTGAGTGTCACGAAGGAACTCGCTTCGGCGATCCGGCGAGCGTTTCCGGAGCGCCGAGTTACCTCGACCACGCCCGTGCCCGAATCGACGACGGGCCATATCGACCCGCGCGGATATTTTACATCGGACGTGGACCGGTCACAGGTTTTTGAGGAACTCTCTGCCAGTAACGATCAACTCCGCTACATTGAAATTCAAGGTGAACAGACAGCGATCAATTTCGTCTGGAGTCCCCTGTTTGCTCTTCCCGCGCCCGTACCTACCGTTGCGGACGGGGCCAAGCGTGTTGTGTTGGCATTTTACGTGAGCGGTGGGCGTCTGAGTGAGTTCAACAATCCACTGGAAGCGTGGCCTGTTCAGAACGATGTATTCGACATGATATGGCCGCGATTCGACGAACTGTCGAAAGTCTACGGCGAGGGGGGCGAGAACCTCTTACTCCAGGATGAGCCCATCGATGTACTTGGGCGTGAAATCTTACAGGAAGGAGGGAGGTGGCAGTTCATTGACATTACGGAATCACTGCGGAATACAAACGCCCTTCCAAAGGCGATACTGCTGAAGTGGAAGTACGCTGGCAAGGACTACAAAAACACTATTGGTGTCGTGTCCGCCGAAGCGAAGACGATCGAAAATGAACATCGGCGTCCCCTCTGGCTCGTGTTGGGGCCGAAGGAGGAGGCGGGCGCGGCGAACTGACTGCCCGGTCGGATGAAGGAGGACGTGAACCTCCGTGAATTCCGCGGTCAGTATTTTTTACCCACGGATTACACCGATGACACGGATTCTCCTTATTCGTGTCAATTCGTGTGCATTCGTGGTTCGAAACTCTTGGTTTCACGTATGCAGCAATAAGCGCACGTGGCCACGGGCACTCGAATTCCCCTGCTGGAGTCGCGGCGCGAACAATGGCGTGAATTCTCCGTGGGCGTCAACGGCGTCCTGGGCGCGCCGCAGGCCGGCGGGCCATCGGCCGACTCAACCTGGCTATTCGCTTTAGCGCCGGCGTCTTGACCGATTGCGCATGAAAGCGGATAATGGAAAGCAGTCAACTGGACTGGGCGAATGCTTGCCCTTCAACAGTGAAGGTCAATTGCGATGGAAGAGACGAATACCGTGCACATGTCGGAATCGGGACAAGTGCTCATACCTGCCGACGTGCGGGAAACGTTGCACTGGCAGGGGGCCATGGACCTGAGTATACGGCTAACGGGATCGGGCCTCCTTATCCAACCGCGGCAACACCCGGTGGGAGGACGCAGGCTTGAGGAGCTTCGCGGCTTACTCAAGCACCATGGCGAAGCGTTGTCGGATGAGCGGTTGTGCGCGCCCGTGGACTGCGTGGAAGAAGCATGATTGCTTTTGACACGTGCGTGCTGGTGCGCTTTCTTGCCGACGACGATCCGGCGCAGGCCGATATGGCCGAGTCCTTGATGCGGGACAATGTCGTCTTTCTTCCACGCACGGTTCTTCTTGAGACTGAATGGGTCTTGCGTTCGCGCTACGGCAAGCGCCGGGATGAACTACTGCCCTTCTTCCAATTGTTATCTCAACTCGACAATGTTGTGCTGGAGGATTCGGAGGGTTTCGAGCGGGCTATCGCGTGGTACGAGATGGGCGCGGATTTCGCAGACGCCATGCACCTGGCCGCCAGTGGAAATGCCGTGATGCACACCTTCGATCAGAACTTCTGCAAGGGGGCCATGCAATCTGGGGAAACGCCACGGGTGGCGTATTTGCGTTCTCAAGCGCATGCGGATTGAGATCGGATCCGGCCGGCCCAGCGGTAGTGGACGATTGCCCGGCACTTGAGCATTCAGACTGCAACATAGACGAGATTGTCCATGCCGATACGCGAAGCCCACCGCGACGAATTCGACGCCATCTGGCCCTTTTTCCACGAAATCGTCGCTGCGGGGGAGTCGTATCCCTACCCGCAAGACATGACCCGCGAAGAGGGATGCCAGAAGTGGTTTGGCGAGTCGCAGAAAGTCTTCGTCTTCGAGGAAAACAGCGAAATCCTTGGTACGTACGCGATTAAGCCGAACGCGCCGGGCCTGGGAGGCCACGTCTGCAACTGCGGCTACATGGTCGCGCCCGCGGCGCGCGGCAGGGGCGTCGCCTCCGCACTCTGCATGCACTCCCAGGAAACCGCCGTCCAGCTGGGGTTCAAGGCCATGCAGTACAACCTCGTCGTCTCCACCAACGATCAAGCGGTCCGCCTCTGGCAGAAACTAGGCCTGGAAATCGTCGGGCGCCTGCCGAAGGGATTTCACCACCCGCGCCACGGCTATGTCGACGCGCTGATCATGTACAAGTGGCTGGGTGACTGAGGCGGCCCCACGCAACCCGCGACAACCGATCCCCGATCTGGACAACCGCGCACAATTGCGGTATTCTTACTTTGCGAACTGTTGGCAAGTCTCATGCCGGCGGCGCGCGGTTTTCAGCGTTTACATTGCACACCGATCGCGCTCCCTTGAAACGGCGAGCCATAAACACCATGGAGTCGTATGCAGTCCAATCGGCCCAAACTCCCCTGGAATGACCGCGATGACGATGGCGGGATGGTGATCTCCTCCGACAACCGCTCCCTCCAGCGCGGACGCCGCCGCGCCAGGCGCACCGAAGTCTGCCGCCCCTGCATCGTCTGGCGTCCAGAGTCCCCGGAGGAACCGATCGAAGGGGTCGTCCTCGATCTGAATCCGCGCGGCATGCGCATTCGAATGCTCCAATCCTTCCCGGAAGGCGCGCTCCTCAAGGCGCAGCTGATGCGGGACGAAAACTTCCAGGTGCCGCTTTCGCAGCCATTGAACATCCGTGTGGTCCGCGTATCGAAAACGAAGGACGGCTTCGTCGATCACGGCGCCCGGCTGGAAGTGGCGCGCATCAAACGGGCGGAAACCGTGCGCCCCGTGCGCGTGGCGCGCCCGAATGTTGAGTTGTCCAAGGCAAATCGTATGTTTACCGCGCTCCTGCGGAACCAGAGAGGGACGGGGAAATAACGTGGCGGATCACAAAGTTTTGGTCGTCGATGATGAACCGGATGTCGTGGCGCTCATTGAACGCACACTCGCCGGCAATGGCTTTGACGTGGTCAAGGCCTACGATGGGGTCAGTGCGCTGGACCTGGTCGGCACGGAAAAACCCGACCTCGTCCTGTTGGACCTGATGATGCCGATCATGAGCGGCTATGAAGTGTGCCAGCAAATCAAGTCCAACCCCCAGACCGCCGAAATCCCGGTGGTGTGCCTCTCCTCGGCGCACACGCCGGACGCCCGGGCGCACAGCCTCAAGGCGGGCGCGGTGGAACTCATCACCAAGCCGTTCTTTCCCAACGAGCTGGTGGCCCAGATCCGGCGTCATCTGCCCGGCCAGCCCGCGGAAAGTGCGGGCGCGTAGTTGACCGGTTCGGTCCCGAACGCGTACCATACCGGGTTTGGCGCGCAAACGGGCCTCGCCATGTCGATAAGGGTGCGGTCGTGACCTGTGCAAACCGGATCACCGTCTTCCGCCTGTTGCTCGTCCCCGTGTTCTGTGGCCTCGTTTTCGTGTACGCCCCGGCTATGCCCTGGGCGCGCCACGCGGCGCTGGCGGTCTACGCCCTCGCCGCGCTGTCGGACGCACTGGATGGCTACGTCGCGCGGCGCTGGGAACGGCCGACCCCGCTGGGGAAGCGGCTGGACCCCCTGGCGGACAAACTACTGATTAATCTCGGCTTTGTCTTCCTGGCGGCGAACCCCCACCTGGATCCGGGCGTTCCAATGTGGTTTCCCGTGCCCCTGCTGCTGCGCGACAGCATCATCGTGCTTGGAGCCCTGCTCCTGAATGCCTTTGTGGCCCCCGTTATCATCAACGTAAGAGTAACAGGCAAATTGACGACCCTATTTCAGAATATCACCCTGGTGGCCGCCCTGCTCGGGCTTTCCCAGCTGCCGTGGCTCATCGGCGCGACCACACTCCTGGTCGTGGCCTCCTGCGCCGCCTATATTTACGACGGCATTCAACAAGTAAAGACCGCCGGAGGGCAAAACCTTGCCTAAAGCAAAAAAACTCCCCCTGGTGGCCATCTGCGGGCGTCCGAACGTCGGTAAATCCACCCTCTTCAACCGCCTGATCGGAAAATCCCGCGCCATCGTCCACGACGAGGAGGGCATCACGCGCGATCGCTTCTTTGGAAACGCGCGATGGGGCGACCACCAGTTCCGCATCGTGGACACCGGCGGGATCGTCGAGAATCCCGAGGACAACGTCACACTGCAAATGCAGGCGCAGGTGGACGCCGCCCTGAACGAGGCCCGCGTCATCATTTTCGTCGTGGACGGCCAGCAGCCCCTGACCCGTGTCGACCGCGAAGTCCGCGATCGGCTCTACAAGTACAGCAAGCCCGTCCTGCTGGCCGTGAACAAGCTCGACAACGACAACCTCGTGGAGCAGCACCAGTACGACTTCTTCGAGCTCGGCCTCGGCGATCCCTTTCCCATTTCGTCCGGGCACGGGCTGGGTATCGACGCGCTGCGCGAGGCGATTGTCTCGCACCTGCCCCCGCCCGCGGCCGAAGCGCGCGAGGACGGCGACGAGACCGCCGATAGCGACGGCGACGAGGACAGCGAGGCCGGTGAAACGCCGGAGACCGACCCGCGCATCAAAGTGGCCATTGTCGGCAAGCCGAACGTCGGCAAGTCCTCATTCGTCAACGCCATCCTCAACGAGCAGCGCAACATCGTCGATTCCGTCCCGGGTACCACGCGGGACGCCATCGACGTGGACTTCACCTGGAACGACCAGGAATACGTCCTGATCGACACCGCCGGCCTCCGCAAGAAGGCGGGCATCACCCGGAAAGTCGAACAGTTCAGCGTAAGCCGCTCCCTGCGCGCCGTCCGCCGCGCCGATGTGTGTCTCATCATGATCGACGCCACCGAAGGCATGTCGGAACAGGACAAGCGCATCATCGGCTACTGCCGTGAAAACGGCACGGCGATGATCCTCGTATGGACCAAGTGGGACCTCATAGAGGACAAGGCCCGCCGGTTCAAGGCCATCGGCGAGGAGCTGAACCTGAAGATGGCGCAGATCCACTACGTGCCCTACATCACCATCTCCAACGTCACGCGCCAGCGCCTTTTCTCGGTGTTCGAGCACATCGACCGGATCTACGCCGAATCGCGCAAGCGCATCCCGACCGCCGAGATGAACCGCTTCATCGATGAGCTCAAGGTCCTGCACAAGCCCCCGAGCCAGAAAGGCAAGCACGCCAAAATCCTCTACGGCACCCAGGCCAGCGTGAAACCGACCACCGTCGTGCTCTTTGTCAACCAGGCCCGCCTCTTCCACTTCAGCTACCTGCGCTTCGTCGAAAACCAGCTGCGCCAGCGCTTCGGCTTCGAAGGCGTGCCCATCCACCTCGAGCTGCGCGAAGGAAAGCCGCGCGCATGACCTTCTCCTACCTGGCGCTCCTCGCGCTCGCCGCGGGTTACCTGCTCGGCTCCGTTCCCACCGGCCTCTGGCTCGGCCTGCGCCTGCGCGGCGTGGACATCCGCGAAGCCGGCAGCCGAAACATCGGCGCAACGAACACCATGCGCGTGCTCGGCAAAAAGCTTGGCGCGGCCGCACTGGCGGCGGATATCGCCAAGGGCCTGACAGCGGTCCTCCTGATCGCGCGCCTCGACCCCGCACAGCCCCACCTGCCCCTCTTCTGCGGCGTGGCCGCCATCCTGGGCCATTCCTTCTCCATATTCCTCCGGTTTCGCGGCGGAAAGGGCGTCGCCACGAGCGCCGGCGTCTTCCTGGGCCTGGCGCCCGGGCCCATGGCCATCGCGATCGCCGTCTTCGCCGCCGTCGTCGCCGCCACGCGCATGGTCAGCGCCGCGTCGGTTTGCGCCGCCGCCGCGCTCGCGGTCTCCGTTTGGTTTTTTCCCCTCTCAACCGTTATACGGGTAGTGGTGGCCGTGGTGGCCATCCTGGTCATCCTCAAGCACCGCGCCAACATCCGGCGCATCCTGCGAGGCGAAGAAAACAAGATCTGAAGGGTTGAAATGACGGGTACAGTCGACGAACCGCGAAAGAGACACGCGCGCGCGCCGCACCCGCCGCTCTCCCGGCTGGATCGCCGCGCCGCCTTTGCCACAGGACTCGCCGCGCTCGCCGTATACGTCTTCACCCTCGCCCCCACCGTGACCGGCGAAGACAGCGGCGAGTTTATTGGCGCGGCGTACACCCTCGGCGTTCCCCACCCGCCCGGCTACCCCGTCTGGACGATGCTCGCCCACCTCTTCACGTGGATACCGCTGGAGAATCCGGCGTGGCGGGTCAACTTGTTCTCAGCCGTCTGCGGCGCAGCGACCGTCGCCCTCCTCGTCCTCATCGGCATCACCCTCACCGGGCGGCGAACGCCCGCCGTGTTGGCCGCGCTCCTCTTTGCCTTTTCACGCGTCTTCTGGGAGCAGGCGCTGATCGCGGAAGTCTACACGCTCAATACCCTGTTTCTCGCCACGATGCTCCTCATCGCCTTGCGCGGTGTCCGGGCGGGAAACTCCGGCGCCTGTTCTGCCCTCGCCCTCCTCGCCGGCGTCAGCACCGGCGTCCACAACACCATGTTCCTGCTGCTGCCATTCTGGGCGATCTTCGCCTGGCTCCAACTTCCCGCTCCGCTCCGCCGCGATGCCGCGTTCCACGCGAAAAACGGCGGCCTGTTCCTTCTCGGCCTCGTCGTCTGGGTCTACCTGCCCCTCGCCTCGCGCCTCGACCCCGCCGTCGATTGGGGCGACCCCGAGACCCTCGCGCGCTGGTGGGACGTCGTCCGCCGCGAGCAGTTCGCCTTCATGGTGGACCAGTACCCCCGCGGTATCGGACGCTTCTCCGCCCAGCTCTCGACCATGGGGAGCTTCTGGATCAAGGACTACCTCACCATCGGCGCGTTTCTGGGGGCAGCGGGCGCCGTGGCGCTCTGGCGGCGCGATCGTTTCCTGGCCGGGTTCCTCTCCCTCATGGCCGTGAGCACGGTCGTCGCCATCACGTGGATGCAGAATTTCGAGCAGAACCGCGAATGGCTCTGGGTCATGCGCGTCTTCATGTTGCCCGCCGAGTTCATCACCGCCATCGGCATCGCCTGCGCGCTGGCCTGGGGCGGCGGGCGGCGCATCCGCTCATTTCTGACCGGGCTCGCCATGGCCGGTATTCTCGGCGCCCTTCTCATCCACAGCGCCCAGAGCAAGCGCGCCTACTTCTACGCCGAAGACTACGGGCGCGCCGTCCTCGCGGGCCTCCCGGAAAACGCCATCTTCGTCGCGGGGCCCGACCACCAGGCCTTTCCAACGCTCTACCTGCAGGCCGTCGAGGGCGAGCGGCCCGACGTCACGCTCCTGCGAAAATACGGCTACCTCGACCTCCACGCCATCCCGGAACTCGCCGGCGCGATCCAGGACGCGTGGCTGCCCTACCCAAAAATGCGCTACGAGCCCGAGATTCTCGGGTGGCTCCTCAACCACACCAGCCGCCCCCTCGTGCTCGCGCGGGAAACCGCCATTGCCGGCGCCAGCGTTCGCTTCCATCCCCTCGGGCTCTTCGTGCAGGCGCTCCGCCCCGGAGAAGAGCCCGCGCAAGCCCCGGGACCGGACGATATCGCGTGGCGCACGCCGCTCCCCAATGCACCGGTCGACGAATACAGCCTGTCCCTCTTCCAATACGACGTGGCCGTCGCGCGCGCGCGCCACGCCTTCACGGAGGGGCAAAATGCCGAGGCCCTCGATCATGTGGCGAACGCCGCGAATTTCGGACACCGGGAGCCCGCCATCCTGAATAACATAGGTACACTCTGCGCCAGGTACGACGACTGGGACGCCGCCGCCGGATATTTCGAGGAAATTCTTGCGACGGACCCCGATCATGCCGCCGCCCGGCGCAACTTGGAACGGGTCACGCGACGCCGATCCGCGACACCGCCCTGAACGGCCCCGAGCGGCGAAACATGGCCGCACCGCGGGCGCGAAGGGTTGCAGGCGCGCGTCAAGCGCGGTTATGCTACGTTTACGGTAGATTTGCCTCCCCAACAACCGAAAGAACAGGAATTCATCCATGCTAAGTTCCCCCGCACGACGCATTCTCCCCGCCCTCGTTGCCTATCTTGTGCTTGCCTTCGGCGCGGCCGCCCAGGAAATGGCGACCGGTGAACCCGCGACCGGCATGCTCCCCCTCGTGAGCCGGTGGCTGCACGTTTTCGGCGCGATCTTCCTGCTCGGCGGCGCATTCTACCTGCGCGCCGCCGTCATGCCCGCCGCCGCGGAAGTGCTGGATGCCGATACACACGCCAAACTGCGCGCCGGCATCACCGCGCGCTGGCGCAAGTACGTCCACATCCTCATCGCCGCCCTGCTGATCACCGGCCTCTACAACTTCATGGCCGTAACCCGCTTCCAGCACGATGGCCAGTCGGCGTACCACATGCTCTTCGGCATCAAATTCCTGCTGGCGATCGCCATCTTCGGGCTCGCCTCCATGCTGGCCGGAAAGAAAGCCATTTCCCAGAAATTGCAGGAAAAGGCCGCCCTCTGGGTGGGCGTCACCATTGTCCTCGGCGCCGCCACCGTGATGATCGCCGGCTACATGAAAATGATGTAGGAAATTCTTGCTGTGACACGCCATCAACCTGCCCGGGCCGCCAACCCCCGGAGAATACGCACCGCGTTCGTACTGGCCGTCGCCGCCGTGGCCGTTCTTGCCACACAGGGCGCCCAGGCCGAGTTCACCATCGCCACCTTCGAGGCCGACGCCACCCCGCCCATCGGCGCCCCGCTCTGCGGCGGCGGCGTGGAGCCGGCGAAGGAGATCACCGACCCGCTGACCGCCCGTGGCATCGTGTTCATTCCGGACGGCGAAGCGCCCATCGTGCTCTGCGCGGTGGACTGGGTGGGTATTGGCAACGGCGGACACCGCGCCTGGCGGGAAGCCCTCGCCGAAGCCGCCGGAACGCCCGTCACGCGGGTTTCGGTCCACGTCTTGCACCAACACGATGCCCCCATGTGTGATTTCACCGTCGAAGAGATGATCGCGCCGCACGGGCTCGGCGGCGTCACCATGGACGTCGATTCGGCGCGCGAAACGATCGCCCGCACGGCCGCCGCCCTCAAGGAATCCCTGCCCAACCGACAGCCCGTGACCCATATCGGCGCCGGCGAGGCGGTTGTACAGCATGTCGCCTCCAATCGTCGCATTCTTGATGAAAATGGCAAGGTGCGGGTCATGCGCTTCACGGCCACCGGCGACCCGGAAGTGCGCGCGGAACCCGTGGGCACGGTTGACCCCTTCCTCAAATCCGTGACCTTCTGGAACGAAGACACCGCGCTCGCCGTGTTGACCTACTACGCGACCCACCCCCAGAGCCACTACGGCAAGGGCTACGTCACGGCGGATTTCCCCGGCATGGCGCGTGCCGCGCGCGAAAACGCTCTCCCGGGCGTGCCCCACATCCACTTCAACGGCGCCGGCGGCAACCTCGGCGCGGGCAAGTGGAACGACGGATCGCCGGAGAACCGCCCCGTGCTCGCCGCGCGGCTGGAGGAAGGCATGCGAAAGGCCTTCGAAACCTCCCGCAAGGAGCCCGCCGGTGATCACGCCCTGGAATGGGCCGTCGAGCGCGTCGTGATGCCCGCCCGCGACGAAGTCTCGCCCGAACACGAAGCGGCGCGCCTGGATTCCCCCGACACGCCCGCCGGCCAGCGCGTGCGCGCCGCGCGAGAGCTCGCCTGGATCAACCGCAACAATGCCGATACCCCCATCGAGCTCAGCCGCCTGCGCATCGGTGACCTCCAGCTGATTCACCTGCCCGGCGAACTCTTCGTGGAGTACCAGATCGCCGCACAGGACATGGCCCCGGAAAGCCTCGTGTGCGTGGCGGCCTACGGCGACTACGGCCCCGGCTACATCGGTACCTGCGTCGCCTACGAAGAAGGCGGCTACGAAACGCAGGTAAACACCGCGCGCTGCGGCCCCGCCGTCGAAGCCGTGCTCACCGACGCCATGCGCGCCCTGCTGCAATAAACTCCATCAACGCATTGCGCCCGCAACCGACGCCATCCATGGTCCGGTTGCGGGCGTTCTTTTCGATTACTTGTCCTTGCGGCTGAATGCGCCCGTCAGCAGCGCGAAAAACGTCGTCAGCCAAAGCTGCAAAAAGATGTATCCGAATGCGTCCTGAGCCTTGCCGAGGGAAATGGGGCGGATGTGCTTCATGGGAAAATCCTCCTTGATCGTTCCAGTTAAGCCTTCGTACACCCATTAGACGCGCCATCGTGCGCGCTATTCATTTCCCGGCGCCCGCGGGCGGGCCCTCGCCGCGTTCGGAACCGCCTATTTCTTCAACTCCAGGATCTCGATGTTCCGGAACTCGATGGGGTGGCTCTCGCTCTGGAGGGAGATCGTCCCGCCGGAAAGCATGAGGTCGCCGTCCTTAATCAGTTTTTGGGCGTATTCGTCCGTCGGATCGAGCTGCGGCGTCTCGTATTCAAAGACCACCTCGCCGTTGATCTTGTGCTGGATGAAGTCGTTCCCGTGCACCTCGACCTCGACCTGAACCCACTGGTCGCCATGGTAGGTCTCGGAGCGCGAGTTCACGCAGTGGGGGGTGAAAAGCTCGCCGTTGAGGACCACGTTCGTCCCCGGGGTGCAGAGATTCGCGGTGGTGCGTTCTTTCTCGCCGTCGCCGCCGAGCAACTGCACCTCGATAGACACCGGGAAGTCCTGGTCGATGTCCATCGTGGCGGGATCCTGGCCGTGCACCATAATGCCGCTGTTGCGAAAAGCCCAGCCCGGACCGCCGGGAACCTGTTCACCGGTAAAGCGGTACTCCATGCGGAAACGGTAGTGCGAGTAGGGGTGTTTGTAGAAAATGTGGCCGAACGTTTCATTAAACCCGTCGTAGCCGTCGTAGGCCACCTTCATGACGCCATCCTCGACGCGGAAGGTGTCCTTCCAGTTCTCGCCGAGCTCGTGGTAGCGGATTTTCGGCGTCCAGCCGTCGAGATCCTTGCCGTTGAAAAGGCTGACCCACCCCTCCTCCGTCGTGGATTCACCGGGCGCGGCCGAGCAGGGGAGCGCGGCGGCAAGGGCCAGTGTCGCGGCCAGGGAAGTCAGCGTGCGGGCGAATAGACGGTTCATTTCAAGCCTCTCCGGATGGTGTTGAGATCGCGCCTTGGTTGTACGCCAAGCGTGCGCCCGGAATCAACCCGGCGCGCCATCCACCCCAGGCCACCGGCGAATGCCAATGGGGACTGGGCTTCCTGCCTGAGGCGGAGCGCGCGGCGAGCATGAACGAGTCCAGCCGCCCTTCCAAACGCCCGGCGGCCCCGTTACGCCACAGCCATCCGAGCGCCCTTTATTCACCCTTTCCCGCGTATGTTATACTGCGCCCTCAACCCACCCGAATAAGGAGAAATCATGGCTACGGTAGGTTACGGCATCATCGGATGCGGAAATATCGGCCCGGTGCACGCGGCGGCCATCGCCGAGGTGCGCGGAGCCAAACTCGCCGGCGTGGCGGACGTGCGCCTGGAAACCGCGCAAAAACTGGCGGGCCAGTACGGCGCCGACGCCTTTGACGATTACAAAGAAATGCTCAAGCGCGATGACATCCACGCGATTTCGCTTTGCGTCCCCAGCGGTTTGCGCGCCGAGATCGCCGTGGACTGCGCGAAGGCCGGCAAGCACATTCTTTCGGAGAAGCCGCTCGACGTCACCACGAAGCGCATCGACAGGATTATCAAAGCCGCGGACGACGCCGGCGTTAACCTCGGCTGCATCTTTCAGAGCCGCTTCTCCGAAGGGGCCGAAGCCATTCGCGCCGCCCTGGATCAGGGTCGCTTCGGAAAGGTCGTCCTGGGCGACGCCTACATCAAGTGGTACCGCTCGCAGGAATACTATGACAGCGGCGCGTGGCGAGGCACCTGGAAGCTCGACGGCGGCGGCGCCCTCATGAACCAGGGCATCCACTATGTCGACCTGTTGCAGTGGCTGATGGGGCCCGTGAAATCGGTCTACGCGCGCACCGCTCTCGTCGCCCACGAACGCCTCGAAGTCGAGGACCTGGCCACCGCCATCATCGAATTTGAAAGCGGCGCCCAGGGCGTCATCGAAGCCAGCACCGCCATTTGGCCCGGCCACCCCGCCCGCATCGAAATTCACGGGACCGAAGGAAGCGCCGCCATGGAGGACGGCAAGGTCGTATCCTGGGATTTCAACAAGTCCAAGCCCGCCGACAAAAAGATCGAGGCCGCCATGGCCGGCGATTCCGCACTCGGCTCCGGCGCTTCCGATCCGCTCAGCAGCCTGAAGATAGAAGGCCACCGCCGCCAGATCGCCGACTTCACGAAGGCGATCCAGAAAGGCGTCAAGCCCGCCATCGAAGGCCGCGAAGGGCGCCTCGCCGTCGCCTTGATCGAAGCGATCTACAAGTCCGCGAAGACCGGCAAGGCCGTCAAACTCTAACCATTATCCAGCGGGCGGGCCGCGCGCCCGCCCGCGCCTGCAAGGGATCCTCACATGAAACGCACTATGGCCTGTGTCGCGCTGCTGCTGCTGGCCGCCGGCGGCGCGCGCGCGCAGGAAGACACCCCGCAAGTCCAGCCCGGCGACGTGATCGCCCGGGTTGGCGACGAAGTGATTACCGCCGGCGATTTCGCGCGCGAACTGCAATTCCGGCTCCGGCAGTTCCAGGCCACGACCGGCCAGACACCCCAGCCGGACCCGCGCCTGCGCAATATCGTCATGCAGGAGCTCATCAGCGAGCGTATCGTGCGTATCGCCGCGCGCAACGCCGGCGTCAAGATCACCGACGAAGAACTCGAAGCCGAGTTTCAGGAGCGCCGCAAGGCTTTCAGAAGCGACGCGGCCTACGAAAGCTATCTCCGGCAGCTCAATATGTCCGAGGCCGACCTCCGCGATCACATGCGCAACGGCCTCGCGGCAACGCGCTACCTCGATGGGAAGGCGGGAGAACTCGTCGCCACCGAAGAGGAAATCGAGGAGGCCTATGCGCGCCTGCTCGACCAGGGCTCCATGTTGCGCATCGAGAAGACCCGCGACATCGGCGCAATCCTTGTCCGCCCCGAAGGCGACGCCGACGAGGACTGGCGCGAGGCGGAAGATCGGGCAAAAGCCGCCCTGGAGCGTATTCGCGGCGGTGAATCCTTCGAGGTGGTCGCCCGCGAAGTCTCCGACGAGTCCGCCAGCGCCGAGCGCGGCGGCATGCTGCGCGAAATGAAGTTCGGGAGCTTCTACCCCGAACTCGAAGAGGCCCTCGACGCCCTCGAGCCCGGGGCCGTATCGGAACCCGTGCGCAACCTCATGGGATGGTACCTCGTAACCCTCGTCAGGGTAAACGAACCCGGCACAATCCCGCTGGAGTCCGTCCGCGAAGGGCTCGAGCGCGAGATCGTCCAGCGCAAGCGCAAGGAAGTGCGCGATGAGATTGTCAAGGACCATCAGAACCTCATCCGCATCGAACTGGTGGAGGCGCCCGGAGCGCAAGGCGGCGCGCCCGAGGCCGAGTGAAAAGGCCGGGCAAACACAACATCCCGAAAGGATCGCATGACTAGAACACTCAAAATCGGACTTGTCGGAGCCGGTATGTTCGGGGGGGACGTCCACCTCCGCACCTACTGCCAGCTCGAACAGAACGGCCTCCTGCCCTGGCTCGGACGCCTCGGACTCGACAACATGGCGCGCCCGCTCGGCGACATCCATATCGATTTCGTCGCCCTCGCCACACACACCCCCGGCTCCGGCGCCCGAAAGCTCGAAGAATACGGCAAGCTCGGCATGGACTTCGCCACCTACCACGGCGAAACACCCTGGATCGACCTCCTGGACGCGCACCCCGATCTCGATATTCTCGCCGTCGCAACCCCGGACCACCTCCATGCCGCCCCGATTCTCGCCGCCCTCGAACGCGGCGTACACGTCATCACCGAAAAACCCATGACCCTCGATGCCGGCGAGGCCGACGCCATTATCGCCGCCTCAAGAAAAGCCGGTCGCCTCGTCGGCGTGGACATGCACAAGCGATACGACCCCGATCACCTTAGCATCCGCGACAAGATCGCCCAGCGCATCGGCGAGCCCCTCTATGGCCGCGCCGTCCTGGAGGAGCCGCTCGAAGTCTCCACCGAGGTCTTCAAGGCCTGGACGGAGAAAAGCGACCCCTTCAGCTACGTCGGCTGCCACTGGACCGATCTCTTCATCGCCTATTTCGGCGTCAAGCCCGTGTCCCTCCACGCCGTCGGACAAAAGAAGAAACTGCGCCGTGAACACAACCTCGACGCCTTCGACGCCGTCCAGGTCAAGGTCCAGTTCGACAACGGCATGAGTATCGATTTCATCAACAACTGGATTACCCCCGATCGCTTCGAGGCCCCCGTCAATCAGGAAAGTCAGCTCTTCGGCACCCACGGCATGGTCGAGTCCGACAGCCAGTATCGAGGTTTGCGATTCTGCACCACCGAAAACGGCACGCAGACCATGAACAACCACATGACCCGGGACGTCCGCCGCGACGATGGCTCCCTGGCCTATGTCGGATACGGCGTCGACAGCCTCGTCGTCTGCATCGAAAAAACCGCCGAAATGAAATTCCTCGGCAAATCGCTCGATGACGTCCAGGATGGATACCCCAACGCGGACGAGGCGCGCCTCTCCGTGCTCATCGTGCACGCCGCCCGCGCCGTCGCCCTGCGCAACCAGCAATACATCGAAGCCGGCAAGGGCGCGCCCGTGACCGCCGTGTTCAATCAGGAGGGTATTACCATGTTTGATCCCTACGCCGGTCCAGAACAGCTCTACGGCCGCCCCGTGTGAATCCCGTGGGGCGCCGCGCCTTCGCAATCGTCCTCGGGCTGGCGCTGCTGGCCTGTGGGCTCTCGGCTCTCGGCGTCTTCGCCTGGCTCCGGGGCGGTTCGGCGCTGCCCTGGCGCCAATCATTGTCCGCTGGCCAGATGGAAGCGCTGCTCGAATCACAGACGATAACGAGCGTCGCCGTCCAGGCCGCGATCCAGCCCGCCGCCGGCCGGATCGACGGGGACGCCGCCTTGACCGTGGCCCGGGCCGGGAGTGGGGGCCAGGTCGTGCTGCTCCTCAACCCCGGGCTTGAAGTTTCCCGCATCTCCTGGAATGAAAGCCCGGTTTCGTGGCGGCGCCAGGGCGCACGGATCCTGGTGGAGGCGCCCGAGGAATCCGGAGAGGGACTGCTCGCGATACGGTACGGCGGTGTCATGGAGCCCGCCAATGATTCCGTGCTTCAGATGGATCAGGACACCGTCCTCATCGACCGCCTCCAGTGGTGGTACCCGCTCGACCTCAAAAACTTTTCCGAGTTTGAGGCCAGCGTGCAAATCCCCGCCGCCCTCGACGTCGCCTGGACCGGCGCCCTCGCCGAAAACCAGGCGGAGGGCGGCATTCGCACCGTGACCTGGAAAGAATCACGCCCCGTCCTGGCGGTGGGGCTGGCCGCGGGGCGCTTCGAAAAGACCGCGCGGCTCCAGGGCGGCGTGCGGTGCAGCGTCTTCCAGCGTCCCGGCGCCAATGTCGACGCGGGCCCGCTACTCGCCGCGCTCGGGGATGCCTACAACTACTTCCAGACGGTCTGGGGGCCGAATGGCTTCGAGCAACTCAACCTGGTGCTCGCCGAACAGGAGCGAGCCGCCGTTCACGTCGGCGGGCCCACCATCGTGGCCCGCCCCGGATCCCTGGACGATCCAGACGAGATCTTCGCCCTGCTTGCCGATCAGGTCGCCCGGACATGGTGGGGGGACACCATTTCGGGCCGCTGGTTCACCGCGCGCCCGGAAGCGGGGGAGTGGCTCCTCTCCGGGCTCTCCGAGTATGGCGCCTGGCAGGCCCTGCGCAATGTGAAGGGGCGCCGCGCCTACCTGCGCCACATGGAACAGCGTGAGCCCCCGTCCGCCCCCCGCGACGCGCCCAAGACCGTGAACCTGGATCGGCGTCTCCAGGCCGATCCGCGCGAGCCCTCCACCCGGCGGGATACCCGGGGCGCCTACGCCGCCGCCGCCATCGCCAGCTACATCGGCCAAAACGCGTTCGACCAGGCCTGCCGGAATTTCATGGCGGTGCACCGCTACTCCACCGTGTCCTACGCCGCGCTCCTGCACGAAATGACCCTCGCCTCCGAGCGCCCCCTGGACGAGCTGGTCCGTGTCTGGTTCGATCGCCCCGGCACCTTTGACTACGGTATCGCCGCGGTCGCCACCGAAACCAACCGCGTACACATTACCATCGAAAACACGGGCGATATCCCCGCATTTGTACCCATCGCGCTCGGCGTGCTCGGCGAAACCGAATACCAGGTGCACGCTATCGAGCCTGGCGCCCACGGAGGCACATTCAGTTTTACCTTCGAAGGACGCCTGAACCGGGTCGTGCTGGACCCGGAATTCGCCCTGGGCGACGCCCGCCGCGCCAATAACATCTGGCCCCAAACCCAGTGGCCCGTCGCCGTCGATGTCTCCCGAAACGGGCGTATCGCCATGCTGGCCGACATCGGGTGGGGGAACAGCGGCGAACAATACCTGTACATCTTCTCGCTGGTCGACAAATCGCCGGCCCTCGCGCTCGCTACGCCCCGGGGGGACACCGCCGGCTTCCAATGGCACCGCGACGGCCAGCAACTCCTCGTCCACAACGGCCACGGCGGTATCTTGCGCGGCGACCAGTGGGACCCTGTGCCCGCCGGGGTCGTCCCGCTCGGCTGGTCCGGCGATTCTCCGGTCTACTGGCAGAGCGGCCACATCGAAACCCAAGACGCCCCGGAATCCGATTCCACCGGCGAAGCCCCCGCGCCACGGGCCGGAGCCGCCGCCGTCCACCCCGGCAGCGGCGATATCGCCTACGTTACGGACGCGGGCGCCATAGTGCGCTGGAACGCCGCCGCCGGCCAGATCGAAACCGTTCGGGTTTCGGCCAATCTCGCCGGCAGCCTCCGCTGGATAGAGGAAAGCCGCAGCCTCATCTATTTCGAGGCCGACGGAGCCCTCGTTGCCCTCGAAGCCGACAACGGATCACGCTCCGTGCTCGTCCAGCGAAGCTACCCAATCCGCCAGTCCCGGCTCAGCGCCCGCGGTACATGCGCCGCCTGGGTCGACCCCGCCGGACTCCTCCGCGCCTACCGGCAAGGCCTCGATCCCGTCTACATCTCCCTGCCCGGCGAGGTGGTCGATTTCGCCTGGGAAGGAGAAGACGCCCTCATCGCCATCGTGGCCACCGTGCCCCGGCGCATCCCCATGCGCTTCCACGCCGAGTACACCCTCTGGCGAATCCCCGCCTCCACCTGGACCGCCATCCAGCTCCCCTACAACGCCGCCCAATTCGCCCAGGCTGCCAGGGAAATCCCCACCATCACGCCCGAATAAACACAACCCCGTCCCTCCATGCCCTGGCCCCCCGAAAGACCACCGCTCAAGCCCCCGCCCCTACCACCCCTACCGTCTCCGCCACCCCTACAGTCCCTGTAGTCCCTGTAGTCCCTGCCGCCCCTGCCGCCCCTGCCGCCCCTGCCGCCCCTGCTGTCAACTGTCAACTGTCAACTGTCAACTGTCAACTGTCAACTGCCCTCCGGCCTCCCCAAAAACTGCAACGCCCCATCCCAATTAATAGGTGATTGACGGGGAACTTCGATCGCGTTTGCCACCTCGTCCCCTTTCAACGTTCAGACGCGGGCTCTGTACTGGCGGATTACCACTGGGCGTATGCCGGCTATTCCGCACCACGATACTGCCAGACACCCCCGCGCGTCGATTGTCTGACCCAAGGTTAAAACCGCCAATCACCCGCAAAAGTCCGGCGCCGGACAACCTTCATTAACCACAACTGCAACCATGGGGACTGGCTCCCGCGACGCCAACCACCCCAGCCGCGAAAGCGTCCCAAACCACCCCAGAATCGCGGGTGCCTGTACCCGCAGAAAAACGCCCCCCGTCCCACGCGCACCCTCCCCAGGGACTGCGGCGCCCCGCCACCTCGGGTACCAACAGCCCACACGCGACCCAAAGCGAGCCCAACCAACCCACAACACCGCCAACCGGCGCGGCTGTCCCGTCGCTGGCCACACACCCGACACCCCCGCCGCAAAAGCGTCCCAAAACCGCCCCCAAATCGCGAGCGTCGGTACCTGCCCCCACAACACACCCCTACCCCTCCGGCCCCACATACCGCAACACCACCGACGCCATCGCCTCGCGCGGTTCCGACGCCGGGGCCGACGCCTCCATCCAATCCAATGCATAGCGCGCCTGCGTCCCGAGTGCGGTGATGTCAATCTCCAACGGTCCCGCCGCCAGTGCCGACAAATCCAAGTCATACGACAACGCATCCGCAGGCAATTCCACAGGCTTCCCATTCACCCGCAACCGGAATCCCTCCGGCGCGCGCCCCACCCAGCTCCAGCGCAGCGGCAGCACCGCTCCCGAAACAGGCTTCCCATACCCCGGCGTATCCAGCGCCAGCACCGTCGTCTCCGGGTCCTCCTGCCCATAGCAATCCACCAGCGCGCGAAGCAGATTCAGGTAATAAAAGCCCCAGCCGCCGTCTCCCCGATAGGCCCGCGCCGTCAGGCTCACGGGCTCGATGTCATCGCTTAATTCGACACTATACGAATCGACATACAGGTCCTTGTTCTCGCCATACCCGAAGCCTTCCCATTGGCCGGCGTATTCCTGGAACTGGTGAATCTCCAGGAAGCGCGGGCGGTGCAACATCGCCTGCTTGAACCCCTCCACAAAGGTCCAGCCCCCGCGGCGACCGTGCGCGCCCTCCTTCTTCCATCCGCCCCGGGAAAAGAACGCCGACGACACCGTCAGCGCTTCGGGCTCGCCTTCAAACAGCGTAACCACCGGCTCCAGCGTCGCGTCCATCCACGACCAGAAGCCATGCGCCGCGTGATCGTTATACTCGTGCTGGAACGACTGGTAGCGGATCGTGAAATAAGTCTCGTCCACGCGCGAGGCGCCGTTCTCGTCGGCCCACGTGGGCCCGCCGCCGTTGTGCACCAGAAACAGCGGCTTGCCCAGGTACTCCTCAAACAGCCCCGCAAAGCGCGGATTGCGGACATAGGTGTGGTAAACCCACGCCAGTTCCTCGTCAACCGCGCCCACCGTCGTGATCGGGCCGTTGTTCAGCCCCGCATAGAGCACCGCTGTGGGGGGGCGGTGGCCCTCATCCCGCAATTGCGCCAGCGTTTCCAGCAATTGCGTCGTCGCGTGGATGATTTCGTTCGCGTTTTCACCACGCTCATCCCAGCGGGTCTTGCCCCACAGGTGATTCGTCCAATCCACCACCAGAAAATCTATCCCCGACTCCATCAGCCAGATCATCTGCTGCCTCGCGACATCCGCGTTCCACGACCAGTACAGGCCCGTCAGGGGAATCGCGTGCGCGGAGGCCCAGCTTGCGTTGCGCGGGGTAAACCACGGCTCAAACTGGATGCCCACCCGCTGGCCCGCAATCGAACGGGGCCGCTCCAGCGCGCGGTGGCGCACCGTCACCTGCACCGGCGCGCTCAGCACCCGATCCGCCGGCGCCAGCGTCCCGGCCAGATCCAGATCCCGCGAGGGCAACCCCGGCCAGTCCTGCATCGCCCGGCGCCACGGGCTCCAGTCCGCCTCCGCCAACACCTGGACCGCGTCGCCCGCTTCCTCGGTCAGGAAGGGCCACCGGTACGGCGGCTGCTCGAATACCCGCCACGCGCCGTCGCTCACCACCGCCGCCGGCGCCGCGCCGCCGTCCTCCGCCAGCCGAACGATCAGCCCCGCGAGCCCGCCGTCGGATCGCGCCTCGATCGATAACACGTTTGCCCCCGGCGCGAGTAAATCGCCGAGTCCCGAAAAGGCCGTCGCACTGCGCCAGCCCGCCGCCGCGCCGAGTTCCTCGCCGTTCAGGTAGACCGTCGCCGCGTCGTCCACCGCGACCAGCAGCACCGCCTCGGACGCGTCGCCCGCGAACGTAAACGCGTGCTGGAAATACCGCGCGGCCGTCTCCGGAACGGTCTTGCCCCAGATCCACGCCGCGCGTGCGCCGCGCACCGCGGGCTCCTCGAGCAGCACCTGGATGTCCGCGCAACCGGGATTCGGAAGCGGCAGATGGTGCACCGCGACCCCCGCCGGATCGGTTTCCTCAATGGCGCCCCAGCGTTTCCCGTTCACAAATGGGATAACCCGTATCCCCGCGCGCTCCGCCGCCGCAACGCCGGTAACGGTCGTCGTGACCGTAACGCTTTCGCCCATGCCGATCACGGACTTGTCGGCGGCCAGGCGCGCCGCAGGCTGCGCGGTCGCGGCGTGGTGCAGGGCCATCAGAATCAATGCGGCGAACGAGGCCGTACGGCATTTCAAAATCACGGTGGTTCTCCCGATTCGCGCACAAATCCGCGCGAGTTTTACGCCGCGATCATACGCCACAGGAGACGGCTCGGGCCAGTGCAACTTGAATCTCGACCGCCTGTGGTGTTGAATAGCACGGGCAACCGTTGGGAAGTAATAAGCGTCACCCACAAGGAGAATCTATGCGCGCACTCGTGTTGGCAAACGGATCCGTACGCGTCAAGGAAGTCCCCGACCCGCAGCCCGGGCCGGGTGAAGCCCTCGTGAAGGTGCTTACGGCGGGAATATGCAACACGGATCTCGAGCTGGCGCGCGGGTACATGAATTTCTCCGGCGTACTGGGCCACGAGTTCGTCGGCGTCGTGCAGCAGGCGGAGAACCCCCACCTCCTCGGGAAGCGCGTGGTGGGGGAGATCAACTGCGTCTGCCACCAGTGCCACTACTGCCAGATGGAAATGCCCCATCACTGCCTGAACCGGACGGTCCTCGGCATCCAGGGGCGCGACGGCGCCTTCGCGGAATACCTCACCCTCCCCGAAGAAAATCTCCACCTCGCGCCCGCTTCCGTGCGCGACGATGTCGCCGTGTTCGCCGAGCCCGTGGCGGCCGCATTCCGCATTACCGAGCAGGTCCTGCTGAATGACGGCGACCGCATCATCGTGCTGGGCGACGGTAAACTCGGCCAGCTGATCGCCCAGGTGCTGTGGCTGCACAGCAAGAACCTCGTATGTGTCGGCAAGCACGCCTGGAAACTGGCCCTGCTGAACAACCTCGGCATACGCACCGCCCTGGTCGACGAACCCCTCGTGCGCGGAGCCGATGTCGTCGTCGAGGCGACCGGCTCGCACCTCGGCTTCGCCCGAGCGTTGGAGCTGGTCCGCCCGGAGGGCACGGTCGTCCTGAAAACCACCGTGGCCCACCCGACCGCCCTGGAGCTGAGCAGCCCGGTGGTCAACGAGGTGACCATCCTCGGGTCCCGTTGCGGCCCCTTCCGCCCCGCGCTCGAAGCCCTCAGCCTCGGAAATGTCGGGGTGCAGCCCCTCATCTCGGAATCCTTCGCCCTCAGCGACGCCGACAAGGCCCTCCAGCGCGCCGCCGATCCCGATGTGATGAAGGTCCTGCTCCATATGTAGGCGGAACCGGTCAACGCGCCGCTCCCTGAGCCCGCCCCGCCGAACAGGGGAATCGCACGTAAACCCGAGCGCGGTATATGGGCGTGAACCTGAGTCGATTTGGAGCCTCGAACAAATGAAAGTGAGCGTGTTGGAGCGCCGGCATCTCTGCCGTCAAGGTCAGGGTTTCGCTGCGGGCGAATGGCCAGCGCTCCAACAGGCGCCCTTCTCAATATGGCCGCGCTTGGCCCCGTTTCGATCTTGTGGTATCATTTCCCTGTGAAGCCGCGCGCCCCAGGGATAGGGCGCGCGAAACCCAGGAGGTAAGGCCACATGGGATTGAACATCAATACCAACCTCCCGGCCATTCAGGGCGCGGGGCAGGCGCGCCGCGCTGATCGCGCCCTTTCCAACATTCTCGCGCAACTGGCCACGCAGCGCCGCATCAACCGGGCCGCCGATGACGCGGCCGGCTTGGCCATAGCCGAGCGCTTTAATACCCAGATCCGCCAGGGCCAGGCCGAAATCAACAATCTCCAGACCGGCATCAATGTGACCCAGACCGCCGAGGGCGGGCTTTCCGTGCAGCAGGACGCCGTCCAGCGGATCCGCGAGCTCGCCGTCCAGGCCCAGAATGGCACGCTCAGCGACGAGAACCGCGCCGCCCTGAACCAGGAAGCCCAGCAGCTGCTGGAACAGATCAACAGCGTCGCCTCCGACACCGAATTCAACGGCCAGAACCTGCTCGACCAGGACACCAACATCAACCTGGGGACTGAAGGCGGCAACGAGATCAACATCCAGCAGTCCAACACGCAGGCCCTGGGCCTCGACGGGCTGGACATCAGCACAGCCGCCGGCGCGCAGGCCGCCCTGGGGGCCGCCGACACCGCCCTGACCTCCATAACGAACAACCGCGCCACGATCGGCGCCCAGCAGAACCGCTTCGAAAGCGCCATCAACCAGCGCGAAATTGCGGTCGTGAACCAGCGGGAGGCCGAGTCCAGTATTCGCGACCTCGACCTGGCCCGCGCCTCCATTGAGCAGACCCGCAATCAGCTGCTCCTGCGGGGCGCCATCGGGACCCTCGCCCAGGCCAACGTCACCCCTCAATCGGCGCTGCGACTCCTCGGGAACTGATCGCGCCGCACCTTGCCTTCAATCGGCCCGCCGGATTCCAGTCCGGCGGGCCGTTATTGTTTCCCGCGATTGACTTCCGCGATTCCCCTCACTAAACTGGCGGGTATACCGGTCGGTATACCCAGTATTGAACGCCGCGCCCCGGGGCTGGTCACCTCCGGCGCGCCGGGCGACGCAGTGACCCCTGGAGAGCGCATCGTGATCAGGTTTCTGTTGGGCGCAACCTTTCGGATAGTCCTCGCAAGTTGCTTCATCGCGCTGGCCACCACCGTGGCCCCCGCCCAGAATTTGCCGGGCGCCGGGGACGATGAGGGCAAGACCGTCGTCTACCGCGACACGTGGGGGATACCGCACATCTACGCGCCCACAGTCGAGGCCGGCATGTTCGCGATGGGCTGGGCCCAGGCCGAGGATCGCCCCGAAGAGCTTCTCAAGAACCTGGCCCGCGGCATGGGCGAAAGCGCGCGGTTCAGCGGCGAAGGCGGCGTCCAGGGCGACGTGCTCGCACGCATGTGGGACCACTACGGCGTCGCTCAGCGCGAGTTGGACACGCTTCTTCCCGAAGTGCGCAGCCACATGCAGGCCTACGTGGATGGGGTAAACGCCTTTTACGCCGCGCACCCGCAGGACCGGCCCGCGTGGTGGGGGGATCGCGCGGTGGATGTCCCGATGGTCATCGCGTTCGGTCGCCTCTTTCTCTATTCGTGGTCGATTGACGACGGCTTTGGCGACCTCAAGCGCGCCGGCATCGAACCCGGCTTCGATCGTGCGCGCCGCGGCTCCAACCAGTTCGCCGTCGCGCCCAGCCGCAGCGCCAGCGGCAACGCCCTTCTCTACATCGACCCGCACCTCGCCTGGTTTGGCCCGTCGCGCTTCTGGGAATTCCGCATTCACGCGGGCGACCTCCACGGTAGCGGCTTCAACCTGGCCGGCACGCCCTACATCGGCCTCGGCCACAACGCGAACCTCGCGTGGGCCATGACCACCGGCGCGCCCGATACGGCGGATATCTACGAACTCAAGCTGAATCCCGACAACCCCATGCAGTATCAGTACGACGGCGCGTGGAAAGATATTACGACCCGCGAAGTCACTATCGACGTCAAGGACGCCGGCCCGGTCACCCAGACGCTTTACGGCTCCCACTATGGCCCGGTGGTCGCGATGACCGAGGACAAGGCCTACGCGCTGAAAACGTCCTACGCCGATATTGTCAAGGGCAATGAGGCCTGGTATCATCTGAATTTCGCCACGGACTACACCGGCGCCGTTGCGGCCATGAAAACCGGGACCATGTTCCCGCAGAACGTCATGGTGGCCGATACCGCCGGCAACATCTACTACCAGCGCAGCGGCCGGGTGCCGGTCCGCCCCGATGGCTACGACTGGTCCCGCCCGGTGGACGGCTCCACCTCGGCCACGGAATGGCAGGGCATCCACGATGCGGACGACCACCTGCAAGTCCTCAATCCGCCCCAGGGCTACATGCAGAATTGCAACATCCCGCCGGACGCCATGATGATGGACAGCCCGTTCCAGCCGGAGAAGTACAAGCCCTACCTCTTCAGCGACCGGGGCTATGGCCCCCTCGGCGGCTGGACGAATCAGCGCGGCGCGCGCGCCGTGGAATTGCTGCACAACGACGGCTCCGTTACGGTCGAGGAAGCCCTCGCCTACGCGGTGGATGTGCAGCCCTACGGCGCGGACCGCTGGGTGAACCTCCTGCGCGTGGCCCATGCCGAATTCGGCGAACGCTTTTCCTCCAACGCGGACTACAAGCGCGGCATGGAAGACCTGCTCGCGTGGGACCTCCAGGAAGCGCGTTATTCCACGGGCGCGCTGAAGTACTACTACTGGCGCAAGCAGCTGGAGGCGGACTACGGCGAGGATACGATTCGCCAGGCCCGGATCATCATCGATCAGTACTATAAGGTCGTCTCCGGCGAAGCCTATGAGACCCCAGCCCTTTCGCGCGACCAACGGTATGCCGCCGTGGACGCATTCGCGCGCGCCATGGCCCAGATGCGCCGCGACTTCCACACCATCGACGTGCCCTGGGGCGAGGTCTTCCGCGTCGGGCGCGACGGCCAGTCCTGGCCGTCCGGCGGCGGCGGGGGAGAGGAACTCGGCATCACCACGCTCCGTAACGTGAGTTACGGCGGGCCGGACGAGAACCACATGCGCATGGGCCGCGGCGGCCAGACCTCCACGCAGATCATCCACCTGTCCAAGCCGATCCAGAGCTGGACCCAGCCGCCCATTGGCCAGAGCGACCGGCCCGAGTCCCCGCACTACGCCGATCAGGCCGAGAAGCTCTTCAGCAAGCGCATTCTCAAGCCCACCTGGTGGTTGCCGGAGGATCTCGCGAAGCACATCGAATCCCGCGTGGAACTTGCGTATCCCGGAGGCGGCGGGGGTGACGCCGCGGCCCGCGTGGCGGAATGGAAGGAGGCGCTCCAGGGCGCCCAGATCGAGGCGCTGATGAATTGCTACGCCGACGACTTCTCGGGCAACGACGGCATTGATAAGCGCCGCCTCGAACAGTTCCTGCGCAACGCCAAGGACAACGGCGCGCTGGCCAGCCTTACCATTGAGTGGGACGGCACGATCACCGAGAAGGACGGTACGGCCCGCACCAGCGACATCACCCTGCGCGGCAGCTTCGGCACGGCCTGGCTCAACCTCGAACTCCAGCCCCGCGACGGCGCCTGGAAAATCACCCGGAGCATCACCTGGAACTAATTCAGCCTGACCCCGACCACACGATTCAACAGGCCACCAATCAACTACCAACTGCCAACTGCCAACTATCAACTATCAACTATCAACTATCAACTATCAACTATCAACTGTCAACTGTCAACTGTCAACTGTCAACTGTCAACTGTCAACTGCCAACTGCCAACTGTCAACTGCCAACTGCCAACTGCCAACTGCCAACTGAGATCATGAACGTACTCGAATCCTTCTCCCTCGCCGGAAAGACCGCCCTCGTCACCGGAGGCGCGGGCCTCTATGGCCGCCAGATCGTCCAGGCCCTCGCCGAGGCGGGCGCCCACACCTACGTCGCCGCGCGCAACATCGCCGCGCTCGAAGAACTCGCCGGGGAATACGCGGCCCAGGGCCTCACCATTCACCCCCGCCAGTTCGACCAGGGCGACGAAGCCAGCATCCTCGCCCTGCGCGACGCGGTCGCCGCCGAGCGCCCCAATATCGACATCCTCGTCAACAACGCGGTGCTCCGGCCCGTCGCCAACTACGAGGACACCGGCGCCAACTTCGACCTGAGCATGCGCGTCAACGCCACCGGCCTCTTTCTCCTCACGCGCGCCGTTGGCGAAGTCATGATCCGGAACCAGCGCGGATCCATCATCAACATCGGCTCCATGAAAGGCATGGTTGGCCCGGAACCCGCCAACTACGCCGGCACCGACATGCACGGCTGGCACCCCGACTACTTTTTCCACAAGGGCGGCATGATCACCTACACGATGTTCCTCGCCAGCTACTACGGCCGCTACAACATCCGCTGCAATTGCCTCTCTCCGGGCGGATTCCAGACCCCCGATCACCCCGAGTCCTTCGTCCGCCGCTACAGCGAAAAAACCTGTCTCGGACGCATGGCCAACAGCACGGACCTCAAGGGCAGCATCGTCTACCTCGCCAGCGACGCCTCCGCCTACCTCACCGGCGCCAACATCCCCATCGACGGCGGCTACACCGCGAAATAGGGCAGCGGCAGAACACGCAGCGCGGTTCCAGGGTTTCTTGATTTTCGCGGCTTCGCCTTCTATCATCGGGGTTAGAGTTACTGCGGGGTCGGCCCGGCATATGGCCGCCTCCGGGGGCATTTAATTCGACCACCGTCCATACGGGCGCAGGCCGAGTCACATGGGCTATGCAGGTGTTGCGAGGCGTTTCGGCGCCGCGCCGAGGTACTCCTATTGATGGCCAGGCTTCTGTACCGATTTGCGGGCCACGGGGGTTGCGCGCTCGTGTTGTGCGTGTGGCTGGCCGCCGCCGGCGCCGCGGCCGAATCCATGCGCGCGCAGCGCGGCCTGCTCGTACTCTATGACTTTCAGGAGGGGGGAGGCGAACAAATCCATGATCGCGCGGGGGTCGGACGCCCGGCGGACCTGCGCATTCAGGATCCGGAGGCGGTCCGCTGGGCGGGAGGCGCGCTGGAGGTCCATGGCGCAACGCTCATCCGCACCGAGAAGCTGCCGGTCAAGGTGGTCGAGCTGGCGCGGCGCGGCGGTGAGATTTCCATCGAGGCCTGGGTCGAGCCCGCGGCGATTGACCAGCAAGGCCCCGCGCGCATCGTAACGGTCTCCGGCGGCTCTTCGGCGCGGAATGTTACGCTGGGCCAGGACGGCGCGCGCTATGATGTGCGCCTGCGGACCTCCGAAACCAACGGCAACGGGATTCCGTCGCACCGTTCCGAGGATGGCGCGGCGGAAGCGGCCCTGTCCCACGTGGTGTACACGCGGGACCGCGACGGGCGGGCGCGCATCTACGTCAATGGCGAAGAACGGGGGAGCGGCTCTATCGGAGGGGACATCCACGGCTGGGATCCCGGCTACCACCTGGCGCTCGGCAACGAGATGTCGAAAGATCGCGGCTGGCGTGGCGTTTACCACCTGGTCGCCATCTACAGCCGCGCGCTGGCGCCGGATGAAATCGCGGCGAATTTCGAGGCCGGACCGGATTACGCCGCGCCCCCGCCGCCCGAAGGCGCCGCCGGGCCGGAATCCTCGTTCTTTGCGACCCGGGTGGCCCCCGTCCTGGCGAAGCATTGCCTGGAATGCCACGATACCAGCGCGCGCAAAGGCGGGCTCGATCTGTCGCGCCGCGGCACCGCGTTCGCGGACCCGGGCACGATTGTGCCTGGCAACGCCGCCGAAAGCCTGCTGTGGAAGGAGGTGGAAGGGGATTTCATGCCCGACGGGCGCCCGCCCCTTTCGCCGGAGGAAAAAGCCGTGCTCCAGCGCTGGATCGGCGAGGGCGCGGCCTGGAGCCTCGACCTGATCGATCCGGTGGTCTATTCCCGGGGCGGCGGCGCGGAGCAGAACTGGATCCGGCGGCTGACCGCCGGCGAGTATATTGCCTCGGTCGCGAGCGCAACCGGCGCCGATATTGCCGCGGAAGCGGGGGAGTTGCTCCCGCCGGATTCGCGCGCGGACGGGTTCAGCAACACGGCCTACAACCTGGGGGTCGATCTGGCCCACGTGAGCGCGTTCAGCGAACTGGCCACCGCCGCCGTATCGAAAATGGACTTTTCGCAGTTTTTACGGCGGATACTCGGAGAGTCCGATCTCGGCGCACCCACCATCGACGCCTTCATCACGGGGGCGGGCGAAATCCTCCTCCGCGGGCCGCTTACCGGCGACGAGGTCCGCGGCTACCGGGGCATCGCGGACACGGTGCTGGACGCCGGCGGCGATCACCCTGAGGCCGCGCGATACATCGTCGAGGCCATGCTCCAGGCCCCCCGTTTTCTCTACCGCATGGAGCACCAGCGCGGGGACGGCTACCCGTGGCCCGCGGATAGCTTCGAGCTGGCGGCGCGCCTGAGCTATACCGTTTGGGGAGCGCCTCCGGACGCCGAACTTCTGGCAGCCGCCGATGCGGGCACGCTGCACGATCGCGGCGCGCGCAATGCCCAGGTGGAGCGCATGCTGGCGGACCCGCGGGCGCGCGCGCGCGCGTCCGAATTCGCCGCCGAATGGCTGAACCTGGGGCACCTGGACCACCTGCGTCCCAGCCCGGAGCGCTTTCCGAACTGGGATCCGGCGCTCGCCGCGGACATGCGGGCGGAGACCCTGGCTTTCTTCGATGAGGTGGCCTGGGTTCAGGGGAGACCGCTCGCCGACCTGTTCAACGCAAAAGTCACTTTCGCCACGCCCCGGCTGGCGGCCCATTACGGGCTGGAGCCCCGGGGCGACGGCCTGACGCGTTACGACCTCGCCGCCCGACCGGAGCGCGGCGGACTGCTTACGCAGGGCAGCCTCCTGGCGCTGGGCGGCGATGGCGCTTCGACCGTGACCCGCGGCCTCTTCGTGATGCACCACATCCTGCGCGGCGCGGTCAACGATCCGCCGCCCGGCCTCGACACCGCGCCCGTGCCGCCGGCGCCCGGCCAGCCCCGGCGGGCCATCGCGGAAGAACGCGTGGCCAGCAGCTCCTGCGGCGGGTGCCACGCCCGTTTCGAGCCGCTATCCTATGCGCTGGAGCGCTACGACGGCGTCGGGGCCTACAGCGAGATTGACGAGCACGGCAACGCCCTGCGGCAGGATGGCGAGGTTCTTTTTCCCGGCGAGGCGGCGCCCGCCCCCTACGCGTCAACCGCCGCGATGATGGACCTGCTGGCGGAGAGCGATCGCGTGAAGAAAACGATCACTTGGAAACTGGCCCAGTTCGCGATGGGCCGCCCCCTGGCCGCCCTGGACGCGCCGGCGGTGGAAGCTATTCACGAGGAAGCCTGGCGCGAGGGAGGGACCTACGCCAGCCTTGTTCGCGCCATTGTATCGAGCGATCTGGTTCTCATGACCCGTACGGAGGAAGTACCGTGAAACGCAAGCCCATCAGCCGCCGCACAATGTTACGGGGCCTAGGCGGCATCGCCGTCGGCCTGCCGTTTCTGGAGGAAATGGCGGTCTCCCGCGCCTCCGCGACAACCGCGCCGGAAATTCCGGTGCGCGCCTTTAACGTCTTTTTCGGCCTCGGCATCCCCGCGCCCCTGCAAACCGAGGGCTTTGAGGGCGTGCTCGAGCCGCTCGCGCCGTTGAAGGAAAAGCTCCTCATCATGCGGAACATCGACCAGATCCGCTGCGATGAAGCCGGCATCAACGCCCACTATGACGGGGCGACCGGCGCCTTCACGGCGGAGCCGCCCGACGGCACCGCCAAGGCGGGCGGCCCCTCGATCGACCAGATGGTCCGCAAGGCGCACTACCCGGACGGGCTGCCTCCGGGGATGGTTCCGACGCTGGTTGCGGGCACCTTCTTCCGCCGCGATCGGCTCGGGCGCTTCGTACACAGCTTCAACCACGACGGCACCGCCGCGGCCGCGATGCAGGAGCGCCCGCGCGATGTCTTCGAGCGGGTATTCGGGACCCTCGGTGGCGGCGGCGACGCCCGCGAGGATCGCATCAAGCGCAGCGTGCTCGATGCCGTCGTGGGCCAGTACCAGTACTACACGGGCGCGAACTCGCCCCTCGGCGCCGCCTCGAAATCCCGCGTGGCCGATCACCTCGATCGCATCCGGGAGTTCGAGCAGCGCGCCTACGCCGCGGAGGCCCCCGAAGGCGGGGGGCCGGCGCTTCCGCCGCGCTCCATCCTCGCCCACGGCGGGGAGGCGGACCCCGGCGGCGAAGGCATCGACATGGCGCTGGATGAGCTCGTGGCGGAATGGCGTCTGCTGGCGGATCTGTACGCGATGGCCATCCAGATGGACCGGACGCGGTTTGGATCGATCACCTTCCTGGCCGCGGGCGAGCGCCTGCGGGTAAAAGGGGACTACGAATACGGCGGGCGCCGGATCTACCAGTTCGACGACGCGGCGGAGCTGAACGCGTCCGGCGCGAACGGGTGCAGCCACGAATGGTGGCACAAGTTCAATCCGGAGAAGAGGAACGAAGCCCTGCGCGCCCACGCCCACATGAAAATGCGGGAGGTGGCCTATTTCCTCCAGCGCCTCGACGGCCCCGAGGCGCAAGAAGCCAATGGCAAGAGCATCCTGGAGAATTCGCTCTTCACCATTTCCACCGAATCCGGCGACGGGCGGCATTCCGACGCCAAACGCGAGCTCTCTGGCGTCTTCCACGCGATCACGGGCGCCGGCGGGCGATTCAAGACCAATGAAATCCTGGACGTGGGCAGGGAAGGCCTCGATGCGTACAACACCATGCTGGCGGCCCTGGGCGTGGATGAGCGGATGGGGCCCGGGAAGCGGGAACACATCGCCGCCGACAGCATCCGCGCGTAGCGGCGGCGCGCCGGAGACGAGCGTGTTCAGGCCGCGCGGGACTCGGGGCGAGAATCCCGACGTTGATCCGGTGGCGTGAGGCGCCGCTTCGGCGGTAAGGGCGGCTGGACTTCGGGGGTGGCAAACGCGCGGCTGGGCGTTGCCGCTGGTCCGCTGGCGTCCGCGGTTCCGCGCCGTTGATGGCGGGCGCCGTTGGCTCCGAGCGCGCGGGCGGAAGGGGTCGCGAGGGGTCGGCGGGGGGCTACCACATGAGAACTCGGAGGGCCGGGCGTAGTTCCAGGGGGAGGCCGGGGGAAAGCGGATCGAGGGCGGGCGGACCCTGGGGCTGAGGGCGTATCGTGGGGAGCCAAAGCACCATCGGCAGGCTTGTGTTCTGTTTTTAATCACCTCAATCAAACTACTGAAAATCCAAGCTTGCGGCACATTCTCACGAAGCATATGAGTTGCATTAGACATTGCATATAAAAAGCTTATGGCATTCACTCTTATGTTACATATAAGGTCAATATATGACAGCGATTCCTCCTGACTTTGCGCATCCGGCTGGATGAGGGATCGAATGGCATAGACGCTCTATTTTAGAGCCCAATTCGCACCATGCCCGATACAAACATAATATATATTATCAGACGTTATTGGGAGCGCTTGATGGGGGCGCCGCGCCGGGGTCCCGTGGGTGCTTCCTGGGTCGTGAGGGCCTCCCGTTGTCTACCTTCCCCTTGTCGGCCTTCCCCTTGTCGGCCTTCCCCTTGTCGGCCTTCCCCTTGTCGGCCTTCCCCTTGTCGGCCTTCCCCTTGTCGGCCTTCCCGGCGCCTCGTACCCGTGTGGGTCGTCGTGAAAGCGCTCCGGGTGCTTCTGGGGCTGGCGGTGTGCCGGTGGATTGGCGGGATGGCCGCGGGTTCCGGGGTGCCCCCTGGCGGTGTGCCGGTGGATTGGCGGGATGGCCGCGGGTTCCGGGGTGCTCCCTGGCGGTGCTGAGGTTGGGATACTGACGCCGCTCCGGCCAGGGCCCAACCTGGCGATGGAGCCGGGCCGTCTCGGAGGCGCGCCATTGCCGGCGGTGCGACCCGGGTTGGGGTCGCGCATCGCGCTACGGGGTGGAGTCCGCCCCGGCGGGCCGTGGGTCGCTGCCGGCCGCGCGGCCCGGTCCCCCGCGCTCTCCCGGCGGCGGTCGGCTCTCCCTTCCCGGCGCCCCGGGCCCCAGGGGGCCCCTCAGGCCAGGATGCCGGGGTCGAAGGCCGCGATCTGGTCGGGCGTGAGGGTATGCGCGATGCCGTAGGGCATGTTGTGTCGCGCGCTGTAGGCGGGCAGCATGTGGAGGATTTCCCGGATGGCGTCCGGCGGGATGTTGGTCAGGGGGACGTTCGCGGCGCGCATGGCGTCCTTGAGCGGGGCGATGTCCTGGCCCTGGAAGTGCGCCATGACGAGGATGCCCGGGCCGACGAGATCGCCGTGCGGCAGGCCCTTCCCGAGGATGCTCTCGGCGGCGTAGGCGAAGTAGTGCTCGCTCCCCTCCTCCGGGCGGGAATGTCCGATAAGGTTGCAGAGCTGGACCTCCATCGCCAGGCATTCCACCAGGCGGCGGAGCCCCTCCGGCTCCCCGCGCCCCGCCGAGGCGGCGCAGGCGAGGCAGGCGTCCTCGATGGTCGCGGCCATGGCGTCCACGGCGGGGTCGTAGGGCATATGGTCCGGATTACGTCCCGCCTCGTGCGCGAACTTCCAGTCCCACCGCCCCGTGGCGATGGACAGGACATCCGTGACGCCCGCGGACCGGATGCCCAGGGGGCCGGCGGCGATCAGCTCGAAATCGACAATCACCTCATCCGGCGGGCGGGTCTCAATATAGCGGACGCATCCGTCCTCGCGGTAGCCGGAGGCCCACGTCAGGAAGGCGTCCACCGAGATGGCCGCCGGAATGCAGATGAGCGGCTTTCCCGCCTTGAGCGACGCAAATTTTGCGGCGTCGGCGGCCAGCCCGCCGCCGATCGCGTAGATCACCTCGCCCTTCAGCGCGGTAACCAGCGCCTCCCAGTGCGCGATGGTGGCCTCGGAGATCGTGTGCACGGCGGCGGCTTTCAGCGGCAGGCGATCGCCGATGGCCTCCAGGATTCCGGCGCTGACCACGAGATCCGCCGTGCGCTCCTCGGAAAGGCCACTCACGGCGGCATAGCGAATGGCGGGCAATCCCCAGCAGTGTTTCATCGGGCGGCAGAACTCCTTCCGTTGGCGTCATTCGGTCCGGTCGATCCACCGCCACTCTATTCAAAGCGCCGGCGGCGGCGCAAGCAGCAGGTGGCTGCCCGGCGTGCGGCGCGACAGGTCCTTCGCGCGGTACATCGCGGTGTCCGCCGCCGTGATCAGGTCGTCCATATTCAGCCGGAAACCCGGCGCGCTCTCGGCGATGCCAATGCTCAAGGAAACCCCGTCCAGGCTGTGCGACTGGATCTCCGCCATAACCTTCTCACACACCTGCCGGGCCTGCGCCGTGGTGCATTGCGGCAGAATCACCGCGAATTCGTCCCCGCCATAGCGGCAGGCGATGTCCGACGCGCGCGTGTTCTCCACCAGCAGGCGCGCCACCGCCCGGAGGATCCGGTCCCCCGCCTGGTGGCCCCGCGCGTCGTTGACCTCCTTGAAGCCGTTCAGATCGATATAGGCCAGGCTCAGCGCGCGGCCCTCGCGCTCGGCGCGCGCAATCTCGCGCTTTAGCTCCTCGATAAAGGCCCGGTGGTTGAGCAGGCTCGTCAGCGGGTCGCGCCGGGAAAGCTCGCTCAACTCCGCCACGCTCCGCTCCAGCTCCGCCGCATACTGCTGGATCTCACTGCGCGCCGATTCCACCGCCCCCATCAGGCTTTCGACGTACGTGTGGAACACGATCTCCATATCGAACATCAGCACGCGCCGGAGCGCATCCCGGCGCAGCGACCATTCCCCGCTCCAGCCCCCCTCCCCCGCCCTCCCCCCCCGCCCCCCCCCGCCCAAGCCGTGAAGGGGGCCCCCGCGTAATACCCACCCTCGGAGTAGACCTCCCGCATGACCCACACGTTACCCCCGCGCAGTCCCCCGCCCGTCGGCACCGAGGGCGCCTCCCAGTCCGTGCGGTTGTCGTACACCACCGCGAAGTTCGCGAAGAAGCGGAAGAAGGGATCGCCGTCCTGCGCGGGCTTCAGCACCCACGCGCCGAAACCGAATTCCCCGTAGGTCGCGCACTCGTTCCCCAGCCGGAACTCATTCCCCCACGCACCGGGATTGTTGATGCACTCCTGCGCGCCCCCGACGCCGTTCGCGCCCGACGACGACCGCAGATACATCTGCAGCTCCGGGGTCAGCGCCGCCCGCGCCCCGCCGCCCGCGAAAACCGAAACCATCACCACGCAACCCAACAAAACACGCTTCAATTTCATGGCGCGTTTCTCTTAGAACCCCGCCGCCATTTCAAGATTTATCGCGAGGGGTGTCTACCAACGCATCGACACCTGTTCAGGTAAAGGTGGAGAGAGTGTGCACTTGTCTCATTCTGAGAACTCTCCTCTAAAACACGCGCCCCTCGCCGAAACGCCGCAAGCCCCACCCTTGCAATCTTGAATGCTCGTCATGAAAGCAAAAACGCCGTTCACCACATTTTCGAAAGGGAGTTTTGCCCTGATTCTGGGCGCGCTCACGTTATCAAGTTTCGCAACAGTCACCGCGACGGCGGCAGCGCAGTGCAGCCCCGACCGGATCGCCGGTCAATGCGACAGCGCGGCCCTCCGTCGCCTGGACAACGGCAACCCCGTGAACTCGAAAATCATCGTCACCGAGATCAAAGAACGCGCCCGCGCCCTCATCCTCGCGCGCGGCTCGAAAGACGACCCCGGCACCCAAGCGATCCTCGCCCGACTCGACTCGCTGAATTTCCGTGAGGCGCCCGAGGACGATCCCTCTTGCCAAGGCCCGAGCAACCGCAAAATCGCCCCCGGCGTCCGCGCCTACGCCCGTAATCCCATGACGACCTCACTGAAACCGCCGCGCCCCCATCCCGAGGAAACGCCGAACGCCTTCTACGACGACTCGTCCCACTCGGTCGTCGCCTGCGCCACCTCGCTGCGACTCACGCCCGGCGCCTGGGCCAGCATCTTCGCGCACGAGCTCGGTCACGTCGTCAGCCCCTGCACGCTCGCGAAAGACACCTACCAAAAAGGCGGCGCCGCCCTCGCGCAAGAACCGCAGCAGACCGGCGAAGCGATGGAGAAATGCCTGGGCCGCAGCGCCACCCGCGAGCAAAAAGAGATCGCCTTTTATCTGCTGGCCGAAACCGGAACGACGACGATGATTTTCCCCACGGCGGTGCTGGACCGAAAAACCGCGCCCGTCGTCAAAAAACTCGAAGCCTGCGGACTCTTGAAGAAGACCGCCGACGCGCGCCCCGAGATCGCCCCCGTCTTCGCGGACGTCCAGCGCTGCCTGCAGCATAAGAACACCGAGATCTTCGACAAAATGGTCGCGAAGGAATCCTCGAAGAAAGCCAAAAACACCCGCGACAAAAACGCCGCTCCCCACATCCGCGGCTTCGCGGACCCGAAGAAGTATCCCGCGCAGTGCTTCGGCGCGACCGAAGAGGAGTTCGCCGACGCCTTCGGTTCCGAAGTGTTCGGCTCATGGCTCGAGGCCCAGCGCAATCCCGAGACGCGCTCAAGCGAAGCCCTCATCCAGATGCGCAAACTGCAGTGCATGAGCGAAGGTCAACCCCAGCACCCCGAACAAGGCTGGCAGTACCCGAACTTCAATACGCGACTCCTCGCGATCATGAACTCGAAGGGTTTCCGTCAGGCGCAGAACTGCCAGCTCGACGAGAACACCCGCTGCTACTGGCAGCCCTCAACGAACGAAGCCGCCCCGGAGACCGGCGCGGCTTCATCAGAAAACGGTCGTAACTAACTAGAAACTACTCGTACTTGTCGAGCGAACGAACGTCGTCGAGGTTCACGAAAGTGTAACCCGCGTTCAGGAGCATCGGGATCAGCTTCGCGCTGAGCTCGACGGTCTTGATGTTCTTGTCGTGGAGCAGAACCACGCCGCCACCTTTAGAGGTGATCTCTTTGAAGTAACCCGCGGTGCAAACGTCCACGGGAACGGGACGGATGTTTTTCTTCGGGTTATTCGTCCAGCAGTC